>VAZM01000058.1:6695-7431 GCA_005883135.1 Alphaproteobacteria bacterium
AGCTCACAAGCGAGGCGCTGGCGCCCGGCGGCTTCATCCTACCGAATGAGCTTTGGCGCCGCCTCCACCCTGCGATCGAAAGCCGGCCGCTCTCGCATGGCTTGCGCCACATACCCCTGAACTACTGACAGCGATAAACGCGTCGATCGTTGGCACGGCCCTGTGAGGCGGCCTAATTGAGTGCCGTCCGCGCGGGGTTGAAAGAGAGCGGCTCTGCGAGCACGGCCGCCCCGTGCGCGCAACACCCCAATGCCATCATATGTCCCTAATTGCATCGGCTTATGCAGGGGCATGCTCGAAACACGAGGGGGGTTTTGCGTGTTGAGCGAACAATCAGAATCCGCCAGCAGCCGTCCCGACACTGCGGAACGGACGGGGACGGTCCTCGGTGAAGCCGCGCGCCCGTCCGGCGCGGGAGAAAAAGTCGCAGCGGAAACGGCCGCGACCGGGCACAAGCCCGCGAGCGGCCAAAGGAAACATTGGCTCGATTACGCGACGGCGTTCCTGACGCTCGCGGCGGCCGGAGGCGCGATTACCGCTGCCATATTCACGGGGTGGCAAGCGGTGACGGCCGACCAGGGCTTGCGGGCCAGCAACCGCGCCTATGTCCATTCGACGAACTTCCGCTTCGTTCATTACGGCGCCAAGAACGAGAACGGCCGCACGCAATGGAGCGTGTCTCCGGTGATCGACAACACCGGCAATACCGGCACCCGCGGGATGCTGATGACAAGCA
>VAZM01000058.1:7443-15786 GCA_005883135.1 Alphaproteobacteria bacterium
GGGCGAGGCGGATCTTGATGCGCTTGAAAAGGCGGACTTCGCTCCAGCGCTCATTTTGCCGAAGTCCGAGATGACCGGTGCGGTTGCTTCGATGGACGGCCTTGCGCTTGATCTGCTGCGCGGCGGCGGCCTGATCACCATGGGCATCATCAAATACGCCGACATTTTCGGCGACCTTCATCTCGTCGAGTTTTGCCATCGCGCGCAGTTTGGCGCCATCGATTGGGAAGGCGCCCCTGCCGGTCAGCCGCTGCGCATTCGCGGCCTCGCCTGCGAGGCGCACAATTGCGAGGACAACGAGTGCGGTGCGGATTGGCATGCGCGCGCCACGGCGGTCGCAAGCAGGCGGCCCGAGGGACCTGGCGTGCGCCGTGAGGCGGGGATCGACACAGGCACCGCACCCCGCCGCTGACGAGCGGCCGCGTTACCGTATGGCGGCGGGCCTTTACCTACGTCCGTCATTTACTCGTCATCTTCAGCAAGATCTCGGCATCCATCGTGCCCGGCAAGCACTGCCAGGCACGCACGTCTTCCTTGCTGGGAGCGCCAAAGACGTGGATGGCCGGAACATAAGCGCGTTCACGCGCGTCTTACGATCCGTTAAGTCCTGCCATGACAGCGAAACCCCGGCCGCTCCCAATTGACGCGCGCAACCGCGCGGCGCACGATCAAAAAATAAATCAGACGTTTAGGGGGAGGAAAATCCATGTCCACCACGCGCCGCCAATTTCTCGCCACCGCGGGTTCATTCGCTCTTATCGCGGCGAGCAAGGGTCCGGCGGGCGCCGCCATGGGCCCAAATGACAAGTTCGATCTTGTGATCAAGGGCGGCGACGTGCTCGATCCGAGTCAGAGCCTGCGCGGAAAGCGCGACATCGGCATCCGCTTTGGCGTGATCGAGGCTCTCGAAGCAGACATCCCGGCGGAACGCGCGCAGCGCTTGCTCGATGCCTCGGGCAAGCTGGTGACGCCGGGGCTCGTCGACCTCCACACGCACGTCTATCCCTATGGTTCGGCAATCGGCATTCCGGCCGACGAACTGGTTGCGTATCAGTGCACGACCACCTGTGTCTCGGCGGGGGACGCGGGCGCCAACAACTTTGCTGGGTTTCGTCGCTACGTCGCGGCGCAAACGCGTACGCGAGTTTACGCCTTCGTGCACATCGCCAACATCGGACTCGCGGGCTTTCCGGTTGCCGAGCTCTACAATATCGACTTCGCGCAGACCGATGTGGCGGCGCGGGCGATTGCAGAGAACAGCGATATGGTGCTCGGCGCGAAGGTGCGCATGTCCGAGAACGTCATAGCCAAGCATGGGCTCGAGCCGCTCAAGCGCGCGATCGCCGCGTGCGAGGGCGCGGGCACCGGCGGCAAGGTGATGTGCCACATCGGCGGCGTGGAAACACGCGCGTTGATGTCACAGATTCTCGACCTGCTGCGACCGGGCGATATTCTCACCCATTGCTATTCGGGATTCCCCAATATCGCCGGCGACTTCACCAATATCGTGCAGGACGGCCGGCTGTTGCCGGCGGCGCTCGCCGCCAAGCAACGCGGCGTGATCTTCGACATCGGCCATGGTGGCGGGAGCTTCGACTATACGGTAGCCGAAGCCGCCATCCAGCAGGGCTGCCCGCCCGACACCATTTCCTCCGACATTCACGTCTTCTCCGGCAATACGCCTGGCATGCCTTATCTGACCTGGGTCATGAGCAAGTTCATGGGGCTCGGCTTCTCGCTCGAGCAAGCGGTCGCCATGGCGACCATCAAACCGGCCGCCGTGATCAACCGCACACCCAAGCTCGGCAGTCTTCAAGTCGGCGCGCCCGGTGACGTGGCCATCATGGAGCTTGTGGAAGGACCTGTGTCGTTCGTCGATACTCGCAACAACAAGCGCGAGGGCAAGGTCCATCTCAAGCCGGTGCAGACGGTTGCTGCCGGCGTGCCGTTCGGCCGGCCCTACAATGCGCCGTTCGCCGTGCGGTGAGGGCGATCTGGCAGCTCCTCAGCCGCGTCTGCGAAGACATGCCGGCAGGCGCGACAAATTTCGATGCCCGTTGCCACAAAGGGAGGAATGCCATGAAGAGCCTCGCCATTCTTGCGCTGGGCTTCTGCGCTTTAGCGACCGACGCCACGCCCCAAAGCTGGCAGCCACCGTCGCCCAACGAGCGCTGCCCCTCGAAATGGGGCGCCGCTGATGAACGCGGCTCGAGCAATCACATGAAGCCTGCCAACGTGCTGCGCGCGGCGCAACTGATCAAGACGGGCGAGACGTTCGAGCTGGGACACGTCCTGGGACGGGAGATGCCGCTCAATCCCGGCCGGCAGTACGATGTGCACACCAAGCGCAGCACTGGGCCATTCGGCTCGAACCAGCGCTACAGCAACGAGGAGTTGGTCGTTGCAGAGATCGGTCAGGTCGGCACGCAGTTCGATGGCTTCACCCATCAGGCGCTCGATCGCCTGCTCTACAACTGCGTGAAGATGGACGAGGTCGCGTCCCGCAGCGGCTTCACCAAGATGGGCATGGAGAAGGTCGGGACCTTGATGACGCGCGGTGTGCTGATCGACATCGCCGGTCTCAAGGGTGTGGAGACCCTGCCGATCAATTACGAGATCACGGTCGCCGATTTGGAGCAGGCGCTGCAGAAACAAGGGATACGGCTAGAGCCAGGTGATGCCGTGCTCATCTACACCGGGTGGAGCAAGCATTGGGGCGTCGACAACAAGCTCTACACCAGCGGCTGTCCCGGCATCGGCGTGGCGGCGGCCCAGTGGCTGATCAAGCAGGACCCGATGCTGCTTGGCTCGGACAACTGGCCGGTGGAGATTGCGCCCAATCCTGACAAGACGATCAATCTGCCGGTCCACAATATCGCCCTCACCGTCAACGGTGTTCATCTGCTCGAGAATCTCGTGCTCGAGGACCTCGCCAAGGCACGCGTGTACGAGTTCGCTTTCGTCATGCAGCCGCTGAAGCTGCAGGGCGCGACCGGTTCGACCGTGGCGCCGACTGCGATCCGCTGAAGACAAGGCGCGCGGACGTCGGCTTTGAATTGAGCGGCGATTCGCTCGGAGCAAATGAGGCCCGCGGTGAAACGTGCGGGCCTCGTTCGACGATCGTGGGTCTACCGCCACCATGGGCGGATGCGCGGAGGATCGCTTGGATCAGGCGGCCTTGATCAACCCAAGCTGGGTCAGCGCGGTGACGCCATCGTCGAGGCCGATCTCCTCGACGATTTGACCGTTGACCACCTTCAACACCGTGGTGCCGGTGAAGTGCATCTTTCGGCCGGTCGCAGCGGGGAGGCCGCCGATCAGGAAGTCTTTGAAGGCTGGACCCGTATGGGTGCCCCCACCTTCCCATTGACCGACGACATAGTCGCCTTCGGCGATAAGATCCGCCGTGCCCCAGAAATTGAGATTCGGGAATGCGGCGCGGAAATCGGTCATGAACGCCTTGATATCCTCGCGGCCGCGGCGCGGTTCATGCAGCGAATATTTGAGCAGCATGTCCGGCGCGGCGATCTCGTCGACAACTGCGAGATTGACGCGCTTGCCCCAGAATTCGGTAAACCAGCGGCCGACAACGGCCTTGTTATCTTCTTGCTTGCTCATTGGCATGGCTCCTCGTGATTTATCTAAAACCACCGACATTTGCCGATGATCTAGACCGAGACGTACGCCTGCACTGAGTGAGCCACACTCCGTTTCTTGACCTTGAAATGGAAAGCAGAGGTCGCGCGGGCGCCGCAGGTGTCGGAGCGAGCTGCCGCCGCTGACGTTCTCGCGCCACGAAGAGTTCCGAGGGACTCCGCGATTGGCGTTTCGCAAAACCGCTCAAGCCGACACTAAGACGGGGCCAGTCGAAACTCGAAACGTTACTTCGCGAGTAGATTTTCCCTTCGATCCTGCAAACGCTTGATCAAGGCGTCAGCACCGCCTGCCGCAATGACGGACGCGAATTCGTCGCGCCGCATGGCGAGATCGCTGATGGTCCCATTGAGGTAGATGTCGACTACGCGCTCGCGGCGCACCAGGTAATTTATGTTTACGACCCGACCGCCCGGCTGCAGCAGTTTCGTTTTGACGATCTCGCCGCCACCACGCGATTCCGGCGTCGTCTGCGGATCGACCACGAAGCTCTCGCCGGAATAGTCCTTTATCTGGCTTGCGTATTCGGCAACGATGAACCCGGCAAAGGCGTCCCGGGCCGCCGCCTGCTGTTCTGCAGAGAAGCTTTTCCAGGCTGGACCTACGGCCAGCCGCGTCATCGTCGGGATATCGAACACCGCGGTGAAGACCGGCGAAAAGCGTTTATCGCGCTCGCGCACGCTGAGCCGCGCAGCCTGCTGAATCGTCGGCATCAGTTGTTGATAATAGCCTTGGATTTTTGTGACGGCGGCACTCGGCGTCTGGGCTCGCAATGGAGTAAGGCCGAGCAACAGCACCAATACGATCGCCAGAAGCGAGACGGGTGAGGGCCTCGGGCCCAGCGTGAAATCCCGCGGGGCAAACATGTCCGCTCGTGCGGTGAGGTTTTCGCCGTATTCAGCCACGTTCAACATCCGCAATCGGCTGCACTGGTTTGGCAAAGGCGGTTTGGATATTGGGCGGGATTTGGGCAGCGTGATGGCGCGCGCGGCCAAAAGTTGGCCTTCATCTTGCGGTTGATGCTTGTAGGCAAGCGGCAGGGGGCCCGCGTAGGTGCAAGGCGTTTTCAACCGTGTGAGCCGTGCGTGGGCCGCCACTGTGTCTGCGACAGCACATGCCGCCGACACAATTCCCACTCGAGCAGGCAATGTCACCGTGGCCGCGATCGCACGGCTCGTCCAGCTGTCGAGTCGCTACGCCTGGCCGACCATTTTGGGCCTCCTGCTCCTGGCAGTCGTCTCGGCGACCTATTTCACGCGGCATTTCGCCATCATCACTGACAGCAAAGAGCTCCTGTCCAGCTCGCTCGCATGGCGGCAACAGGAGAAGATGCTCCACGATGCTTTTCCGCAACGGATCGACCAGATCATTGCGGTCATCGATGCGAGTACGCCGGAAGGCGCCGATGACGCCGCCGAGATCTTGGTTAACGGGCTTGCCTCTCGTCCGGACGTGATCCGCAGCGTCAGCCGTCCCGACGGTGGCGAATTCTTCGAGCGCGACGGCATCCTCTTGCTCGGTCTGGACGAGGTGCAGCACAGCACCGCAGACCTGATCGCTGCCCAACCCTTCCTCGGAACGCTGGCCGCCGATCCGACGCTGCGCGGTGTCTTTCGTACGTTATCTCAGTCGCTCGAGGGCGTGCGCCTGGGGAAGGCAAAGCTGGAAGACCTCAAACCGGCGTTCGCCGCGCTCGCAGACGCATTCGAACTGCTGGCGAAAGGCGAGACCCCTGCTTTCTCCTGGCGTGAACTGATCGCCGGCAGGCCGCCCAAGCCCTCGGAGCTTCGTCGCTTCGTGAACATAGAGCCGGCCCTCAATTTCGGTGATCTGCAGCCCGGAGGCAAAGCAACGGCGGTCATACGCGAAGTGGCGACCTCGCTCGGGCTCACGGCCGAGCGCGGCATCAAGGTGCGTCTCACCGGACCGGTCGTCCTGTCCGACGAGGAGTTTGCCACGGTCGCCGATGGCGCCGTCGTCAACGGGCTCATCACGTTGCTTCTCGTCGGCCTGGTGTTGTGGCTGGCGCTGAGGAGGGCGCGTCTAATCTTCGCTGTGCTTGTGACCCTGGTCTGCGGACTGCTCTACACATCCGCCATCGGACTCTGGGCAGTTGGAGCGCTAAACCTCATTTCGGTGGCATTCGCCGTGCTCTTCGTGGGCCTCGGCGTCGATTTCGGCATCCAGTTCTGCGTGCGCTATCGATCCGAGCGGCACGCGTGCCGCGATCTTGAGCCGGCGCTTCTGGGGACGGCACGCGGCATGGCGGCGCCGCTCCTGCTCGCAGCCGCTTCGATCGCGACCGCGTTCTTCTCCTTCCTGCCGACCGCGTATCGCGGTCTTTCCGAGCTGGGCCTGATCGCCGGAATCGGCATCGTCATCGCGCTCGCAACGACATTAACCCTGCTTCCGGCCTTGCTCACCGTGCTCCAACCACCCCCAGAGCAGAAACCGATTGGCTTTGCCGCGCTGGGGTGTCTGGATCGTTTTCTGGAGAACCGGCGTAACTGGGTCGTCGGAACGACGCTGGCCGTCGCCATTCTTGGTTTGCCGCTGCTCGCAGGTTTGCGCTTCGACTTCAATCCGCTCAACCTGCGCGCACAGGATGGTGAATCGGTCGTGACGTTGCTCGACTTGATGCAAGTTCCCGACACGAGCCCGAACACGATCGATGTGCTCAAAAGCAATCTCGCCGAGGCTTCAGCCACCGCCGAGAAGCTGCGCCAGTTGCCCGAGGTTGGCCGGGTGCTAACGCTGCAAAGTTTTGTTCCAGACGATCAAGACGCCAAGCTCGCTCTGATCGAGGATGCCAGCTTTTTTCTGCAAAACACCCTCAACCCCGATCAGGCCGACACTCAGCCAACGCCGGCAGATACTCGAGCCGAGATCGGCAAACTGGTCGTCGAGCTGGATGAGGCGGTCACTCCTACCGCAATGCAAGCGCGCCGCCTTGCAAGCGTTGAGCTGGACGGCGTGGTGCGTGACCTCAACAGCCCTACTGCAGTGCAGGCACGGCGCTTGGCAAGGGCGCTGGAGCCGTTCGTGCACGCGCCGCCGGCCGCCCTGGATGAAGCACAACACGCTCTGATCGCGCCGTTAAGCACTACGCTGCGCCAAGCGAGACATCTCCTCGGCGCCGAACGCGTGAGCATCGAAACGCTTCCGCCGGAGCTGAAGAAGACCTGGATGTCCACGGACGGCCGGTTCCGCGTCGAGGTCGCGCCGAAGGGCGATGCCATTGACAACGCCGTCTTGCATCGCTTCGTCGCCGCCGTTGCCAGCGTCGCGCCGGAGGCCGCCGGTACGCCTGTTTTCATGATCGAGGCCGCCGCAACCGTGGTAAAGGCATTTCTTCAGGCCGGCATCTTGTCGTTGGTCCTGATTGCGCTGATTCTGTTCGTCGCGCTGCGCCGGTGGATCGATGTTGCGCTGACTCTTGTACCTCTGCTCGTCGCTATCGTCGTCACGCTCGAGATCTGCGTTATGATCGGGCTGCGGTTGAATTTTGCCAACATCATCGCCCTTCCGCTGCTGCTGGGCATCGGGGTCGCGTTCAAAATCTACTACATCATCGCCTGGCGCGCGGGGGAGACGAACTTCCTGCAATCGAGCCTGACGCGCGCCATCCTCTTTAGTGCCTGCACGACGGCCATCGCGTTCGGTAGCCTGTGGTTCTCACATCACCCTGGAACGTCCAGCATGGGCAAGCTGATGGGCCTGTCGCTGCTGACGACGCTGGCGGCCGCAGTCGTCTTCCAGCCGGCGCTAATGGCGACGCAGCGGAAGTGCGCCGTACCAAAGCAGTCATCGACGCCAGGAATGAAGTAAATGCGTCGCACTCGGCTATGGGGCAAGTGGGTGATCGCGTGGGCAACAGCACTCCTCGTGAGCGCATGCGCGAGCGCACCCCGCGACGCCTCGCTGCCGATCAGCGATCCCAACGAGAATGCAAACCGCCAAGTATTGGCGGCGAATCAAAAAATACTCGGACCAGTGTCCGAAGGCGTAAGAGCGGCCGTACCCGGCCCGGTCCACGAAAGATTGCATGATCTGAATGCGAATTTGAAGGAGCCACGCATCCTGGTGAACAATCTGCTGCAAGCGCGGTTCGACGCGGCGGCGCGCACGACCGCCCGATTCGTCGTCAATACGACCGTCGGCCTCGGCGGGCTGTTCGATGTGGCCGGCCGCAATGGCATCGCGCAGCAGAGCGGCGATTTTGGTCAGACCTTGTTTGTCTGGGGGGTAAGCGAGGGTCCGTACGTAGTGTCGCCCTACTTGGGCCCCTCGACGACGCGCGATACGGTCGGATCCGTCGTTGATATGGCCGCCAATCCGCTGGGCTGGCTGATAGGAACGCAAATCGCCTTGGCGACCACACAAGTCGCGGTCACCGCCGGCACCACGACCGTGGATGCGGTCGACCGGCTGGGCCAGTTGAAGACTGCCGAAGATGCGTCCATCGATTTTTACAGCTTTGTTCGCTCGAGTTATTATCAGATGCGCCGGGCGGAGCTGCGCGAAGCCGTTGGGCTCCCGAGCGTCGTCGAGTCTCCAGCGACCGCTGACCTTGATGATGCCCCGGATGACGCCGGTCAGGCGGTGGCGGCCGCCAAGTAACGAAATGGCAGCAACGCGCGTGCCAACGATGGGCGCGAGCGTGGAAAAACGGAAATTGATTATCGAGAA
>VAZM01000058.1:15800-27733 GCA_005883135.1 Alphaproteobacteria bacterium
CAAGTGCTCTAATCAACCCATGGACGCAGTCGCCCCACGTTCGAGCACGATATTCGGCCCGCAGTTGTGCCTCCCGCGCAGCCAGGTAACCCTGGTCGATGAGCGGCCGTTCGATCTTTGCCAGCGCATCATCTTCGTTCTCGGGATCGAAATAGTCGATAAGCTTACCACCCGCTTCCGGGATGGATGTGTGGTTGGAGGCGACGCAGAACTTCCCGTGTGCCAGGCTTTCCACGATCGGCAATCCCCAGCCCTCGGACAGACTCGGAAAGACCGTGAATAGGCACGAACGATAAGCCTGCTGCAATTCTGTATCTGACAAGCTTCGCAGTAGAACGATCTTGCCATTTAGATAGCCGCTCGCCGCGAGTTCTTCCAACAAGTCGTCGACCAACCAGCCGATCTTTCCGGCGAAAACCAAATTGGGCACGAGGTCGGCGCCGTGGCGCTCCAACAGCCGCTGCCATACTCTGACGAGCAGCCGGTGATTCTTTCTAAGTTCAATGGTCGAGACGTATAAGACGTAGCGCGAGGGAAGACTTATCAGTGCTTGAGTACCGGCCGTGAGCGCCTCCCTGAAACCCGATCCCATTTCTAACGCCTCGACGGGAGGTAACCGCCAACCGGAATCCACAACAAACGTGACAAGAGCAGTTCTCGTATGCTTTGAGTTGGTGAACACGATGTCGGAAACCGGTATTGCAGCTCGAAGCCACTCGCGAAATTGAGCAGTGTGATGTGGTTCGACAAGCGATTCATGTTTGATCGGAATGAGATCGTGAACCAGAGGAGCAAACTTTATTCCATAACGCCGCTTCGCTTCGGCAATATGCTTCATGTAGTTGGGAATTCCCCAACTAGCCCCAAGTGACACGATCACGTCGCCAGGACGCACGAACCGCTCAAACCGGTTCCTCCGGAGGAATGTGCCGAGAAGATCGCGAACTGCAGCCTTGAAGATGGAAAAGAAAAAACGCGGGTGGCGCACGATCACCGGGAAAGATCTGGGAAACTTTCGCCAAAATATCGCTGGCTCCCAAAATGTCTTCCATGGAGCGATACGGCCAGGCGGATTCAAGTATGCGGAACGGACTTCTCCGAAGTCGACGATGTGGAGTCTTTTGCTGTAAATACTCAGCCGACAAAACCTCACACGATCGGCAATCCCGTCGAGCGTGTTGGCTGCACGATAAATCTCGAATTGAACTCGCTGTACACCGCTGGGATTGCGAAAATGATCAAAATAGCGGAGAAAATCCTCCACTTCGAACCAAACAACGCTCTGACTCGTGTTGTCAGGGGAATGGTCTTGCTGTTCGGGTTCCTTCATACGGGCTACAGAGGCCGATAGAGCTATCGCATGGTCGGGGAGATGGTTCCCTCGCACGAGGGTAAAAGGAGCTTGGGTCGGGGGTTAGGCAGCCCCCCCTAGCTGGCAGAGCGACGCAAGATATCTCGGTCGCTAGAGCCTTGGTGACGACTGTTCCGCTTCTGCCGCGGTCTCGACTTCGCCGATCGGCGTGATCGGACGCCACCGGCGTAGGTAACACGAATGAAGCAGCGACACGAGTGGGCTAAACGACTCTGCTGGCTCCTGCTGCTGCTGATCCTTGGACTAACGTTCGGGTGGCGCGTTGCTGCGGCGCTCCTGATGCTATGGGCGATAGGTTACGTCGCGTTCTGGCTCTTCATGCTGCTCAAGCCGGTAAAACAAGACTACTTGCTTCCGCAGCCCCGGGACGATGAGCCGCCGCCCGCGATTCGCCAAGAGCTTGGCGCCGCGCGTGAGAAAGCCTCACTCGGAAAGATAGGACATCATGACTAGGATGCCCCCCAGCGCGATGAGCACTCCGAGCCCCAATGGGGCGGCCCCTGCTAGCAAACCCAAGTCCATTTTATGCGGCTTGCGTTCGCGGAGCCGATGAGGGTTGCGGCAACGAGCACGACAATTCCCGTGACGAATGCCGCCGTGGAAGAATATGCCAACTCTTCATTGAGAACTCTCGCTACACATCTATTTGCGCCGGCTCTTCTGAGAGCACTTCAGCACCGTGGCGAAAACATGAAATTCGCCCAATTGGCAGCGTTAAATGGTTGTAAACACCGCGCCTGACCTCCGCTCCCCGGATTTTGGCGCGGCAGAAACACAAAAAAGGCACGCGCGCTGTTATGGTGCCGCAAAGGGGAATCACTGTGCGCGAAGCGCGTCGAGTTGCGGCATATAGGAGCTAGATCATTCCTGCTTCGCTGATCATCGCCGCGGTTCTCGGCTTCTCGTTGATGGTCTACCTGATTATCGACAGCGGCGCCACGCAGGTGGCTCACGCAATGCTGGTGATCGGTTGGGGCCTGATCCCCATAACCTTGTTTCACCTCATTCCTTTTACTCTCAGCGCTCTGGCATGGCGTGAACTTCTACCGGCTGCGAGTCGCCCGCATACCGTGACTGTCATCTGGATCCGTTGGATCCGCGAATCCATCAACTCGCTATTGCCTGTCGCCAGCGTCGGCGGCGATGTTGCAAGCACGCGCCTCATCCATTTGCGAGGGGTGCCGGGCGCGCAAGCGGCTTCCAGCGTGATCGTGGACACGACCGTCGGGGTAAGCACCCAGTTGATATTTGTCGTGTCGGGGGTGGCGTTGCTCCTGATGCGATCGACGGATCGTAACTCGCTGCTGGTGGCGGGGACGGTGCTGCTAGCCATGGGCGTACTCTTCGTGGCAATCGCGGCATTCTTGGTCTTGCAGCATCGCGGTCTGTTTGCCGGATCGGCGAAATTCGCTCGCCGCCTGATGCCGGGAAAATGGCTGACCGCCCTGGCGGCGCGCGCCTCGATGATCGACGAGTCCGTAGTCGCGGCATACCGCAACGGGCCGGTTATGTTGCGCGCCAGTCTGCTGCGCCTTGTGGGATGGGCTGCTGGGACAGGCGAAGTCTGGCTCGTGATGCAGAGCCTCGGGCAGCCCATTGGCGTCGCCGACGCATACATCCTCGAAAGCCTCGGTTCTGGCGTGCGCGCGGCAACGTTCATGGTGCCCGGCGCGTTAGGCGCTCTCGAGGGCGGCTATATCTTGTTCGGTGCAATCTTCGGATTGCCGGCGGATACGGCGCTGGCGATTTCCCTGTCAAAACGCGTCCGGGAATTGGCGTTCGGCGTGCCAGGCCTGCTGCTGTGGCAATATGTCGAAGGTCGCTATCATCTGCGCCGCGGCGAGCCTCGTGCGCGGGGATCAAGCCGCGCGGATGTCGGCAATCGCAGTCAACCGGCAGAGCGCTAGCGCGCGGGTGACGGACAGCTTCGTCACTTGAGCACTCCCTCGATCATGGCTTTCGTCACCGGCAACGATTGGAAGCGGTGACCAGTGGCATCGTAAATCGCGTTGAGCAGCGCAGGAACCACCGGGATCATCACGACCCGCTGGGGCTCGTGACCTCCGGCAACCCCTACACCATGGATCAGAAGGTGCAGGACGCGGCGGCGCGCAATCCGCGCTGGGTGCCGGCGATCAGCTCGGGGACCGGCGCCTCAACCAGCGCGCATGTGGGGACCCGCCCGGCAGGCGAGGCCGCGCATGCCTGCTCGGGCGAGGTCGGCCGCCGTCACCACCACCGCGGGCTTCGCCGCGCCGCTCAGGCGCGAGAGATCCATGCCGGTATAAATGTGCGTCGCGTCCGCGGCCCGGATCAGCAGGGCGTGCGAGGTGGTCCGCGGCCAGCCGGGGAGATCGGCCGCGCGAAAATCCGAGGCGTAGAGCTTGGCTCCCGTGACCTTGGCCATACCATCGATGCGGCCAACGCCGGTGGCGGCCGGGTTCCAGCGCTGGAATCCCGGCATGGTCTCGCGCGCAGCAAATGGGGGTTCTTCGGCATTTGCCAGGCGCGATACGCTGAGCGCAATGCCGCTCGCAGTGAACGACTTGACGAACTCGCGTCGCGAAATTTGCATTTTGCTGCAGCTTGTCGTTGAAGCTGCCGGTTCCCGTGTGCCTTCACATTCCTCGAAGGTGGGCCATGTTCCCAAAAGCGAGCCTCCGTGCCTAAGCGATAAACGTTTCGAAATCCCGCGCCCGGCTGGACGTGCGGTTCAGAGCTCTGTCAAATCGACCAAAGCGTGATGGGCATCACAGACTCTCTCCCCGGTCTGCCTGTACAAACTCAAACTATGGTCCCAGGGCGGAACATGGTGGGAGGCTGGATATGAGCGAACGTCGCATTACCCAATTATTCGGACTGATCCTGGGTGCAATCGTCACCTGCACCATGGTCCTGAACGCCTTCGCGTTCTAGACGCAGCCCGGCGTCAGCGAAACAAAAAAGCTCCTCAGTCGCTAAAAAAGAAAGCCCCCAGCGGGCTAAGTAATAAGGATCCTTTAAGTTACCAACTCATCTTGGCTCCTGTCTTGCCGGCATAGCTTTGGCTGCGGCTTGAGAACTCGCCGTCGAAGCTCGCGAACATCCAGGCATTCTGCGAAACAGCGAGCTTAGCGCCGGTATCGACGCGTGCGGCGTCGCTTGCTGCGTGCGGACCATCGACCGTGAATGCAGCGGGCGTAGCCCTCGCGTCGGCCGGCGCGCTTGGGCCGACGTTGCGGGAGTCACATCGGGTATGGCGTGGAGGGGCAGTCAAGAAGGCGCGCCGGTCCAGCTTCGCACCAAGGTTGAAGAAGCTGCTGGCAGATGAAATGGTCGGATCGATTCGAATTGACCAGCGTCAGCACCTTTCGCACCACGACTAGGACTGGAGCACAACAATGAGAACGCGACTTGCAATAGCGGGATCAATGCTGGTGGGAGCAGTGTTAGGTGCTGCCGGTAGCCTAACTCTGCATGCGCAGCCCAAACCGCCGGTCTACATGATCGCCATCAACGAGATTCGCGACCAGGAGGGCTATGCAAAAGAATACGTTTCCCCTGCTCAGAAGTCGGTCAAAGATCACGGCGGCGAGTATATCGCTGCAGGACCAGGAACGCAGGTTACGGGAAGCCTCCCTCAGGGGCCGGTTGTGATCCTTCGCTGGGAGAGCATGGAGGCGCTGCAAGCTTGGCGCAACTCTCCCGACTTTCAGGCCGCGCTCAAGATCGGCGAGAAATACGCAAAGTTCAACATCGTCGCCGTTAACGGCATGAAATAGTCGGCACGCACGCGCCTCGCGCTCGTAATATCGAAAGCAGCTTTCTGATGCAGATCGGGTTCTTCTTCTGGCCCTACACTCTTGACCTCTGTGAAAAGCTCGCCGAGCGCGCGGACCGCTATGGCTACGCAATGATCGGCATCGCCGACACGCCAGGAAACGCCATGGATCCCTGGGTCTCGGCAGCGATGGTTGCGCGTGCTTCGCAGCGGACCCAGGTGGCGCTCTGCGTCACCAATCTGTTGACCCGGCATCCGGCAGTCAGCGCCGCTGCGATAGCTTCGCTCGATCACATCTCGAACGGTCGCGCGGTGCTTGGGATCGGCGCTGGCCACAGCGGGACGAAGAATGTTGGGTTATCGAGGTCAACCGGCAAAGAACTTGCCGAAGGCGTTATGTTCATGAAAGCGCTGCTACAGGGCAGGCCAGCGATGCTCGGCGCGGTTAGCGCGCATTTGCCCTGGATCAAGCGTGCGCCGCCCATCTTTCTCGCGGCATCGCATCCACCAGCATTGCGAGCGGCGGGGCAGGCCGCTGACGGCGTGTTCTGCAATTTCGGATTGGGCGCCGAGAATATTCGGGATTCGGCGTCTCACATTCTCGCGGGAGCCAAGGCAGCGGACCGCGCGCCAGAAGACATAGAAGTCTGGCAAATCGCCGCTCTCGACTGCAGTGAGGATCGCAAGCTCGCGCAGGGCAAGGTAGGCGCCATGCTGGCGTTCTTGGCCGGATACGTGATCGGCGATAGGAAGCTCGAGACTCGCGGTGTTCCCGAGCAACTACGCGCGCCGCTACTCGAACTGCGGCGACGTTACAGCACACGCCCCGGCGAAGCCGATATCAAGCTCGTTCAGGAACTCGGCCTGTTCGATTATCTGTCACGACGTCTTGCGATCTGCGGCAATCCAGCAGATTGTCTTGCACAGGCACTCAGCGCGAAGGCCGCTGGCGCGAAGCGGCTGATGCTGACGGTCAGCCTCGCATCCGATCCCGTTCGCACCGTTGAATTGTTCGGCCAGCACGTGCTGCCAAAGCTGTAGTACGGTCTATCGCAGTGGTCTCCCGCCGGGCGGGCAAACGACAACATCAAACCCGGAAGGCAAGCCCGACCAGGTGCGCCCCGCGCGCGGTACGCACCCGACCGGCACGGGATTACAGCCGAGAACGGTACAGGCGATTTGCGGGCGGGGCTGCGCCTGAGCCCTCCTGTGCCGATACGGTCTGGCGTCGGCGAGCGTTGAAACGAGACACGCGATTGTTGCAATAACAAGGACCTTGCTCATTGGCTCACCATCGCAGACAACTAAGCTCTCTCGCTCGAAGAGAAAAACTAAGACGATACTTAATCACGCCAGTGGGTCGCTTCCCCGTCGTCGCCGTGCGCGCTCCCAGAAAGCGACAGCAGTTTGCAGCCATGGTCGAATGCCGCAGCGGCATACGTCTCTAACGCCCAAATCGACCGCCGGTTTCCCAAGCATCATGGCCTCCCCCCGCAGCGAGCTGTGCTATCCTTTCGCTTGGAAGCATGGGCGCAGCTCGCCGACGAGGTGATGGAATGAAACGACGCGAAGTCATCAGGCTACTCATCGGCGGTGCGCCGGCGGCGCTGCTCCTCACTCGCTTTCCCTCCGCGAGTTTGGCGCAGGACGGCGCGGACTGGGTCACCGCGTTCCCGCGCGAGCCGGTGCATGTTGCCGCCTGGCCCGCCGGCAGAAAAGTCGCCGTCAGCTTCGCGCTGTTCGTGGAAGAGTTCGGATTCGGCCAGGGCCCGGTGCTGCGTCCGGATCTGGCGAATCGCAACCCCGACCTCGTGAACGAGGCATTTCGCCAGTACGCGATTGACTGGGGCATCACGCGCGTCGGCCGCCTGTTTAAGGAGCTGGATGTTCCGCTCGATATCGTCTTGAACGCCGAGTTTCCCGGCAAGCACACCTCGGTATGGAAGGAGTTCCGTGCGAGCCAGCCGAACGCACCAATCATCGCCCACGGCATGAACAACACCAATCGCATGCTGCCGCTCGGGCGCGGGCTTGCCGCGCAAAAGGCCTACATCCGCGAGACGTTGGACCTCATCGCCGGCGCAACCGGCATCAGGCCCACCGGCTGGTCGTCCCCCAGCGTCTATTCCAATGGCGACACCATGCAGGCGATCGCCGCCGAGGGCATCACCTACACCATCGACCAGATGGATTCCGACATCATTTCGCGATTGAAGACGCCGGACGGCGCGTTGGTCCTGCTGCCCTATCCGGTCGTGACGGTCGACATGGGCCAGCAACTCGCGCGCATGAAGACGCCCGCCGAGATCGAGACGCTGTGGCTCGATTACGTGCTGGAGCTGGCCAGCGAGGCGCGCGCCGATCCGGCGCGCGAGGCGACGACCGTGGTCATTGGTATCCATCCCTTCGTGATCGGGACGCCCGACGGCGCCGCCGCGTTGCGCCGCGTTCTCTCGCGGCTGAAGAAGGATGAGCAGGTCTGGCTGACCGACACCGATGCGATCCTCAAGGCGGCCAGCTTGAAGTAATGGCCGGTGCCGCGTCCGGCGGTGGCAGTTCGCGTTAGCGCGAGGCGCCAATCCGGTCACTCAAGCCGGACGGCCGCGCCTCGCCGCGAATGCTGCTCGCCCGCATCGACGAGGTGATCGCGTGCACCATCCGACCTATAATCGCACCAGAACGGTAGATGGGCTGTCCATCTTCTACAGGGAGGCCGGCCCGAGGCACGCGCCGACGCTCCTCCTGCTGCACGGATTTCCCTCGTCATCGCGAATGTTCGCGCCTCTCTTCGCCCGGCTTTCCGATCGCTATCACCTCGTCGCGCCCGATTACCCGGGCTTCGGGCACAGCGACTGGCCGGACCCGAAGCGGTTCGATTACACGTTCGACCGCATCGCCTCCGTCATCGACGGTTTCGCGCAAGAGCTCGGCTTGTCGCGCTATACGCTTTATATGCAGGACTATGGGGGGCCGGTCGGCTTCCGACTGGCATTGGCGCACCCGGAGCGGGTGGTCGCTCTCGTCATCCAGAATGCGGTGGCTCACAACGACGGTCTTGGGGCGATCTGGGCGACACGACGGGCGTTCTGGGCGGATCGGGTCGCTCACGAACAAGCGCTGCGCGAGAATCTGCTGTCATTTGCGACCACGAAGTCCCGTCATGTCGGCGGCGATCCCAACGTCGAGCTCTATGATCCCGATCTTTGGACCGACGAGTACGCATTTCTGAACGCGCCGGGGCAGGCGCAGATTCAAACCGATCTATTCTACGACTACCGCACGAACGTCGCTGCGTATCCGAAGTGGCAGACCTGGCTGCAGAAGACCCGGCCACAGCTTCTGGTGCTCTGGGGCAAGCACGATCCCTCGTTCGATATCGGCGAGCCCGAACGTTACCGCAAGGACGTCCCGAACGCGAAGGTCGCTGTCCTCGACGCAGGACACTTCGCGCTGGACACCAAAGCAGATGAGATTGCGGCGCTGCTGCGCGAGTTCATGCAGACGCAGGAGTAAAACAGCGTCCCGGCGGCCGCGGCACGCCGCGCGATGAGCGCCGCCCTGGTACCCGGAGCTCGAGCCTGACACAGTCGCCGCCATGAGCTCGGCGACCCGCATCGTGATCTGCGGCGGCGGCGCGATCGGCGCCGCCACCGCCTACTTCGCCAGCCGCCGCGGCGCGCACGTGACGGTCATAGAGCGGCACGCGGTGGCCGGGGCGGCATCCGGCAAGTCGGGCGGCTTTCTGGCGCTCGACTGGTGCCGCGGCAGCGCGCTCGATGAATTGGCGCGGCGAAGCTTCAGGCTGCATGCCGAATTGTCCGCCGAGCTCGGCGACCCTTGGGGATATCGGCGGCTCACGACGTACGCCGGCTACGCCGTCAAAGACGATGCCGGGCGCGGCGCGCCTGGACGACCGTGGCTGGCGCAGCGCGTTGCCATCACGAGCCGGCTCGGCACACCCGATACGACGGCGCTCGTCGAGCCGCGCGCGTTCACCACAGGTTTGATGCGCGCCGCCGAGGCGCATGGCGCGGTGCTGCGGCATGCCCCGGTCATCGACGTCGTGCGCGACGGGAGTGGAGCAGCGCGCGGCGTCGCACTCGCCGAAGGCGAGATCGTCGAAGGCGATGCCGTCGTCATCGCTATGGGACCGTGGTCGCTCCTCGCAGCGCGCTGGCTGCCGCTGCCGGCGGTCTTCGGCCACAAGGGCCATAGCCTGGTGTTCGAAACCGGCGGGAGCATTCCCGCGGAAGCGCTCTTCCTCGAATACCGCGAGGCGAGCGGCGAAATTCTCACCCCCGAGCTGTTTCCCCGCGCTGACGGC
The DNA here is from genome assembly GCA_005883135.1 of Alphaproteobacteria bacterium. GTDB lineage: Bacteria > Pseudomonadota > Alphaproteobacteria > Rhizobiales > Xanthobacteraceae > VAZQ01. Next base: position 25,257 of record VAZM01000058.1, read on the forward strand.
ACGACGTGGGTGTGCGCGATCTCGACGCTGGGCCCGGTGCCGCTCGATCCTGCCGATGTTGCGCCCGATGCCGGTGCGCACGCACGGCTCGAAGCGCTGTGCCGGAACATCTCGCCGGCACTCGCCGCCGCGCCGATCAAAGCGCGGCAAGCATGTTTCCGGCCGGTGACCGCGGACGGCTTGCCGCTCATCGGCGCCGTGCCGGGCATCGAGGGCGCCTACGTGGCGACCGGCCACAGCGTCTGGGGCATGCTCAACGCGCCAGCGACCGGTGAGGCGATGAGCGAAATGGTCCTCGCCGGCGCGGCCCAGCGTGTCGATTTGGCACCATTCGCGCCCGGGCGCTTGCCGCCGCTCGATGATGCGGACTTCTGAACCGCCACACGAGCCGCTATGGACATTCGTTGTCCGGAATGTCACGTAGCAACGATCGCGACAATTCATCGCGTGTCGTTGGGGATTTTCTGGGACATGGCCATGCCTGTTTGCGGGTGCGCTGTCTCGCGCGCATTGCCTGTGATTGCTCTGGCGCTGACCTGCTTCCTTGCGTTCGCACCAGCTGCGCATCCCACCGAAACCGTCACCATCGGCGATCTCGTCTTCGTCAACAAAGCGCTCGTCGGCGTTGGACGCCTGCCGTCCGATCTGCGCGACAAGTTCGGGGAGACGTTCGGCTCAGGCTCGGCCATCGCGCTCGATGCGAAGTCCTGGATGCGCACGCCCGCCGGCTACCAGGGTACGTTCTACATGTTGCCCGACCGCGGCCACAATACCGAGGGCACGAGAGATTATCGCGCGCGGATCAACAAGCTCTCCATCACCTTTCGGCCGCTCGACGACCCGACCGCCGTGCCGGTTGCCGAGCGCCAAAAGAGCGTGGACGCGAGCCTCGTCGACACGATCCTGCTCACCGACGCCGCGGGAGCATCGCTCACCGCGCTCGATCCCGGCGGCATCCGCCGCGCCACGAATGGATTTCCGGATCTGCCGCAGGCAGCGAACGGCCGCGTCAGCATCGATAGCGAATCGTTGGCGCTGCTGCCGGACAGCAATTTTTTCATCGGCGACGAATACGGGCCTTACGTCTACCGCTTCTCGCCTGCGGGGCGCATGCTGGCGGCGATCAGGCCGCCCGAAGCCTTCATTCCCAGGCGCAACGGCAAGGAGCACTTCGCCTCCAATAACCCCGGCGCGCCAGCGCCGCAGCCGCCGGACTCGGAAAGCGGCCGGCAGAACAACCAAGGTTTCGAAGGGCTGACGGTGACCCCGCCGGCCGGCAAATTCCTCGTCACGGCGCTGCAGAGCGCGACCCGCCAGGACGGCGGTACGTCGCCGCAGACGCGGCGCTATACGCGGCTCCTCTATTACGACATCACCGATCTGCAACGGCCGAAGCTCGTGCGCGAGCATGTCGTGCCGCTGCCGGTGTTCGAGACCGCCGACGGCGAGCAACGGGTTGCCGCGCAAAGCGAGCTGCTGGCGCTCGACGAGACGTTCTTCCTCCTCCTCTGCCGCGATACCGACAACGGCTACGGCACTGCCGGCGCGACGTCGCGCTACCGCAGCATCGACCTCCTCGATACCTCGCGCGCCACGAACATCGCGGGTTCGCGCTACGACGGCACGACGCCGGTCGCGCCTGGCGGCAAGCTCGTCGACGAAATCGTGCGTGCGACACTGACGCGCTACATCGACATCAACGACACGGCGGAATTGAACAAGTTCGGACTGCATAACGGCGCGCCGAACGATCGCAACAATCTTTCGGAAAAATGGGAAGGAATGGCACTGGCGCCGGCGCTCGACCCGGCCAATCCAAACGATTACTTTCTGTTCGTCAGCAACGACAACGACTTCATCACGCAAAACGGCTTTCAGGCCGGCGCCGCCTACAAGGACCCGAGCGGGGTGGAGGTCGACACCATGATCCTGGTCTACCGCGTCACGTTGCCGGTGCAGCTGAACTAGTTTCGGTCGGACCACCGGACCCAACACAGCCGCCGGCGGACAGGCGAAGGAATCGAAGGAACGACTTGTGGATTTCGGTTTCGGTTCGATATTGCTGGGGATCGTGGCGATCGCGGTCGCATTGTTCGCGGCATATAATCTTTTTCATTACATCCTTTATCTCCTCGTCACGCATCCGAAGAATGCGGGCAAAATCGGCCATTTATTGAATGAGTTTGAACGCCGCCAGCTCGTCGAGTGGACCCCCAAGGCCGGTGACTTTCTCAAGCACGATGACGAAGATCGTACCTATGACGACGTGTTCGGCCCCTACCGCGGCGAGAACGACAATTACAGCACATGCGTATTCCCGCGCGCGATCTTTTCGCATCCCTATGAATCCGACTATGTCCTTCTCAGACCGATGCAGCCGGGAATGCGCCTCTTGGACCTCGGATGCGGGTCTGGTGCCGCTGCCGATTATTTTGCGAGCCAATGCAACGTAGAAATCATGTGCGTAACCAATTCTG
>VAZM01000058.1:27746-32312 GCA_005883135.1 Alphaproteobacteria bacterium
CGACTTCGACCGGCTCAAGCTCGAAGACGAGCAATTCGACGCGATCTACGCCTTCGAGTCGATCGGATACACCAAGGACTTGGATGCGTGGTTGGAGCGGTGCTGGCGATCACTCAAGCCGGGAGGCCGGCTGCTCATTCGTTCGCCCGGATCGCTGGACGCGTGCCGTCGGGAGCATGATTACCGCAGCGTCACCGCGTTCTTCGAGAATTGGCATTACAACTTCCTTGGCGCCAATCTTCTCGTGTTCAAGCTGCGCCGTCTGGGCTTTGATCCCATCCGCTACCGGCAATTGCCGTTCTGGGCGTGGGGCCTCACCTTGAACTTCATTCAACACCTGCTGCTGTGGAAGTTTCGACTGCGCATGCGCACCATGGTGGACCTGGAGCGAATCATCTGGCGCACATCCAAGGTCTTCGTGTTCGGCAATGCATACAACATCGTGCTTGCCAGCAAGCCATGGTTGCCGCGTCACTAAGCTATGAGCTTTCAATCCACGCGTTTCGCCAGGTTCGAGCGTAGCTTCGCGACCGCGGAGGAAGACACGGCCGGCGCAGGATTGCCCCAGCGGTTGCGCACGTAGGTGGCGACCGCCGCGACCTGCTCGTCATTCATCTGCCAAGCGAACGACGGCATGCCGGGCGCGGTCGGCTCCTCCTTGGTGGCAACGCTGCGGCTGCCGCGCAGCACCAGGCGAAGCAGCGACGTGGGATCGTCCGCGCGCGCCATCGACGAATCGGCCAACGAGGGAAAGAGCCGCGCCACGCCTTTGCCGTCGATCTGATGGCACGCCGCGCATTGATCGCGGTAGATCGCCTCGCCTGCGACCATCTGCGGATTGTTTTCCGGCAACGGCGCGAGCTTGTCCGAATGTCCGGGCTGATCTTTGAGGTAAGTCGCGATTGCCTTGAGATCGCTCTCGGACATAGCCGATGAGGCATGCATTACCTCTTCGGCCATCGGACCGACGGCAGCTCCGACCCGGTTGTGGCCCGATTTGAGAAATTCGGCGACCTCATCGAGCGACCAGCGACCTAAGCCGGTGCGCTCATCGTTGGTGATGTCGGGAGCGAACCAGTCCTGAAGGTTCGATCCGCGCAGGTATTCGCCGGACTTGTCCCCGCCCAGGAAATTTTTCGGCGTGTGGCAGGCGCCGCAGTGGCCGGGGCCCTCGACGAGAAACGCACCACGATTCCATACATCAGATTTCTGCGGATCGGGTTTGAATCGTTCGTCCTTGAAAAAAAGCACATTCCATACGCGCATGCTGGTGCGGATGTTGAACGGAAACGGCAGCGTGTTGGTCAGGACGGGGTTGCGCACGGGTTCGAGCGCCTTGAGATAGGACCGGATGGCGAGCACATCCTCGCGCGACATCTTGGTGTAGTAGGGATAGGGCATGGCCGGATAGAGTCGCGCCCCGTTCGGACGGATGCCGCGCCTGACCGCGTCATCGAATTGATCGTCGCTCCAGGACCCGATGCCGGTTTCTCGATCCGGCGTGATATTGGCGGAGACGATGTTGCCGAACGGCGTCTCGATCGGCCGCCCGCCGGCAAACCGCGCTCCGTTCGGCCAAACGGTATGACAGGCGACGCAATCCGCCGCCGAAGCGAGATATCGGCCTTTCTCGATTTCGGCGAAATTTTGCAGGTCGGTTCGTGTGTCCGCGAATGTGCCGCACGCGGCGATCACCGCCGCCGTTCCTGCCATTAGTGCGGCCACTCGCCTACGCATGGACCAGCGGCCCCGGGTTTTTGAGGTACTGGTTACGGATCGCCGCCGCCGCCCAGAACGCCAGCGCCGCGACGGTGGCGGTCGGATTGTAGCCGGCGTTTTGCGGGAACGCGCTGGCGCCGAGCACGAACAGATTCGGCACGTCCCAGCTTTGCAGATAACGATTGAGCGCGCTGGTCTTGGGGTCGCTTCCCATGATCGCGCCGCCGTTGACGTGCGTCGTCTGATAGGTGGTGATGTCGTACGGGCCTTTTCGAGGTTTCTTGTCGACGATGCTCGCGCCCATTGCTCTGACGATCTCGGCATATTTGTCGGTCATGAACTCCGCCGCCTTGAGCTCGTTCTCGTGGAAATCGATGGTCATGCGCATGAGCGGGCGCCCGAAGCGATCGGTATAGGTCGGATCGAGATCGAGATAGACGTCGCGATAGCTGTAGAAGCCGCCGTGGACGCTCGCGGATTTGATACTGCTGAGGTAATAGTCGGCGGTCGCCTTCTTCCATTGCGCGCCCCAACTCGGAGTGCCCCTGGGCACCGGCGTCGTCTCGATCGGGCGGCCGTTGGTCTGCACATGACCGAGATAGCCGCCGCCGACGAAGCCGTACGGCCCGTGATCGAAATTATCGCCGTTGAATTCATCGATGCACATGCCGATCGAGCCGGAGGAGACGAACGGATTGAAATTGGCCGTCCGCGCTGGACACCGTCTGATGGGTGTAGTTGCGGCCGATCACCCCGATATTGGCGACCGGGTCATAGGGTTTGCCGATTTTCGACAGCAGCAGCAGCTGCACGTTGAAGAGCGCGAAGGCCGACAAGATCACGAGATCGGCGCGCTGCTCCCATTCCTGGCCCGACGAATCGACGAAGGTCACGCCGGTGGCGTGTTTTCCCGAGCCGTCGAGATTGATCTTGGTCACCTCGCAGTTGTCGCGCGCGGTGAAGTTTCCCTTGCGCACGAGCACCGGCAATAGGGTCGTTTGCGGGCTCGACTTGGAATAGTTCGCACAGCCGAACCACTCGCAGAAGCCGCAATAGGTGCACGGCCCCATGCGAACGCCTAGCGGATTGACGTAAGCCTGCGACATGTTCCCCGACGGTTGCGGGAAAGGTTTGTAGCCGAGCTCACGCGCGGCTTTCGCCCAGAGCACGTGCGCGAAGCCCTGCTTCTGCGGCGGATTGGGGTAAGGACGCGAGCGCGGACCCTCGAACGGATTGCCGCCCTCCTGGATCGTCCCGCGCAGATTGCCGGCCTGGCCGCATGTGCCGCAGAGATATTCGAATGCGTCGTAGTGCGGTTCGAGCTCATCATAGGTGACGCCATAGTCCTGGATCGTCATGTCTTCCGGCAGGAAGGCGGCGCCGTAACGTTGCGTGAGGTGCGTGCGCAAGACGAAATCGCTCGGCAGGAAGCGCCAGGTCTCCGCGTTCCAGTGCACGCCACCGCCGCCGATGCCGTTCGGCGGCATGAAGGCGCCCCAGCTGCGGATCGGGAGCGCGGTCTGATCCATCTTGTTGCGGAAGGTGAATGTGGTCTGGTCTGGCCGCAGAAACAGCTCGTGGCGGATCCGATAGCGCAATTCGTCCTGGGCATAGCTCGGCGGAAAGTCGGTGGGCGCGTCGCGCCATGGCCCTCGCTCGATGGCGATGACGTCGAGCCCCTCATCGGTCAGCTCGTGCGCCATGATCGAGCCGGTCCAACCGAGCCCGACGATCACGACGTCCTTTTTCGGCAGGATGCGGGCCATGCGCCGTCACCTCTTCGGCGTCCAGTCCGCGCGGCCCATCATGCTCACGGGCGGCAGCGGATAGCGCTCGTTGTGGCGGTCGATCCAGTCCAAATAGTTGTAACGGGCGCCGGGAAACCCGATCATCTTCCATGCAACCATGTCTCGGTTACCGCCGTAGATGGGATCGGCGAAGAAGCCGGCTTTGACGTCGGTGATGACCCCCTCGAAAAACGCTCTGCCGTCGACGCCTTCGAGCTTGATCTTTTCGTCTTCGAGACCTTTGAGCAGCTCGTCCTTGACGTCGTCGCTCAGATCCGTGAAGGGCTTGCCGTGCTGCGCGCGGCAGTAGCGATCGAGTGCCGCCAGCCCATCGCGATAGGTTTTGGCCGGATGGCCTTCGGCTCTTCCGTAGGGGCCGGCAAGCTGCCGGTCGACGAAGACGGCGCACCCCGCGTCCTTTCCGCCGGACGTCTGCGGATCGGGCGGGATGATGCGATCCGCCAACGCTTCGACCGCCGTCGCCTCGTCGAGGGTGAAAAACTGCCAAGCTCCCGGCCGCACCGGTGCGGGCGGATTGCCCGCGTTTGGATACCAGGGAAGCTGTCCGGCGATTTCGGCGGCGCGCGATAATGCGGTGCCCGCAAAGAACCAGGCCGCAGTGGTCAACAATTGTCTCCGATGCATGCGCATTGCACGACAACCGGCACGTAGATGGAGAACCGACCCTGCAGATCGAAAGTATGCGCTTTATTCCGCCGCGCTGAAAGTGGGCAACAAGAATGGTCGCTCTCACACGGAGGTGCTTGATAGGGATTGTCGGTTCTTGTCGGGAATTGCGGTTGCCGCCTTTGTGTGTATCGCGAACAAAACGGGCTGCATCCCGCGGGTTCTCACCAGTGCGGGACGGTTCGATTGTAGCCGAGGCTGCCGCCGCCTGTGGCTTCTGGACTGTTTGGATCGGAAAACGGAGTGCGCGAGCCGCCCTCGCGGCGAGCCGGGCCGCGGCTTTGCGGGGTATAGGCTTGCGGCGCATACGCCCGCGCAGGACCAGAGCGGCGATAGGATTGCGCATGCGCCGTCACCGCCCCGAGGGTCACGG
>VAZM01000058.1:32327-37240 GCA_005883135.1 Alphaproteobacteria bacterium
ATAACGCTCAGGGTGCGCTTCATCTCGACCTCCCGTTGCGCAACGAGCGCGGGAGCAGGCAACGCCCGTACGAGGCGAACGTTCCACACATTGCTCCAGCTATACTGGCTCCCGGCCGTCGGCTAGTGTGGCGGTTCAGAAGTCCGCATCATTCTTGCAGCGAGTCCGAAATGCGGACTTCTGAACCAAAGCCACCTAGATCAATAGTTGCTAGTGTCCTTCGATTCCGAAGTTCGCAAACGAGGCTGCAGCACAATGATGCGAACTTCGGAATCGGGACACTAGCTTGCATGCCGAGACCCGATCGGCTCTCATGGGCCTATGCGCACAACCCTGATCATCATCGCTTGCATTACTGTCCTCTTCGCCGCCGGGGCGCCGGCGCAAGACGCGTCCACGCCGTGCCGTCAGATCAAGGACGACGGCAGGCGGCTCAAATGCTACGACCGCCTCGATCGATCCACTTCCAATCCGCAGGAGCGGAGCGCCCCGCGCCGAGGGGGCGGCGATACCGGGTGGATCATCACCGATGAAAGATCCCCGCTGGATGACAGCCCACTGGTCTCGGCGGCGCTCGCGTCGACCGACGACAGGTCGCATCTGCTGCTGCGTTGCAAGGATCGCAAGACCGAGGTCGCGGTCAGCACGACGGGTTTCATCAAATGCGGACCCGATGTGCGCGTCGTCTATCGAGTGAACCAAGACCAAGCGGTCGAGACCGTTTGGCGACCGCATCCGAGCTGCTACCTCGCGCTCTCCCCTGCTCCCATCCCCTTCATTCGCGCGCTTGCGGACGGCGGCAAACTCTTCGTGCGAATGTACGATAACCACGACGCGCCGTCCGACGCATCGTTCAACCTCGGCAACTTTTCGAAGCTCCGTTCGCGCTTGGCAGAAGCCTGCGAATGGGACGCTGCTTCCAGCTCATCCGGCAATCCGGCGCCGAACGCGCCCACAGAGCGGCCGAGATAGCGTGCAACTGAGCCGGTCTTGTCCATTTAACGCCGCCGATGTCGCTTACGATCCGACGGGCCGAAACCGCCGATGCCGCCAAATGCGGGGCAATTCTTTACGCAGCGTTCCAGAAAGTGGCGGATCAGCACAACTTTCCGCCTGACTTCCCGTCGGTTGAAGCGGCAACCGATGTCGACCGCGGCGCGGAGTTGCGCGAAGCGGTCAACGCGCAGACCGCAATTGTCGTCGAGCACTTGGGCCGCATCACCGGATTTGCGACCGGTCTGGGGTTCTTTGCCCATGCCGTCGCCGAGACAAATCAAGATCTCAAATCGCTGATCGGCGCGGCGCCGGAATTTCAAGGACCGGGATTTCTCCTCCCGACCAGAAATCACGAAGTTTTCGCCTGGTGCCTCGACAACAGACTCAAGCTCGTCATGCAAATGACATTGATGAGTATCGGGCTTTACAACGAACCGGCGGGCGCGTGGCTGCCGTCAATCCTATTCTGATAACTCCTAGCCTCCCTTTGCAGCATCAGGTTGCAGAGATTTCGCTACGGCAGGAGCAAATGAGTTCACGTCATCCCGCTCCAATCGTTGCAATTCCTGCCGACCCGCCACGGCCTTGGACCGCGCCGCTGACGGTTCTGCCATGCGTAAAAAAACGGCCTCTCCCAACCCGCTGCCAGTAGCGGGGGCCACTAGGAACTGCTTATCTCTAGCAGCATGAGCACGCCGTTCTGCAGAATCGTGACCCTCGCCGTCGCCGCCGTTTTTGTCGTTGCGACGGCTACAACGGCGTCGGCCCGCCCCAAGAAACGTGGCGTTGAGCGTCACAACGTCGAGCAACAAGCGACCTCGACCACCAACTGCTATGGAACGCCGATCATCATGCAGGGGATGGGCTGCCCGAAACACGTCGCTCGCGGCGAGGAGCAGGAGCCGACCCAGCGCGGGGACCGCCCGCGCCGCAGGGTGCGAGGCAGCGGCGGTCCTTACGTCCCGGCATTTCAACCCACGCCATCGCTGCCAATGCCCCAGGCGTCGACGGGTGTCTACATCCCGCCGCCGGTCAGCAATCCCAGCGCGCAGATCAACCAGTTGAATCAGTCTTTTCCCTTCAACGCGGGCTTGGGAAATAATCCCACCAACCGCGACGCCTACATCCGCTACAACCTGACCAGGTAGCGGCTCTCGCGGCACAGCGGGCTTCGACCGAGCACGCGTTTGAGCTTACCAGCTCGGGAAGCACCCGACGTAGGAACCCGGCGCGGCAGCCGCGTTCACGCCGCCTTGCTCACGCCCCAGAAGAACGGCAGCGGGCCCTTCGTGATCCCGTTGACATTGCTGCGCCACGCCTGATGGGCGAGGAAAAACCCGGTCGGCGCATAGACGACGTCCTCGAGCGCGGCCTTGTTGAGCCGGGCGATCGCGGCCTTCTCCTCATCGAGATTGGCGGCCTCGTACCAACCTGTGATCTCCGCTTCGACCTTCGCACTGGTCGGCCAGCCGAACCAGGCCTTGTCGCCGTTGGCGCGGATCGCGGTATAGGACGAAGGATCGATGCAGACGGCGCCAGCGTGCCAGGTATGGAACATCTGCCAGCCGCCCTGGCCGGGCGGAGTTTTTTGCGCCCGGCGCGCCGCGTTGGTCCCCCAGTCGACGGCGGCAAAATCGACGTTCATCCCGAGCTTCTTGAGCAGGTCGGCGGTCACCTCGCCCTGCGCCTTGGTAATCTGCAGATCCTGCGCCACCACACAGGTGACGGGCTCGCCGGAATAGCCGCTCTCCGCCAGCAATCGCTTGGCGGCGTCGAGCCGGCGCGGACCCTTGAGAACGTCGCCGCCTTCCTCGCTGTAGAGCGGCGTGCCCGGCGTGAAGAAGCCCGGCAGCGGCTTCCACAACGTGTCGTCGCCTACGACGGCGCGCATATAGTCTTCCTGGCTCATTGCGGTCAGGATCGCCCGGCGCGCGCGCACGTCATTGAAGGGCGGATGCAGATGATTCATGCGGAAGCTGCCGATATTGCCGAGCGGGTCGGCGATATCGACCGCGAGATTGCGATTCTTGTGTAGCAGCGGCACGAGATCGGCGATCGGCGTTTCCCACCAGTCCACTTCGCCGTTCTGAAGCGCGGCCGACGCCGTGGCGGGATCCGCCATCGTGACCCATTCGATACGGTCGAGGAGCATCTGCTTGCCGCCGGCGAGCCATGCGGCGCGCTCCGGCCGCGGCACATAATCGGGGAAGCGCTCGAATACCGCGCGCGCGCCGGGAACCCATTCCTCGCGCACGAAGCGCATCGGCCCGCTGCCGACATAATCGCTGATCGGCTTGAACGGATCGGTCGCCGCAATCCGCGCCGGCATGATGAAGCAGGAGGGCGTTCCGACCTTGCCGAGCGCGATCAACAGTTTCGGGTAGGGCTTTTTCAGCACCCAGCGGAAGGTGCTGTCATCGACGGCGGCAAGCTCGTCCTGGATGTCTCGAAGCATCAGGCCCATGTTGTCGCGGGCCTGCCAGCGCTTGAGGCTTGCCACGACATCGCTTGCAAGCACTCGCTCGCCGTCGTGAAACTTCAACCCAGGCCGCAAGCGGAACGTCCACACGCGTCCATCCGGCGAGACCTCTTCGCTCTCGACCATCTGCCGCTGCGGCTGAAGCTTATCGTCGAAACCGTAGAGCATGTCCCAGACCAGCGCGGCAGCGTTGCGCACGACGTACTGGGTGTTCCAGATCGGATCGAAATTGGCGAGATCGGCCTGCGGCACGAAGCGCAGCACGCGCGCAGCGCCGCGCTGCGCGATTGCCGGTGTGGCGAGCGCGCTGGAGCCGAGAACGCCGGCCGCCGCTTTGATGAACGCTCGTCGGTCCATGAGGCCTCGCCTCTTGCGCGATATTAGACCGTGTTGCCCCAGGAAAGTCACCAAGTGCTGCGTGGCCGCGACTTCGCTGGATGTGCCAGGATCGGACATCCGACCTGGTTGCTTCGGTCTATTCGATTACCTCGTCCGCGCGCAGCAAGATCGAGGTCGGCACGCGACCGCACGCAATCCTTCCCGCGGCGCGCCAATGCGAGTGACCATTGCGGCAGCCACTCCCGGATACAAAAAGCCGATGAGCGGCATCCTCGGCGGCTGCGCGCGCGCCGTGAGCGGCCAGGCAGCGCCGCTACCCAACAACGTAATGAAGTCGCGCCGTCTCACGGGCCTCTCAAGCCGATGAAAATGGGCTGGGTTAGATGATCTTCAGCAACACATCGCAAGCTTGGCCGGACCTATCCGCTAAGTGTTTCCGGTGAATCGGCTCACGGCGATCCGTCAACGATAATCAAGTTTCCGACAGAACTGTTCAGCCTGAGCGAGATCACTTTTTGATACTCCGCCGACCGGTACCAGCCTTCCGCGGCAGCGCGTGAAGGAAACTCGATGACCACCAAGCGAGGATGCGGCCACTCTCCTTCTAGGACCGTTAGGTTGCCCCCGCGCACGACGAAGTGCCCACCGAACGCAGCGAGCGTCTCAGGCACGACGCTTCGGTATCGATCAAACATGGCTTGATCTTTGACCGTCTCCGCGGCAATCGCATAGGCCTTCATGAAGATCTCCTCTGGAGGAGCGGTCTCGTACCCCGAAGCAGAAAAGCGCACGACCGCAGGCCGCGAGTGGCGCAAATAGCATTTGGGCCGTGACAGGTACAGGGCTGCAGAGTGCGAGCAAAACCGCTCCTGGATTTGCTCGGCCTTGGCGTGAAAGAAGCCCAACGAGAAGCCGCGGTTCTAGGCCGACGCTCAGGCAATTCATGCGACGCGAATAGCCATCGATCGAGCATGGCTTCCCACGCTTCCGCGGCCGCCGGGAGTTAGCGGCGCGGTGAGCTTAAAGGTCTAACTTTGGATTTCAGGTCTTTTGGAGCGGGCGAAGGGATTCGAACCCTCGACCCCAACCTTGGCAAGGT
>VAZM01000058.1:37318-58428 GCA_005883135.1 Alphaproteobacteria bacterium
TATGCCAAAAGGAAGCAGGGTTTGCAACCATCCCGCCGCGCCCCCAGTTGGCCGTCATTGGGCGCCCTCCTTCTTCGCTCGCTTTACGGCTTCATCCGAGCGCCGCGCCCCTTGTGGCGGGCACGCGCGCGGTCCATGAAGCGCGCGGCGAGAGAACGAACGACGGCATTCTGAGTTCGTTCGCCAAAGCACGTTGCGCCTCGTCACCGCATCCTCGCTCGCGAGCCATCCCATGACCACCAAGCTCGGCACCGATTTGATCCTCGACGCGCTCGCCGCTGAGGGCCTCGGCCACCTCTTCATGGTTCCCGGCGGGCTCATCGATCCGTTCCTGGCCGCGCTCGCGCGACATCAGAAGATCAAGCCGATCGTCGCGGCGCACGAAGGCGGCGCCGTCTACATGGCCGACGGTTATGCCCGCGCCCACGGCGGCTTCGGCGCGGCGCTCGGCATCGGCGGCCCGGGCTCGTGCAATATGGCGACGGCGGTTGCCGCCGCCAAGACCGACGGCTCGCCGCTGCTGATCATGACCGGCGAGGTGCCGCTCGATCTCGAGGATCGCGGCGCGTTCCAAGATGCAAGCCAGGCGACCCTCGACGACACCACGGTCATGGCGCCGCTCACGCGGCTCTCCAAGACCGTCGCTTCCGCCGACAACCTCAATCACTGGTTTCGCCACGCGCTCACCGTGATGTGCGCGCAGCCGCGCGGACCGGTCCATCTCTCGCTCACCCACGACGCGCTCGTCGGCGAGACCGCGGCGGACTACGTCCCGGTCTCCGGCTTCTTTGCGCAAGCGCGCGAATTGAGCACGCCGGCGGCGCGGGCGGCGCTCAAGCTCATCGCCGAGCAAGTCGGCGGCAAGAGCCGGATCGCGATCCTCGCCGGCGCCGGGGTCGAGCACGATACCGCCGCGGCGTGCTTGCGGGAAATCGCCGAGCGCTGGTCGATACCGGTCGCCACCACGTTGCGCGCCAAGGGCGTGTTTCCGGAAGACCACGCGCTCTCGCTCGGCGTGTTCGGCTACGCCGGCACGCGGCACGCGACGGGCGCCGTTCTCGGCGGCGAGTTGGACTGCCTCCTCGTCCTCGGCTCGGGCTTCAACGAGCGCGACACCATGCATTGGACGGTGCGCGAGCGCGCGAAGGCGTTCATTATCCACGTCAACACCGATATGGAGGAGCTGACCGCGAACGGCGATCTCGGCCACATCGTGCCGGGCAGCGTTCACGCTTTCCTCGACCTCATGCACGAGCGCGCGAGCGAGCTCGCGCCGGCGCTGTCCGCCGGAGAAAGCCGCCGGCGCGAGTGGCTTGCCGCCATCAAAGCGAAGCCACGGCTTTACGACGTCGACAATCTGAGCCGGGTGACCGCGCCCATTCATCCCGCCGCCGCGGTTGCCGCGCTGCGCAAGACATTGCCCCGCGACGGCATCGTGCTCGTCGATTCCGGCGCGCATCGCGCCTTCGCCGGGCATTACTGGAGCGCGTACGCGCCGCGCACCTACATTTCCGCCACCAATCTCGGGCCGATGGGCTGGGCGATTCCGGCCGCCGTCGGCGTGCAATGCGCGCAGCCGGATCGGCGCGTCGCCGTCATCACCGGCGACGGCTGCATGCAGATGCACGGCATCGAGGTGCAGACCGCGGCCCGCTATCGGCTGCCAATCGTGTACGTCGTCATCAACAATTCGGCGCTTGGCAATGTCTGGCTGCGCGCGCGGCAATACGGCGCGTTGCCGACGGAGCTGACCAGCATTCCCGATCACGATTGGGCGGGGTTTGCGCGCGCGCTCGGGGCGCAAGGCTTTACCGTGCGCGATCCGGCGGAGCTCGAGGGCACCTTGCAACAGGCGCTGGCCGCGTCCACGACCGCCCTCGTCGACGTCAAGGCCGACAAGAATTGCCCGACCCCGGTCTATGATTTCAGTGCCGGCGCGCGTGCCTGGTCCTATCACGAATAGGAGAATGAGCATGACCGAGCTGGACATGAATCCGGCGACGCTGCCGGCCGACGCGCGCGCGCTCTACGAGCAGATGGCGCAGCGGCGCAAGGCGCATGGCGAAGGGTTCGGCGGCCCATATCTCGCGCTGCTCAACCATCCCGAGCTTGCGCGCCGCATCGAGGAGCTCGGCTTCTTCCTCAAGTTTGAAGGCGCGTTGCCGCGCGCCGTCTATCAGTTCATCGTGCTCACGGTCGCACGCGCAACCGGCGCCGGCTTCGAATGGCACGATCACATCGCGCACGCCCGCGCCGCTGGCCTGCCTGAGCAGGTGATCGATTGCATCGCCTCGCAGCGCAGCGCGGAGCTGCCGCTGCCCTACGCGCTGGCGCATGCGATCCTGGAGAAGACGATCGCGTGGCAGATCGTTCCCGACGATCTGCAGGTCCAGGCCGCGTCCCAGTGGGGCAAGCGCGGGTTGATCGAGATCGTGGTGCTGTCCGGCTTTTATCAGATGTTTGCCGCCATCAATCAGGGATTCGACATCCGGCCATAGCCCGCCTGAGCGCGCGTACGGCACGATCACAGGTCATGCCCGCTACTCCCTCCGATCTCTTTGCCTTTCTCGATAAGCTCGGCGTCGCGCACGCGACGGTGACGCACCCGGCGTTGTTCACTGTCGAGCAATCGCGCGAGTTGCGCGGAACCATTCCCGGCGCCCACACCAAGAACCTGTTCCTCAAGGACAAGAAAGACGCGCTGTTCCTGGTCACGGCGCTCGAGGATGCGGTGATCGAGCTCAAATCGTTGCACCGGCGCCTCGGCGCCTCCGGCCGCTTCTCGTTCGGCTCCGCCGATCTCATGCGCGCGACGCTGGGTATCGAGCCCGGCGCGGTCACGCCGTTTGCGGCGATGAACGACAACGACGGACGCGTCAGCGTGGTGCTCGACGCGGCGTTGATGCGCCACGCGACGGTCAACTGTCACCCGCTGGTCAACACGATGACCACCTCGATCGCCGGCGCGGACTTGCTGCGGTTCCTCGAGGCGACCGGGCATCCGCCCCGGATCGTGCCGGTCGCGGAACAGGAGAGCCCGCCTCGGGATTGAGTTTATCGATTGCAAACACCCCCGTGGACACCATTTAATTGGCCATATGCAGGGTTTCGCCGCGGCCGGGCGCTTTTGCGCCGCGCGCGGCAGTACTGAATTGAGCGGTGCGGACGGGGAACTTCCATTGAACGATCGACGCCGCCCGGCGCGGCGGCAATGATGAAGGACGGACAAGAATGACGATGTTACAGGGCGGCGAGGCGACGGCGGCCGGCAGCGCGGTCAAGGACACGACCACGCAGACCTTCGTCAAAGACGTGATCGAGGAATCCAAGCGCCAGCCGGTGCTGGTGGATTTTTGGGCGGAATGGTGCGGGCCCTGCAAACAGCTCGGGCCGGTACTGGAGAAGGCGGTGCGCGCCGCCAAAGGCAAGGTCAAGCTCGTCAAAATGGACATCGACAAGCACCCCTCGATCCCGGGACAGCTCGGTATCCAGTCGATTCCCGCCGTGTTCGCCTTCGTCAACGGGCAGCCGGTCGACGGTTTTCTCGGCGCGTTGCCGGAAGGCCAAGTGACTGCGTTCATCGAGCGCCTCACCAAGGACCGACTCGGGGGCGAGGAACGGGATCTTTTGAAGAGCGCCGATGATCTGCTCGCGCAAGGCGACGCCGCCGGCGCGGCCGATCTCTATGCGCAGGTGCTGGCGCAGGACAGCGGCAATCTGGCGGCGCTCGGCGGGCTCGCGCGCAGTTACGTGCGCACTGGCGCGCTCGAGCAAGCGAAGCAGACGCTCGCCCTGGTCCCGGAGGCCAAGCGCAACGACCCCGTGGTTGCCGCCGCGCGCGCGGCGCTCGAGGTCAGCGAGCAGGCAAAAGCGGTCGGGCCGATCGCCGACCTCGAAGCCAAGGTTGCGGCCAATCCGCTCGACCATCAAGCGCGGTTCGATCTCGCGCTCGCCTTGAACGGCAAGGGGCAACGCCAAGAGGCCGTCGATAACCTGCTGGAGATCGTCAGGCGCGATCGCAAATGGAACGACGACGGCGCGCGCAAGCAGTTGGTCCAGTTCTTCGAGGCCTGGGGTCCGACCGACGAGGCCACCGTGAACGGCCGCAAGCGGCTGTCGTCGATTCTGTTTTCCTAATCCTGCCGGGCGCGCGGCGACGGCGCGCGTCTCGGGCGGAGTTGGGGCGAGCACTTTCGGTCGCATTGCCGCGCTGGGAGGGCGACCATGCCGATGAACGCGGTCTACCAGAAGCCCGACGACCTCGCCGACGTCATCCCGGTCTTTCCCTTGCCCGGCGCGCTGCTGTTGCCGCGCGGGCAGATGCCGCTCAACATCTTCGAGCCGCGCTACATGGCGATGATCGACCATGCCTTGCGCGCCGGCCACCGCCTGATCGGCATGATTCAGCCTGACCCCGCGCATCCGGGCCCCGAGAGCAAGCCCAATCTCTTCAAGGTCGGCTGCGTCGGCCGCATCACCCAAATCGCTGAGACCGGCGACGGCCGCTACCTCCTCCAGCTCACCGGGATCGCGCGGTTTCGCATCGACGAGGAGCTCAGCGTGGCGACGCCGTATCGCCAGTGCCGCGTGAGCTATGTTTCCTTCATCGACGATTTCACCCCGCGCAAGGGCGAAGAGGAGGTCGACCGCGCCAGCGTGCTGCGCGCGCTCTCGGATTTTCTCAAGGCCAACGACCTCAAGGCCGACTGGGAAGGCATCGAAAATGCGCCGAACGAAGCGCTGGTCAACGCACTGGCGATGATGTCGCCCTACGGCGTCGCCGAGAAGCAGGCGCTGCTGGAAGCGCCCGATCTCAAGACCCGCGCCGAAATCCTGGTCGCCGCGACCGAGATCGAGCTTGCCAAGAAAACATCGGGCGGGGAGACGCCGCTGCAATGACCATCCGCGCCGCCGCGGCCCATTTTCAGCGGTGGCGCGCGCCGCGCTATGCTATAGCGAACGGCAAAGTAGCTTGGAGTCCGTCATGACCAGTGCGCCCGAGCGTCCCGCCGGCACCGTCGATCCGAAGCTCCTGGAAATCCTGGTCTGTCCGCTGACCAAGGGACCGCTCGAATACGATGCGGAGAAGCAGGAGCTGATCTCGCGCTCCGCCAAGCTCGCCTATCCCATTCGCGCCGGCATTCCGATCATGTTGCCGGAAGAGGCGCGCCGGCTGGACTGAGTGCCCCCGCCTTCGCATCTTGTTTTCTGCCCGCCGCGCAAAAAGGAACACGCCGGGACAAAGCCCGGCGATCAGGAGCGAGGGAAGGGAGAGCCATGCTGAAAATCTGGGGACGCAACACCTCCGTGAACGTGCAGAAGGTGATGTGGGCGGTCGGTGAGCTCGGCCTCGCGCATGAGCGCATGGACGTTGGCGGATCCTTCGGCAAGAACAACGAGGCCCCCTATCTCGCCATGAATCCCAACGGGTTGGTGCCGACGCTGGAAGAGGACGGCTTCGTGCTGTGGGAATCGAACGCGATCGTGCGCTATCTCGCCGCCAAATACGGTGCAGGCACGCTCGAGCCCGCCGACGCGCGCGCGCGAGCACGCGCCAACAGCTGGATGGACTGGCAGCTCACGGTGGCGCATCCCCCGCTCACCCCGGTGTTCTTGGGCCTCGTGCGCACGCCCCCGGAGAAGCGCGATCACGCCGCGATCGAGGCGGGCAAGGTCAAGACGATCGCCGCGATGAAGATTCTCGACGCGCAGCTGGCAACGAGCCCGTTCGTCGCCGGCGACACGCTGTCGATGGGCGATATCCCCGTCGCGCTGATGGCCTACCGCTTCCGTCGCCTGGTGCCGGAGCGGCCGCCGCTCGAGCATCTCGAGCGCTGGTTCGCCGCAATCGAGCAACGCCCCGCGTTCAAAGAACACGTGCTGGCGATCCCGTTTGTGTAGCGCGTGGCCCGATCAGGTAGCCCCTCCACGGGGAAGTGTATGTGGAGCGGGAAGGACTACAGAACCGTGGGCGGCACGGGATAAATGTGCTAACCATCCGTAGTCGACCGTCCGTGGGGAATGCCAACTGTTTCGGCAGGATTCCATCGGCAGGATTCTATTAAGACAAGTCTTGCGCCGACGTCGTGCGATGGACCAGACCGACAGTCCTCTCGTCGGAGGTCAGGGCCAATGAGTCCCGTCATCGTCACCCTGCTTGTGCTCCTAGGCGTCGGGCTGCTGCTCGCGCTCTGGCTCATGTACATCTACAACGGGCTGGTTGTCGCCGGGAACCGCTTCAAGAACGCCTTCGCGCAGATCGACGTGCAGCTCAAACGCCGCTACGACCTGATTCCGAACCTGGTCGAAGCCGTCAAGGGCTACATAGCCCACGAGAGGGAGACGCTCGATGCCGTCATCAAAGCCCGCAACAGCGCGATGGCAGCCGAGCAGAAAGTCGCGGCCAACCCCAGCGATCCGGCAGCCATGAGGGAGTTTAACCAGGCTGAAGCCCAGCTGGGCGGGATCCTGGGCCGGCTTTTTGCCCTGTCCGAGGCGTACCCGGACCTCAAGGCCAACCAGAATATGCTCGCCCTGCAGGAGGAGTTGAGCTCGACCGAGAACAAGATCGCCTTCGCCCGGCAAGCGTTCAACGATGCCGCCACCGACTACAACATCCGGCGCGAGGTCTTCCCGGCCGTCAAGGTGGCCGGCATGTTCGGCTTCAAGGAGGCGGCGCTGCTCGAAACCGCAGAGACCGAGCGCGCAGCGCCCAAGGTGGCATTTCAGTAACGCGGAACCGCCACCGCTCTGTGCGTCCCATGCTCCCGGTCCATGAACCATGGCCACCAATTTCTTTCAGCAGCAGGATTCGGCCCGACGCAAGACTTCCAGCTGGTGGTCTATTTCGTCCTGGCGATCCTGATTCTGATCGCTCTGGTGTACGGGCTGTTGCTGGCGCTCAGCATGTATAGTGCCGGCGAGCCAGTGTCGTGGTGGCAGCCGGAGCTGCTCTTGCTCGCGGCGCCGGGGGTGGGGCTGCTGGTCGGGGCTGCCAGCGCGTTCAAGGTGGCCCAGCTCGCTTCCGGCGGACAGGCCGTCGCCCTGATGATGGGCGGTGAGGAGGTGCCCGGCACGACCACCGACGCGCGGCAGAAGCGGCTGCTCAACGTCGTCGAGGAGATGGCTCTCGCCGCGGGAGTGCCGGTGCCCCCCGTTTATGTTCTGAAGGAGCCCGGCATCAATGCCTTCGCGGCCGGGTACGCCCCGGGCGATGCCGTGGTCGCCGTCTCCCAGGGCTGCCTCAACTACTTGAGCCGCGACGAGCTGCAGGGCGTGGTGGCCCACGAGTTCAGCCACATCCTCAACGGCGACATGCGGCTCAACATCCGGCTGATCGGCCTGATCTTCGGGATCATGGCGTTGTCGATCATCGGCCGCATGCTCATGCTCACATCCGGCGGACGCTCGTCGGGAAGGGATGCTTCCCGTGGCGGCCTGCTGCTGCTGGGCCTGGGGGTGTTTGTGCTGGGCCTGGTTGGAGCGTTGTTCGGTCGGCTGATCATGGCGGCAGTGTCTCGGCAGCGCGAGTACCTGGCCGATGCCAGCGCCGTCCAGTTCACGCGCAACCCCGACGGCATTGGCGGGGCGCTCAAGAAGATCGGCGGGCTGGCCGAGGGGTCGCGCATCGGCAACCCCCAGGCCGCCGAGGCCGGTCACATGTTTTTCGCCAACGCTTTCGCCGGCCAGGGGCTCGCCGGACTGCTGGCCACCCACCCGCCCCTCGTGGAGCGCATCCGCCGGCTCGATCCCCACTTCGACGGCCAATTCCCGGAGGTGCGGCCAGTCGGTGTCGATCGGGAAAAACTCGAAGGCCGTCGCCCCAGTGGCCTCCCGCCATTCGCCGGGATTCCGAGGTTACCGGGGCTGCCGCAGGTGCCGGTCTTGGGGTTCGCCGACGAAGCGGCGTCCCGCGTCGGCGACATCGATCCGGAAGAAATTAGCTACGCCCAAGCGCTGCACGACGGCATGCCCGACGTGCTCCGGGTCGCCGCCCAGGAGCCGTTCAGTGCTCACGCCCTAGTCTACGCCCTTCTCCTAGACCCACGGGCGGACGTGCGGGAGCTCCAGCTGACCCGGCTGAAGGCCAGCGCTGAGCCGCAGGACTTCGCCGAAACCTTGCGGCTCGTCGCTCCTGTTCAGGCCATGCCGGACACGCACCGGCTGCCCCTCCTGGACTTGGCCATGCCAGCCCTGCGGCAGATGTCGCCTCGCCAGCACCGGGCTTTCCGCGCCCAGGTCGAGATGCTCATGATCGCCGACCAGCGGCTGAGCCTGTTCGAGTACACCCTCCGCTGTGTGCTGCATCGCCATCTCGACGCCCAGTTCCTGCCGCAGCGTCAGACGCGTCCAATGCACAGCGCGCCGCAAAAACTGGCGCACTCGGTGGCGACGGTGTTGGGGCTATTGGCCTGGGAAGGCCAGCCGGAACCCGACCAGGCCGCCCGGGCTTTCGATGCTGGCATGCGCGGCTACATCGGCGGCGACCACACCCACCGCTTGCCGCCCCGCGAGGAATGCTCCCTCGCCGAGTTCGACGCGGCCCTGCAAACGCTCAAGCAATCCGTCCCGGCCATCAAGCGCCGGATCGTCGTCGCCTGCGCGGCCTGCATCCTGGCGAACCAGCAGGTCACCGTCCGCGAAGCGGAGCTGCTCCGCGCCATTGGCGACACGCTCGAGTGCCCACTACCGCCGCTCGTCGTGGGGGAAGCGGAAGGACGAGGAAGGACATTGCAGCCAGGCGGTCTATGACCGGTCCTATCCGGATTTGAACTTGAGCTGTTGCGGTCGGGAGGATCGGCATTGGTCGCACCGCCGACAGCGCTACTACAGCGCCTCGCCGCGCAAGAGCTTCGGCACCTCGCCGACGAGGCCTGCGGCCTCGCGGATGAAGAGCTGCTTGAGCGCGGGCAGACGGTCGACCATGCCGAGGCCCACGTCGCGCACGAGGCGCAGCAGGTCCGATTGGTTCGAGAACAGCCGGTTAAGGCCATCAGTCGCTAGTCCCATCGCGACGGTGTCGAACCGCCGCCAGCGCTGGTAGCGCTCGAGCACCGCAAGCGAGCCGGGATCGAGCCCGAGCCGCACCGCATCGACCAGCACTTCCGCGAGCGCGGCGACATCCTTGAGCCCCATGTTGAGGCCCTGCCCGGCGATCGGGTGAATGACATGGGCGGCATCGCCGACGAGGGCGAGGCGCTCGGCGACGAACGCGCGCGCGACCGAAAGCCCGAGCGGAAGCACGCGGCGCGGGCCGATGGCGTTGATCTCGCCGAGATGCAGGCCGAAACGCCGCTCGAGCTCGGCGTGAAAGTCCGGTTCCGGCAGCGCGACAATGCGCGCCGCCTCTTGCGCCCGCTCGGTCCAGACGATCGAGGACCGGTGCCCGACCACCGGGTCGCGTTTCAGCGGCAGGATCGCGAACGGGCCGGCGGGAAGAAAATGCTCCTCGGCGCGCCCTTGGTGATCCCGCTCATGCGCGACGGTCGTCACTAAGGCCGACTGACTGTAGCTGAAACCGTTGGTGGGGATGGCCGCGCGCTCGCGGATCGCCGAATGCGCGCCGTCCGCGGCCACGAGGAGCCGCGCGGCCAGCGTACCGCCGTCGGATAACGTGACGTCGACGCGGTCGGGTGGACGCTCGAAGTCGGCGACCGCCGACGATCGCAATACCACGCCTTCGTCCTGCGCCTTCTGCGTCAATGCGGCGATGAGCGGCGAATTCTCGATCATGTGGGCGAAGGGCTCGCCCGGTTCGACGTCGCCCTCGAAGGTGAGAAAGACCGGCCGCACCACGTCGCTCAGGCGGCTGTCGGTCACGACCATGTCGAGAATGGGCTGCGCCTCGATGTTCTGCCACACGCCGATGGTCTCGAACAGCCGCCGCGCCGCGGCGACGATCGCGGAGGCGCGGCCATCTTTCGACGCCCGGCCCAGCGCCGGCTCGACCACCGTGACGGAGAATGAGGGCGCCAACCCCTGGCGCAACGCAATGGCCAGCGCCAGACCGGCAAAACCGGCGCCGCCGATCAGCACATCCGTCCGCTGCACGCTGCCTGCTGATGCCGTCACGCGCGTCCTCCTACCCAGGACTATAGCATTGTCATCGCCCGCTTCCGCGGACGATGATGGGGGCTTGCGCGGTACGAAGGTCGGCCATGTCGTCTGCTGTTCAAGATCTCCTCGCGATCCTCGACCTCGAGCAACTCGAGGTAAACCTGTTCCGCGGCCGCTCACCGCAGGTCGGTTGGCAGCGCGTGTTCGGGGGACAGGTGATCGGGCAGGCGCTGGTCGCCGCCTGCCGCACGGTGGACGTCGCCGGGCGGCCGCCGCACTCGCTGCACGCCTATTTCCTGCTCCCCGGCGACCCCAAGGTACCCATCATCTACGAGGTCGACCGTATCCGCGACGGCAAGAGCTTCACCACCCGCCGCGTGGTCGCCATCCAGCACGGGGAGGCGATTTTCACCATGGCGGTATCCTTTCATCGCGACGAGCCCGGCATGAGCCACCAGGCGCGCATGCCCGAGGTGGTGAAGCCCGAGCAGCTGCCGAACGAAGCCGAAATCAAGGAACGCGTGCTGCCGCTGATGCCTGATCCGGTGCGCCGCTACTACGAGCGCGAGCGGCCGATCGAGTGGCGGCCGGTGGAGCTCGACCGCTATCTCGGCAAAAAGATCGAGAACGGCCGCTTCCACGTCTGGATCCGCGCCACCGCCAAGCTTCCCGACGAACCCGCGATCCATCAATGCGTGCTCGCCTACGCCTCCGACATGCTGCTGCTGGACTCGGCGTTGATCCCGCACGGGCGCACCGTGTTCGAAAAAACTCTGATGGCTGCAAGCCTCGACCACGCGCTTTGGTTTCACCGTCCGTTTCGCGCCGACGAATGGCTCCTCTATGCCCACGACAGCCCCAATCTGGCGGGTTCGCGCGGCTTCTCCCGCGGGCTCATCTTCGCCCGCGACGGAACACTCGTTGCGTCGGTGGCGCAGGAAGGATTGCTGCGCGAGCGCGGCAATTCTTCCTAAGGTCAGCTATGCTGCCGTAATCGGAGACGTAAACCAGCCTGCGCGGATGGCCAAACTGAAGTATTTTCGGTCGTCACCCGCGGGCTTGACCACGCAAGTCGGATTTATCCGACTTGCGCACTTAACATGCCCGAACTCGGGTATACCCGAGTTCGGGTAGTCCATCTTTCTTCGCACGAGCGATTTCGCGAAGAGGATGGATTGCCGGGCATAAGCGCGTTTACGCGCGTCTTTGACGCGCTAAGCCCGGCAATGACGGATCAAAGCACGCGTGGACTTAAACGAGCCCGAATATGCACTAATCCGCTAAGCTTTCATCATCCGCCGATATCGTGCGCAGTCACTCGCGGGGCGAATTCATGAAGCTCATCATCGCAATCATCAAGCCATTCAAGCTCGAAGACGTGCGCGACGCGTTGGTGGCGGTCGGCGTCCAGGGCATGACGGCAAGCGAAGTCAAAGGCTACGGCCGCCAGAAGGGACATACCGAGATCTATCGCGGCGCCGAATACGCCGTGAACTTCCTGCCGAAGATCCGCATCGAGGTGGCGGTGCCGACCGATCGCGTGGCAGCCGTCGTCGAAGCCATCATCGCGTCCGCCAAGACCGGCCAGATCGGCGACGGCAAGATCTTCGTCACCGCCATCGACCAGGCCGTGCGTATTCGCACCGGCGAAACCAACGCCGACGCGCTGTAAAAGCCTCACGCATAAAGGGGACAACATGAGAAGAGCCACGACACGCACGGCGTGCGGCCTCGTCGCCGCGCTGAGCTTGGCCTTTGCGACTTTGCCGGCGCTGGCGCAGGAAACAGCCGCGAGAATCGACGGCGCCGACACCGCCTGGATGATGGCTGCGACCGCCCTCGTGCTCATGATGACGATCCCGGGTTTGGCGCTGTTCTATTGCGGGATGGTGCGCAAGAAGAACGTGCTCGCCACGATGGCGCAGAGCGTCGCTTGCACCGCGCTGTGCTCGCTGTTGTGGTTTGCGATCGGATACAGCCTGAGCTTCATCGGTGATGCGCCTTGGCTCGGCACCTTCGAGCGGCTGTTCCTGCGTGGCATCGGCATGGAGTCGACGAGCGCGTTCGCGCCGACGATCCCGGAGCTGCTCTACGTCGTCTATCAGATGGGCTTTGCGATCTTCACGGTCGCGCTGATCGCCGGCGCGGTTGCCGACCGCATGCGGTTTTCCGCGTTTTTGTGGTTTGCGGCGGGGTGGCTGATCTTCGTCTATGTGCCGATCGCCCACTGGGTGTGGGGCGGCGGCTTTCTTGCGAGCGCCGGCGCTCTTGATTTTGCCGGCGGCACCGTCGTCCAACTCAACGCCGGCATCGCCGGCCTGATCGCCGCTTACGTGCTCGGCAAGCGCAACGGCTACGGCAACGACAACTTCGCGCCCCACGACTTGTCGTTGGCGGTCATCGGCATGGGCATGCTGTGGATCGGCTGGCTCGGCTTTGCCGGCGGGTCGGCGCTCGGCGCCAATGCACGCGCGGCGTTCGCGATCACCGCCACGCATCTTGCCGCCTCGGCGGGCGCGTTGAGCTGGATGTTGCTCGAATGGTGGACCCGCCGAAAACCCTCCGTGCTGGGGCTGATCACTGGCGCCGTCGCCGGTCTCGCCACTATCACGCCGGCATCGGGATTCGTGCTGCCCTGGCATGGCGTCATCATCGGCGCGATCGGCGGCGCCATCTGTTTCTGNGACGTGTTCGGCGTGCACGGCGTCGGCGGCGCGTCCGGCACGATCCTCACCGGAGTGTTCGCGGTGGCGGCACTATCGGTGAGCCCGGACTCGCCGGAAGGCTCCTCGGGCCTGCTCGAGGGCAACGCCCGGCAGGTCTTGATCCAGGTTTATGCCGTGGTCGCCGTCCTCATCTGGTCCGGCGCGCTCACTTACGTTCTGCTCAAAGCGATCGCCTTCTTCCTGCCGTTGCGCGTCAGCGAGCAGCACGAGATCGAAGGCCTCGACCTGACCCAGCACGGCGAAGCCCTGCAGTAGCGCTTCACGCGCGCACGCCCCTCTTTATTCCTGCGTCGCAAACCAGGGCTACGGATGGTAGGGTTCCCTCCTTTCCCGGAGAGGAGGAGCAAATGACGGTCACGGCGTTTTTGGGCGAGTACGATAATTCGAAGGGAAGAGAGGGGGGCATCGGTATAGGCCAGAACTGGTTTGATGGCCGCGGAGACGGCGTTAAGATCAACTTTCCGGCCGGCATCCCAAGAAATGCTTCCGGGCATATTATCATCGCGGCTGATAGCTTCGAACGGCTGGCACTAGCCATGATGGCCAGCGATCGAGAGGCAGCCATCAAGGCGTTTGGGGCAGCACTTCAGACCGACTGCAAAGAGGCCCTGAAAGCGTTTGGGGTCACGGCTCTTGAGCGTGCAATCTCAAGCTCAGAAGACGCGGCATGAGGCCGACGGCGCTCAATCGTCTACTTTCCAGACCTTGGCCATGATGCCCGCCTGCGCGGTCGCGATCACAAAGACATAGAGGCCGAGCAAGAAATCATCGCGGTGCTAGAGCGCATACAGCCCCAGCTACATTAGAAATACCCAGACGGCAATGACGCCGATCTGTCGGGCAATTCCCATATTCCATGCCGAAGGTAGCTTACGTAGCATATATCGACGAGTCTGGCGACGATGGCGTTGCCACAGTGCGCCCGCGCGACCCTAAGGGTGCGACCGAATGGTTCGTATTGTCCGCGGTTGTCGTGCGCGCCGAAGGGCAGAGCGAAGCGGTTTGGGTGCAAAACATCCTTCGGGACATCAAACTGGATCGCCGCGGCCAATTGCATTTTCAGCCATTAGACGATTGGCGGAAGGCGATTGTTTGTGAGCGCATAGCGAATCTGCCGCTCCGCTGCTTCGTGGTCATGTCACACAAACTCAACATGCGCGGCCATACAATCCTCGTGCCGCAAAAGTCTCTTGGAGCGGGTGACTGACTACTGTGAACGGCGATCGCTTCGCGACTATGGTTCTCCGCGGCTCGTGCACCTCGAATTTTCGCGCCGTCGCGGTCTCCGATACCCACATTTTCAATCGTACCTATACTGGCTCCGAATGCAGAGCCGCGCGGACGCTCTGTTTCTTAAGCGCGGGGATCTAAAATGGTCTGTAGTTGATCCCATAAATGAGGTTGCCGCTTACGACCACCCAGATCGGGCGGGACTACAAATTTCCGATGCTGTAGCGGGCGCGTTCTATGCAGCGGTAAGCGGCGACTCGCCAAACCCGCAATTTGCATGCGCCCTGAAACCACGAATGACATTGGATCGGCACGGCAACATCTTCGGTTACGGTTTGAAGCTGATGCCTGATGGCTATCTCAAACGTGCGCCATCCCACCACCGCCTGTTGTTCGATTTCTATCTTCGCAAAAAATGAGGCAGGCCCCCGGCCCCTGGATCACCGCTGGTTCACTAGCCTGCCCCTCGTGGACTGGCATCCAAACGGCTGTCACGCGAAGCGTGACTCGGGGTTGTTCCGGCGTTGCCTGCCGATTCTTATGTAGCAGATTCCACTAGTCGAATCAAAATGTTAGCTAAGTCATTGACGAGATTCGACGTTTAGCTTTGGGCATGACCAGCGGCAATCTGAGTTGGCGTGGTCGCCCCACTTGTTAGTTGGTCCGATCAGCGGCGCGATACGTCAACGCTTTCCGACCATGCCTCTAACTGCGCGCGACGTGCGCTCGCTATCCTCAACGCCGAGCGCAACGCGCGGGTTGTACCGAAAGTCGAACTCGGCAAGGTAGCGGTGCAGGTGCTTTTCGCTGCAATGCTGATACACGCCGCTCATGCCGCGCTTGAAGATCGAATAGTAGCTTCAACCGTCTTGGGCGGATCGTCTTCCCCGGCTCGTAGCGCACGTACTCGTATTCTTCATGGTGAACAGTGTCGTGGCTGACGATACCAACGATCTTGGAGGCGCTTATACCAGGCCCCAGAGTCAGTCAGCACCGCGCTCTCGCGATTGAGGTTGGCGCGGATAATCGGAAGCATCTGACCGAGCGTTGTGCCCTCGATATGGAAACTACGCGCCGATCCGCCGCGTTGGACCAACGTAAACACTGTGCGGCCCCATGCCCATGCCGCGATGCGCCTGCTTCGGCGCGCCCTCGATCCGGCCTTGCGCTGTTTCGTCCATCTCGACAATGCGACCCGCGCCGCCCATAGGGGCAAGCGTGCCGTCGGGCATCGCCTCTCGAATGCGATGGCTTAGGAACCACGCGGACTTGTAGGTGATCTGCAAAATCCGATGGAGCTGATGCGAGCTACAGCCCTTCTTGGAACAGCAAAGTAGAAAGACGGCTTGCAGCATCTTGTGGAGTGGAATGCGGCCATGCTCGAACACGGTCCCGACCTTGACCGTGAACTGCTTCCGGCATTCCCGCTCATTGCACTTCCAGAGGCCCAGCCGAGCCCCACGCTTGCCCTTCTTAGGCTCGCTGAACTCTAGCTTCGTCGCCCTCCCAACCGTCCCGCAATGCGGGCAAATTGGGCCGTCCGGCCAGAGCGTCCTTTCGAGATATTCGAAGGCCGCCGCCTCGCTCGCACGGGGGGCAGCCAATGGACCAGTACGCGGCGGCGACTGCTTCAAACCCCATCGACGGCCGGCGCAGGCACCTGCCTAAAAATTATGCACCCCTGGGCGACGTTTGTGCGGCGGCGGGCACAGCGCTCCGCGCAGGGTCCGGCTGTCGGTTAAACGCCGTTTGATTCCCGGAACTTACCCCCCACGCGGCGAACTGGCACGCAGCTTGATTCGCGTCCATGCGTTGCCGGGCGACGCAATCCTTTCGCGCGCCCTCGCGTAACGGAGATTGCCCATGACCTCGCACCTGCGGGGGATGGGCACGAACGGGGGTCAATACCCATGAAAATCGTCATGGCCATCATCAAGCCTTTCAAGCTCGACGAGGTCCGCGACGCGCTTACCGGAATCGGCGTGCACGGGATGACCGTGACCGAGGTCAAGGGCTATGGACGTCAGAAGGGCCACACCGAAATCTATCGCGGCGCGGAATACGCGGTGAGCTTCTTGCCGAAGATCAAGATCGAAGTGGCGGTCGCCGCCGATCAGGTCGACAAAGCCATCGACACCATCACCACGGCTGCCAAGACCGGTCAGATCGGGGACGGAAAAATCTTCGTACTGAACCTCGATACCGCGGTGCGCATCCGCACCGGCGAGACCGACGTCGCCGCGCTCTGAAACCCGCACTGAAATGTCTAGCGACAGGAGTTAGACCCCATGACGTTCAAGAAACCAACCCGTGCGGGACTCGTGGCTCTCGCGTTGGCCGTTCTCTTCGCGCTCTTCCTGAGCTTCTCGGCGATCGATGGCTCATACGCCGAGGAGGCGACAGCCGCCCCGGCCGCGGAGGCGGCGGCGGGGCCGCCTGCCTGTGCCGGCAATCCCGACCCGAAATTGGCGGTGCTCGAGAACTGCACGCCCAATTCCGGCGACACCGCGTGGATGCTCACCTCGGTGGCGCTCGTCTTGATGATGACCATCCCCGGGCTCGGCCTGTTCTACGGCGGCATGGTGCGCAAGAAGAACGTGGGCGATACGATCATTACGAGCTTCGCCATCACCTGCCTGATCAGTCTTCTCTGGCTCGTCTGCACCTACAGCTTGGCCTTCCGCTCCGGAACGCCGTTCATCGGCGGGCTCGACCGAGCCTTCCTGCAAGGGATCGTGAGCGACATCTCCAAGGGGATCGGCAATCCCAACCCGCTCGCGCCGACCATCCCCGAGACCGTGTATCTCTGCTTCCAGCTCACCTTTGCCATCATCACTCCGGCGTTGATCGCCGGAGCTTTCGCCGAGCGCATGAAGTTCTCGGCCATGCTGTGGTTCATTGGCCTATGGGCGATCTTCGTCTATTCGCCGATCGCCCACTGGGTATGGGGGCCGGACGGATTTCTCGCCGCCGCGAACTCGGACGCGTGGGTCAAGGTCCTCGATTTCGCCGGGGGCACGGTGGTGCACATCAATTCCGGCGTGGCGGGGCTGATGGCGTGCCTCATGCTGGGCAAGCGCAAGGACACCGGGCCAAACCACAACATGGTGCTCACGTTCATCGGAGCGTCGCTGTTGTGGGTCGGCTGGTTCGGCTTTAACGCCGGCTCGGCCGTGACCGCGGGAATGCAAGCCGGCATGGCGATGACCGTGACGCACATGGCGACCTCGGCCGCCGCATTCACCTGGATGCTGGTGGAGTGGATGATGCGGGGGAAGCCGACCGTCGTCGGCATCTGCACCGGCGCGGTGGCGGGCCTCGTCGCCATCACCCCGGCGTCGGGCTTCGTCGGCCCGGTCGGCTCGCTGTGCATCGGCATCGCCGCCGGCATCTTCTGCTACTGGGGCTGCACCGGCCTCAAGCACATGCTCGGCTACGATGACGCGCTCGACGCCTTCGGCGTGCACGCCGTCGGCGGGATGGTGGGCGCGCTGCTGACCGGCGTCTTCGCCATCGAGCAATACGGCGGCACCGCGGGCCTGATCGAAGGCAATGCGGTGCAGGTGCTCAACCAGATCGAGGGCATCGTCATCGTCTTCGTTTACGGCGCCGTCGTCTCGCTGATCATCCTCAAGCTCGTCGACATTTTCATCGGGCTGCGGGTCAGCGACGAGGTGGAGCGCGAAGGTCTCGATCTGGCGCTTCACGGCGAGACCGTCCACTGACGAGATACGGTTAGGGCGGAGACCCGGCACCGCCCTTTCCGTCGAGGGGTCCCAGCGCAAACTGGGGCCCCTCACTTTTGCGTCTTTTGCCCGTCACCATTGGTTAATCGCGCCTTAACCCCGCCGCACCTATGGTAGGACAAAGCCTCGTGCGGCGGTCTTGGCGCCGCTTTGTCCATGTTCATGACCGCCGCCGAACGCGTTCATCCCGCTGCGCCCACCCGAGCCGACATCGGCCGCTCGCCGTTCGTGCGGCTGCGCGAGCTCTTGGGCGACGTCGAACCCAGACAATCCCCGATCAGCCTGGCCGTGGGCGAGCCGCAGCATGCCGTGCCGGCATTCGTCGGCCCGGTTCTCGCCGCCCATATCGACGAATTCGGCCGCTATCCCATGAACAAGGGCCTCGAGGCCTTTTGCGAGGCGGCCGCCACCTGGCTCGGGCGGCGGTTCGCGTTACCGCGGCCGATCGATCCCGCCGCTGAAATCCTGGTGCTCAACGGATCGCGCGAGGGACTGTTTCTCGCCGCGCTCGCGGCGTCGCGCTGGGTCAGCGGCCGACGCGGCCGTCCGGCGATGCTGATTCCCAATCCCTTCTATGCCGCGTACGCCGCGGGCGCGGTGGCCGCCAACTGCGAGCCAGTCTACCTGCCGGCGACGGCGGAGACGGGTTTTCTTCCCGATCTCGACGCACTCTCGGACGAACTCCTCGGTCGCACCGTCGCTTTCTTCATTGCCTCGCCGGCGAACCCGCAGGGCGCGGTGGCCGACCTCGACTATCTCAAGCGCGTGGTCGCGCTCGCCCGCCGATTCGGATTCCTGGTGTTCAGCGACGAATGCTATTCCGAGATTTACACGCGGCGTGCGCCCGCCGGGATGCTCGAAGCCGCCGGCCCGGACTTTGCAAATGTGGTCGAGTTCCAGTCGCTGTCGAAGCGCTCGAACTTGCCGGGGTTGCGCGTCGGATTTGCCGCCGGCGATCGAACATTCCTCGCGCGGTTTTTGGAGCTGCGCAACGTCTCGGCGCCGCAAGTCCCGGTACCGGCGCAACGCGTGGCGATCGCCGCGTATGGCGACGAGAGGCATGTGGAGGAAAATCGCCGCCTCTATGCGCAGAAATACGATCTCGCCGATCAGATCATCGGCGAGCGCTACGGCTATCGGCGTCCCGCGGGTGGATTCTTTCTCTGGCTCGACGTTTCGGCGCAAGGCGGCGACGAGGCCGTGGCGCTGAGACTCTGGCGCGAGGCGGGCCTTCGCGTGGTGCCGGGGCGCTATCTGGCGCGCGAGCAGGCGGACGGATCGAATCCTGGCCTCGGCTATATCCGCGTCGCCATGGTGCAGGACTACGAGACGACGGCGCAGGCGCTGCATCGTCTCGTCGCGGTGCTGGGGTGAGAACACCATGTCGGCGATCGAGCGCGGCTTCGACCGTCTGAACTTCCTTCCCGATTCCTTGCGCGACGCGTTGCGCCGGCGCCTGCGCGAGCTCGGCGGTCTCGCCCTCATCGTGCTCGTGGGACTGCTTGCGCTGGCGCTCGCCACCTGGTCGGTCCAGGATCCTTCGCTCAGCCATGCGACCAATACTCCGGCACGCAACCTATTCGGCCTGCCGGGAGCCATTGTTGCCGACCTGTTGACGCAGCTGCTCGGCGTGGCGGCGCTCGCCTTCATCCTGCCGGTCGCCATCTGGGGCTGGCGGCTCCTCACCCACCGTCCCTTGCAGCACGAGCGCATACGCCCTTGCCGCCGGTTGCGTTGCCGCCCTACCGCGCAGCTCCGCCTGGCCGCTGCCCGTTGGGCTCGGCGGCGTGGTCGGCGACTGGATGCTTCGCCTGCCCGCCTGGCTTGCCGGCGGCGCGCTCACGGGAGCGACCCGCGCCGCAATCGCGATTGCGGCCGGCGGGGGAATGCTGTGGTGCTTCGCGATCGCCGCCGGCTTCGGATGGCGCGGTGATGACCGCGGCGCCGAGGATGCGAGCGAAGACGACCACGCGCCGGCATCGATCTCGCTCGGCTGGATCACGCACGGTTTGCTCAGCCTCAAAGCGCGGGTTGCGCGCGCGTTCACGCGGCGGACGCCGCGCGCACCGGTGCGATCCGAGGCGCCGGCGCAGGGCCGGATCGAACCGCGCTTCGAGGCGAGCGGCCGCGTCGCCGCGCCGCCACGCTCCGCCACAGAAGAAGACGAGCACGACGACGTGGGCGCCCAGGTCGGCGCGCACACGAGCACGCAGGCGCCGCGCGACGATCGAGCGGCGGGTACGTGCTGCCCTCGCTCGAGCTCCTTGCGGCGCCGAAAGCTATCGGGCGCGCCGTGCTGAGCGCCGACGCGCTGCAGACAAACGCCAGCGCGCTGGAGGGCGTGCTCGGCGATTTCGGCGTGCGCGGCGAGATCATCAATGCCCGGCCGGGTCCGGTGGTCACGCTCTACGAGCTCGAGCCGGCGCCCGGCATCAAATCGTCGCGCGTGATCGGATTGGCCGACGATATCGCTCGCTCCATGAGCGCGCTGTCCGCGCGCGTCGCGGTGGTGGCCGGACGCAATGCCATCGGCATCGAGCTGCCGAACCCGACGCGCGAGAAGGTCTATCTGCGCGAGCAGCTCGCCAGCCGCGACTACATCGACACCAGCGCGAAATTGCCGCTCTGTCTCGGCAAGACCATCGGCGGCGAGCCGGTGATCGTCGATCTCGCGCGCATGCCGCACCTGTTGATCGCCGGCACCACCGGCTCGGGCAAGTCGGTGGCCATCAACACGATGATCTTGAGTCTGCTCTACCGTGGTCGATCCGAAAATGCTCGAGCTCTCCGTCTACGACGGCATCCCGCACCTGCTCACTTCGGTGGTTACCGATCCGAAGAAGGCCGTGGTCGCGCTCAAATGGGCG
This sequence comes from Alphaproteobacteria bacterium, assembly GCA_005883135.1. Taxonomy (GTDB): domain Bacteria; phylum Pseudomonadota; class Alphaproteobacteria; order Rhizobiales; family Xanthobacteraceae; genus VAZQ01. The sequence continues at coordinate 57,944 of VAZM01000058.1, forward strand.
GTGCGCGAGATGGAAGAGCGCTACAAGAAAATGTCGAAGCTCGGCGTGCGCAATATCGACGGCTACAACGCGCGCGTGACCGAGGCCAAGACGAAAGGCGAGAAGCTCACTCGCACCGTCCATACCGGCTACGACAAGGAGAGCGGCGAGGCCATCTACGAGACCGAGGACCTCGAGCTGGAGCCGCTGCCGTTCGTGGTGGTCATCGTCGACGAGATGGCGGATCTGATGATGGTCGCCGGCAAGGATATCGAGGGCGCCGTGCAGCGCCTGGCGCAAATGGCGCGCGCCGCCGGGCTGCACGTGATCCTGGCGACGCAACGGCCTTCGGTCGACGTCATCACCGGTACGATCAAGGCCAATTTCCCGACCCGGATCTCGTTCCAGGTCACCTCCAAGATCGACAGCCGCACCATTTTGGGAGAGCAGGGCGCCGAGCAGCTGCTCGGCCAGGGCGACATGCTCTACATGGCGGGCGGCGGGCG
>VAZM01000058.1:58480-58922 GCA_005883135.1 Alphaproteobacteria bacterium
GAGGACGAAGACGGCAATCCGGTCTTCGACGCAACCGGCATGGGCGAGGCCGACGGCGGCGACCTCTACCAACAGGCGGTGCAGGTCGTGCTGCGCGACCGCAAGGCTTCGACCAGTTACATCCAGCGCCGGTTGCAGATCGGCTACAACCGAGCGGCCTCCCTTATGGAGCGCATGGAGAAGGAAGGCGTCGTCGGCCAGGCCAACCACGCGGGCAAGCGCGAAATCCTGGTCGCCGAGGAGGAAGCCGAGCGATATTGAGGCTTATCTAACGGCCGTTAAGGCCTTTTTTGCCGGATTGGTCGTCTTCTCGCCACACCGGCCGGTTACCCGACCTGAGGGGACCGGGAGAGGGACCATGGCTGGCACGGGCCAGGGGCTGTTCGTTGGGGTGGCGGTGCTGGGCCTGATCGCGCTGGGATGGGCGGCGAACGCCGAACCC
>VAZM01000058.1:59057-64869 GCA_005883135.1 Alphaproteobacteria bacterium
GCCACGACGCCGGCGACGACCAGCACCGGTTTCACGTCCGCGCAGCGCGCGCAGGTCGACAAGGTCAGCGCCTATCTCTCGAACATGCAGCAATTGATCGGCGATTTCGTCCAGGTCGGCCCCGACGGCTCTCGCGTCAAAGGCGAGTTTTTCATTCAGAAGCCCGGCAAGGTCCGCTTCGAATACGAGCCGCCGAGCCGCATCGAGATCGTTGCCGACGGACAATCGGTTATCGTGCGCGATCGCAAACTTGCCACCCAGGATCTCTATCCGCTGTCGCAGACGCCGCTGCGCTTCCTGCTCGCCGACCGCATCGACCTGCTCAAGGAAACCAACGTGGTTTCCGTCGGGGCCGACGACACGTTCCTCAGCCTGCAGATCGAGGAGAAGCAGACGCTCGGCGGCACGCACAAGGTGCTGCTGATGTTTTCGGTGAAGGACATGCAGCTCAAGCAGTGGACCATCACGGATCCGCAGGGCTACGACACGACTGTCGCGCTCTACAATCTTGATCCGACGCAGAAGATCGATTCGACCATGTTCCGGATCAACTACGAGCGCAAGGAGATCATTCAGTAGCTAGTCCCTCCCCGCGCGGCGGGGAGGGTGGACGCCGCGAAGCGGCGACCGGGTGGGTTGTCCACCGGCGAACTTCACACTACCTGCGGGCATGCTCTAATTTCCCCGCCCGGTCGGCTGCGCCGACCACCCTCGCCCTTCGGGGCAGGGATAAGAAAGAGCCATGCCGGCTGCGCATCGACACCGTGGCGAGATTCGTCAAGACGGTGCGGCCCGACGTCCTCTGTCTGCAGGAAACCAAGTGCCCCGACGACCGCTTTCCGCTCAAGCGCTTCACACGGCTGGGCTATGAGCACGTGGCGCTCAACGGGCAAAAGGGCCATCACGGCGTGGTCGTTCTCTCGCGTCTGCCGTTCGAAAGCTTCGCCATCCAATCGTTTTGCGGCAAGCTCGACTGCCGGCACATCTCGGCCGTGCTGGGCGAACGCGCCGGCCTTCGCGATCCCATCGTCATGCATAACCTCTACGTGCCCGCGGGCGGCCACCTCCCCGATCCGGCGCTCAACCCGAAGTTCGCGCACAAGCTTTCCTTTCTCGACGAAATGCGCGCGTCCGCTGCGTTGCGCTGTGAGAACTCGAACCGGATGATCCTACTCGGCGATCTCAACGTCGCGCCGCTCGAGCACGATGTCTGGAGCCACAAGCAGATGCTAGGCGTGGTCTCGCACACGCCGATGGAGTGCGAGAAGCTCGTCGCCGCCCAGCGCGCCGGCGGCTGGGTCGACGCGATGCGCATGTTGGTTCCCGAGCCGACCAAGCTCTACACGTGGTGGAGTTACCGTTCGCTCGATTGGGAAACCGCGGACAAAGGCCGCAGACTCGATCACATCTGGGTCGCCCCCGCGCTCGCCGACCGGCTCGCCGGCATCGAGGTGATGAAGCGTCTGCGCGGCTCGCCGCGGCCCTCCGATCATGTGCCTGTGACGGCGACGCTGGAGGTCTAGCGCTGCGCGCGGTTCCCCTGGTCTCGTCTTAATGAGTCACTTCGGTTCGTGGGCGTCGAGGAACGCGCCCACATTGGCGATCTCGCGCGTCGCTAGATCGAGCCGACCGGCAAGAGTCTCGCGCAGCTTGCGCGCGGCGTCGGGAAAGCTGTCCAACATGCGGATGAAAAGCGGCCGCGAAATGCACAGCACGGCCGCCGGCTCCAGCGCCGTGGCGGTCGCCGTTCGCGTCGTCTCGGCGAACAACGCCACCTCTCCCAGGAGCGTGCCCGGGCCGACGGTCAGCTCGTTCCCGTCCTCCGCCGCCTGGAGACTCAATCGCCCCGCTTGGACGACGTAACCGCCGTCCGCCGCCTCGCCGGCGCTGAACAGCACATCGCCCGCATTGAGGTGGCGGGTCTCCGCGCCGATCGCCAAAATGCGCAGCGCCGCGCGCCCTAGCGGACCAATCGTCGGCACGCGTTCGAGAAAGGCGATGTCGTCGTCAATGGCCATGGGGCGGCGCTATGGCACCAGCTTGTACCCGCCCGCTTCGGTGACCAGAATGGCAGGGCTGGCGGCATCTTTCTCCACCTTCTGCCGCAGCCGGTAGATGTGCGTCTCAAGTGTGTGAGTGGTGACGCCGGAATTGTATCCCCAAACTTCCTGCAGCAGCGTCTCGCGCGAGACCGGCCGCTGCCCGGCGCGATAAAGGTATCGCAGAATCGCCGTCTCTTTCTCCGTGAGGCGGACCTTATTGCCCTTGGGGTTGAGCAGGATCTTCGAGCTCGGGCGGAACGTGTACGGGCCGATGGTGAAGACCGCGTCCTCGCTCGCCTCGTGCTGGCGCAGTTGCGCGCGAATGCGCGCCAGCAGCACCGCGAAGCGGAACGGTTTGGCCACGTAGTCGTTGGCGCCCGATTCGAGGCCGAGGATGGTATCGGAATCCGTGTTGTGCCCGGTCAACATGATGATCGGCGCCTTGAAGCCGTTCTTGCGCAGAATGCGCACGGCTTCGCGTCCGTCCACATCGGGCAAGCCGACATCCATGATCACGAGATCGATCTGCCCGGCCTTGGCGGCTTGCACCCCCTTCGTGCCGTTATCGACGGCGATCGACTCGAACTCCTCGTGCAGCGCAAGTTGCTCCACCAGCGCCTCGCGCAACTCGGAATCGTCGTCCACGATCAGGATCTTGCGGGTATTTGTCATGTCTCAGCCCCAGGAACGGCAGTCCTCGCGGCATCGTCCCGGCACGGCATGGCGCGAAATAGAGCATTCGAGGGGAAAAGGGCAAGCTGGATTGCTGGGGTCATGCTCGTTCCGCGCTAGGATTAACCCATGCCACGGCGGGCACTTTCCCTGATCCGCGTGCGGGCCTTGCCGGGCAACCGCACCCGCGGCGTCCTCCTCGCCGGACCGCGCGCCGTGCCCGTGGTGCTCGGACGGGGAGGCATTCGCGCCAATAAATTCGAGGGCGACGGCGCAACCCCGCGCGGCAAATTCCGGCTTATCCGCCTGTGGTGGCGGGCGGATCGCCATCCGCACCCGCACACATTGCTGCCGACCCGGCGCATTGGCCCCACCCTCGCCTGGTGCGAAGATACCACTGACCGCCGGTACAATCGACCCTTCCAGCGCTCGGCCGGTGACGGCGGCGACCGCCTCTGGCGCGACGACCACCTCTACGACTTCATCATTGAGATCGACCACAACACCCGCCCGCGGGTGGCAGGCCGTGGCAGCGCGGTATTCGTGCATCTGGCGCGGCCCAACCGAGGGCCGACGGCCGGATGCGTGGCGCTCACGCGCAATGACCTCCAACGTCTGCTGGCGGTACTGGCGCCGCGCACCCAGATCGCGATCGACATCTAGAGCGTGTGGCCTAACTCCTGCCTTGTCGGGCGCGCCCGCTCCCCGAAAATGGCGGTCCCCACCCGCACATGCGTGGCGCCGAACGCGATGGCGAGCGGAAAATCAGCGCTCATGCCCATCGACAACAGCGATAGCCCGTTGCGCCGTGCGATCTTGGCGGTCAGCGCAAAATGCGGTGCCGGCGGTTCATCGACCGGCGGCAGGCACATGAGCCCGGCGATGGTCAGACCGTAGCGTTCGCGGCAGGCCGCAATGAAGGCGTCGGTCTCTTCCGGCAGCACTCCCGCCTTCTGCGCCTCGCCACCGGTATTGACCTCGACGAACAGCGTGGGCGCGCGGCCTTGCTTGGCGATCTCCTTGGCCAGCGCCTCGGCGAGGCTTGCCCGATCGACGGAGTGGATGGCGTCGAACAGCGCGACCGCCTCCTTGGCCTTGTTGGACTGCAGTGCACCGACGAGATGGAGCTCGATCCCTCCATGGCGTTGTTTGAGCGCCGGCCACTTCGTCTTCGCCTCCTGCACGCGGTTCTCGCCGAATATCCGTTGGCCCGCGGCGATGACCGGCTCGATCGCTTCCGTGCCGAACGTCTTCGAAACGGCAACGAGCGTCACCCCGGCCGGATCTCGCCGCGCTTCGGCACAAGCGCGTGCGATCTCATCGCGGACCTTCGCCAAAGGCGTTTCGATGAGATGCGCGGCGCGGCTCATGACGCGATCCTAGCACGCGGCGCGCCGTTTTCCGCCCATGAGCTCACGTCAACTCACGCGCCGTCGTGGAAGATGATGCCCAGCGTATGGCGGCGACCCGAGCGCAGGCGGCTCACGCCGTGGCGCATGTTGACGCGGTAGGTCCCACGCGTGCCTTGCACCGGCCGATGATGCACGGGGAAGATGACGCCTTCACCTTGCACGAGCGGAACGACTTCCGCCCGCGACTGCATGCGCGGCCGCTGCTCGGTGAGCACGAATTCGCCCCCGGCGAAGTCTTCGCTCGGACGCGACAGCAGAAAGGCAACCTGCAGCGGGAAGACATGCTCGCCGTAGATATCTTGATGCAGGCAGTTGTAGTCGCCGACGCCGTAGGCGAGTAGCAACGGTGTCGGCTTGCTCTGCCCGGCCTTGTGACAGCGCGCGAGATAGGCCGCGTGCTCGCCCGGAAACCGCACGCCAATCCCCAGCGCATCATTCCAGCGGTTCGCGACGTCGGCGAGCGGCGGATAAAGCGCCGCGCGCAGCGCCGCCACTACCTCGGGCAGCGGATAGGCGAAGTATTTGTATTCACCGCGTCCGAAGCCATGCCGTGCCATCACCACACGGCTTCGAAACAGCGCGTCCGACGCGTAGCTCGCAGCAAGGGCTGCGCATTGCTGCGGGGTCAGCAGCCTGCCGGTCGTCGCGCAGCCGTGGGTATCGAGCTGCGCGGCGATGCCCGCCCAATCGATGGCGGCAATCTGCGCGGTGAGCGCGCCTGCGGCGGCGGGAGGCGCAGACTGACGCTCGGCGGCAAGGAGCCGGGTCATACGGCCTTCTCCCGTGTCAACAAAGCGCGCTTGCGCGCAACGCCCCATCGATAGCCCGAGGTCGATCCATCGGTGCGCACCACCCGGTGGCAGGGAATGGCGACGGCGATGCCATTGGCAGCACAGGCTTGTGCCACCGCGCGCACGGCTTTGGGTGCTCCGAGCCGCTTGGCAAGATCCCGGTAGCTTGCCGTCGCTCCCGCCGGGATGTCGCGGATTGCCTTCCACACCCGCTGTTGGAACGCCGTGCCGCGGATGTCGAGCGGGAGATCGAGGCCCTGCGCCGGCGCCTCGACGAAGCCGACGACCTTGGCCACGAGCCGGTCGAAGTCTTGGTCTCCGCCGAGGAGCTGCGCCTTGGGAAAGCGATCTTGCAGGCTGCGCACCAACGCCTCCGGATCGTCGCCGAACTCGATGGCGCATACGCCTTTGCCCGTCGCCGCGACCAGGATCGCACCAAGCGAGCATTGGCCGACGGCAAAGCGAATGACGTTGCCGTTCCCGCCGCTGCGGAACTGCGTCGGCGTCATGCCGAGCAGACCGGGCGCGGCGGCGTAGAAGCGGCCGTTGGAGTTGAAGCCCGCGCCATAGATCGCTTGCGTGACGGTGTCGCGCGACGCGAGCTCCTCGCGCACGCGCTTGGCCCGGTCGCCGGCGACATAGGCTTTGGGCGTCACGCCGGTGACCGCTTTGAACACGCGGTGGAAGTGAAAGCGGCTCATTCCGGCCGCCTGCGCCAACTCATCGAGCGTCGGCGGCTCCTCCGCCTGCTCGATCAGCCGGCACGCCCGGGCGACCACGGTTGCGTGCACCTCGGCCAGCGCAGGCGCATTGGGACGGCAGCGTTTGCACGGCCGACATCCGGCGCGCTCGGCCTCGGCGCAGGTTGCATGGAACGTGACGTTCTCTCGCCGCG
>VAZM01000058.1:64879-66590 GCA_005883135.1 Alphaproteobacteria bacterium
AGGGCCGGCAATAGACGCCGGTCGTGCGCACGCAGTAAACGAACGCGCCGTCGGCGGCGCGATCACGCCGTTGCACCGCTTTCCAGCGGCCGTCGTCGAGCGAGGACGGCGCCGACCTTTCGTCGGCTCGCATCATCAAGGACATGGACTTGCTCCATCAGGTTCGCGGCAGATCACGTCCGCCTCGCCTGGCAATCTATGGATCGCAGCCGCGCAAGCACTCCGCTCCTTGCTCCCAAATCAGAGATAGGCGGTCCACCCGATTTCCGCGAGACTGAGCCCAGGAGCAGCGGCCTATGACACCCTATATTTGAACGGGCGGCGGACGGGATTTGAGCGTTGTTTCCGACTTGAGCGAGCTCGCGACAGAGATGGAGGTTGCGCCGGCCACTGATGGTTGACCAGGGCCTCCCTGCTGCCCTAGTGCCTGGTAAACTTTTGGCAGGCATACTCATTCCATGGCCATCGAACGCTACAACGCTCGCGAGGCGGAGGCCCGCTGGCAAAAGGTGTGGGACGAGCGGGGCATCTTTGCCACCCGCAACGACGATCCGCGCCGGAAATACTACGTGCTCGAGATGTTCCCGTATCCGTCCGGGCGCATCCACATGGGACACGTGCGCAACTACACGATGGGCGACGTGGTCGCGCGCTTCAAACGCGCCATGGGGCTGAACGTGCTGCATCCCATGGGGTGGGACGCCTTCGGCATGCCGGCCGAGAACGCGGCCATGGAGCGCAAGGTCCACCCGAAGGCGTGGACGTATCAGAACATCGCCGCGATGAAGGCGCAGCTCAAATCCATGGGGCTGTCGCTCGACTGGGCGCGCGAGATCGCGACCTGCGATCCCGCCTATTACGAGCACCAGCAAAAGATGTTTCTCGATTTCCTGCGCGCCGGACTAGTCGAGCGCAAGCTCGGCAAGGTGAACTGGGATCCGGTCGACCAGACCGTGCTCGCCAACGAACAGGTGATCGACGGGCGCGGCTGGCGCTCGGGCGCGCTGGTCGAGCAACGCGAGATGCCGCAATGGTACTTCGGCATCACAAAGTTTTCCGAGGATCTGCTGCAGGCGCTCGAGGGACTCGATCGCTGGCCCGAGAAGGTGCGCGTCATGCAGCGCAACTGGATCGGCCGATCGGAGGGGCTGCTCGTCCGCTTTGCCCTCGATACCGCGACGACGCCGAACGGCGAAGTCGAGCTCGAGGTCTTCACAACGCGCCATGACACGCTGTTTGGCGCCAAGTTCATGGCGCTCTCGCCCGACCATCCGTTGGCGGTCGCCGCCGCGGCCGAGAACCCGGCGCTCGCCCAATTTATCGCCGAGTGCAAACGCCACGGCACCGCGCAGCAATTGATCGATACCGCGGAGAAGAAAGGTTTCGGCACCGGCATGAAGGCTGTCCATCCCTTCGATGCCAGTTGGAAGCTTCCGGTCTATGTAGCCAACTTCATCGTCATGGACTACGGCACCGGCGCGATCTTCGGCTGCCCCGCACACGACCAGCGCGACCTCGACTTCGCCAACAAGTACGGCCTCGGCAACACGCCCGTGGTCTGTCCGCCAGGTCAGGACCCCAGCACTTTCGTCATCACCGATACCGCCTATGACGGCGACGGGCGCATGATCAATTCGCGCTTTCTCGATGGCATGACCGTCGAAGAGGCGAAGGCGGAGGTCGCGCGCCGCCTCGAGCAGGTGTCCCATGC
>VAZM01000390.1:0-415 GCA_005883135.1 Alphaproteobacteria bacterium
CTTACAAGATCGATGCCCTCGCCATCGAGGCGAGCATCGCCGCAACCAATAAGGTTCCGAACGCGCCATATCGGGGGGCCGGCCGCCCGGAAGCCGCCTTTGCCATGGAGCGCATCGTCGATCTCGTCGCTGCCGAGCTCGGGCTCGAGCCCGCCGACGTGCGTTTGCGCAACATGATCCGCGCCGAGGACATGCCGTACCGCGCGGGCATTCCCTATCGTGACGGCGAGCCAATCGTCTACGACGGCGGTGATTATCCGCGCGCGCTGCGGCAAGCGCTGGCCGCGCTCGGCGGCGTTGCGGCGTTCCGAGAGCGCCAGCGCGCGGCGCGCGCAGACGGTCGCTACCTCGGCCTCGGCATCGGTTGCTATGTCGAGGGCACCGGCGTCGGCCCGTTCGAGAGTGCGACGGTGCG
>VAZM01000390.1:446-12430 GCA_005883135.1 Alphaproteobacteria bacterium
CAGGGGCAAGGCATGGAGACCATCTTTGCCCAGGTCGTGGCCGACACCTGGTCGGTCGATCCCGAGAACGTCATCATCTCGCTCGCCGACACCGCGGCGATCGCGATCGGCTTCGGAACGATCGCCAGCCGCAGCACCGTGACATTATCGGCGGCTATCCACGGCGCGAGCGAACGGCTGCGCACCAAGGTGTTCGCCATCGCCGCCAATCTCTTGGAATGCGCGGCCGGCGACCTCGAGCTCCGCAAGGACGGCGTCGGCATCGTCGGCGTGCCGGGCGCCGAAGTGTCGCTCGCCGAGGTGGCGCGGGCATCCCGGCCCGGCTGGGATCACCGGCGGCCGCCCGGCGTGGATGCCGGGCTGGAGGAGACTTATTACTACGAGCCGCCCACGGTCACCTGGTCCTATGCGGCGCATGCGGCGGTGCTCGAGGTCGATATCGAACTCGGATGCGTGACTATCGACAAATACTGCGGCATGGTCGTCAATCCGATGCTGGTGGAGGGGCAGATCGTCGGCGGCGCTGCCCAGGGCATCGGCGGCGCGCTGTTGGAGGAATTCAATTACGATCCCGACGGCCAGCTGCTCGCCGGCTCGTTCATGGACTACATGCTGCCGACGGCGTGCGAGATACCGAATATCGAGCTCATCCATCAACACTCGCCTTCTCCGCTCAACCCGCTCGGGGTCAAGGGGGTCGGCGAAGGCGGCCCCATTGCCCCGCCGGCGGTGATTGCCAATGCGGTGTGCGACGCGTTGCGGCCGTTTGCGGTTGAGTTCAATCGCCTGCCCATCAGCCCGCAGGTCATCCATCAAGCGATTGCATCGGCCACTCGCGCCCGCTGAGGGCGCCTGCGGAGCGCGCGCCGATAACTACCGGCGCACCAGGGTGAAAACGGCAGCCGCCGTGGCGATCCCGAAAAATAACATGAGCCACAGCATCGGCGTTGCGTCCGCCGCCTGCGCGACCACGTGGCCGCCAAGCTGAGCGGCCATGGCGCCGACCGACATCTGGATAAAGCCGGTCGCTCCCGAGGCAGTCCCGGCCACCTGGGGGCGGATGCTCACGGCGCCGGCAACGGACGTCGGCAGCAGCAGGCCGTTGCCGAAGCCGATAATGATTTGCGGCAGAAAGATCGTGGCCATCTCCCAGCCCGGCAAGGCGACGTAGACCACCACGTTGAGCAAGCAGCCGGTGATGGTGAGTGCGATCCCCCACCAGATCAGAGCGTCGACGCCGAACCGCGACGTCAGCCGCGACACAGCGAAATTGCCGGACATGAATCCGATCGAGGGAATGAAAAACCACAGCCCGTATTCGGCGGAGGTGCGTTCCAGCACCGTCACCACCACGTGGGGAGCGCCGCCGAGGAAGCTGAAGAACGGCGCCGAGCCGAGCCCCGCGCAGAGCGCGTAGCCGAAGAAGCGCGGGCTTGACGCGAGCGCCGCGAGGTCAGCGCGGAAATGACGAGGCGAGGCGGACCCGAGCGAGGCGTTGCGGGTCTCCGGCAACTCCAGCACCGCCCAGGCGAATACCGTGAAGCTCACGATCGCGGTGAAGGCGAAGATTGCTTCCCAGCCAAACAGCGTGTCGAGCACGCCTCCGATGAGCGGCGCGACCATCGGCATCAGCACCACGACCGAGGTGACCAGCCCGATCATCGAGGCTGCGTGCTCGCGGTCGTAGAGATCGCGGATGATCGCCCGACCGATGGTTTGTCCGGTCGAGGCGCCGAGCGATTGCCAGCGCGAGTCCCGCGAGCACCACCGGGCGGCGGCCGAAACGGTCGGCCAGCGGCCCGAACACGAGCTGCGCCGCGGCCAGTCCCATGAGATAGAGCGAGACCGCAAGCTGCACGCTGGCAGGATCGGCCGCGAGCTTGGCCGCCAGTCCGGGGATCGCCGGCACCAGGATGTTGAGCGACAGCGAGCCCACCCCCGCCATCGCGATCAACAGCGCCAGTAGCCGCACGCGTGTGTGGCGCGTTTCGCGCTTGGCCCAATCCCCTCGTGCCGGCTCGAGCAAAGGAGCGCTCCGCGGCTTCAGCGCGCGAGCGGGCGGGTCGCCGCCGCGAGCCAGAGGCGCGTCTCGCTATCGAGCAGCGGCGACAGGATCTCGAGCACGCGAGCATGATAGGCGTCGAGCCAGCCGGTTTCCTCGAGCGTGAGCATCTCCGCCACGATCAGCCGCCGGTCGATGGGCGCGAGCGTGAGCGTCTCGAACGCGTTGAGCGGCTTCTCGGCGCCGGCGACGGGAGCGGCGCGAACGACCAGCACTAAATTCTCGATGCGGATCCCATACGCGCCGGTTTTGTAGTAGCCGGGCTCATTCGACAGGATCATGCCGGGCTTGAGCGCGGTGGTGCCGAGCTTGGAGATGCGCGCGGGCCCTTCGTGCACCGAGAGATAGCTGCCGACGCCATGGCCGGTGCCGTGGTCGAAGTCGAGGCCCTGCGCCCACAAGAACTGGCGCGCGAAGGAATCGAGCTGCGCGCCGGTCGTCCCTTCGGGAAAGACGGCGCGGGCGATCGCAATATGGCCCTTGAGCACGCGGGTGAAGCGGTCCCGCATCTCCGCGGTCGGCTCGCCGATCGCTACGGTGCGGGTGATATCCGTGGTGCCGTCCTCGTATTGGGCGCCGGAGTCGATGAGAAAGAGTTCGCCCGGTGTGATGCGGCGATTGCTCTTGGTCGTGACACGGTAATGGACGATTGCCCCGTCCGGCCCGGCGCCGGCGATGGTCGGAAACGATATGTCCTTGAGCAGCCCGGTGTCGCGGCGAAAGCTTTCGAGCGCCGCTACCGCATCGATCTCCGTGAGTCTGCCGCGCGGAGCCTCCCGCTTGAGCCAGGCGAGGAAACGCGTCACGGCCGCGCCGTCGCGGACGTGCGCCGCGCGCGCGCCGGCGATCTCGACGTCGTTCTTGACTGCTTTCATCAAGCCGATCGGGCAGGCCGCCTTGATAGCTTTGCCGCCGCAGCTGGTAATGAGGCGCGCCAGTGCGTCCGCGGCGGTGCCCTGGTCGATCCGCACGCGGTTCTTTCGCCGGCCCAAGTCCTCGAGCGCGTCCGGGAAAGCGGACGGCTCGCGCAGATCGGCGAGTGTCTCGAGGCAACTGCGCACCTCGTTGGAGAGCTTTCGGCCGTCGATATACAACGATGGCCGGCCCGCCTGCGGAATGATGGCGAAGGCAAGCGGGAGCGGCGTGTGCGCGACATCGGCACCGCGGATGTTGAAGGCCCAGGCGATCGCGTGCGGGTCGGACACGACCAGCGCGTCGGCGTGGAGCTTGGTCAGCTCGACACGGATGCGGGCGAGCTTTTCGCCGGCCGCTTCTCCGGCGAAACGCACATCGTGCAGCGCGACCGCTCCGAGCGGCGGAGCAGGGCGGTCGGCCCAAATGGCGTCGATCAGGTCGGGCTCGACCGCGATGAGCTTGGCGCCGGCCGCGGCGCAGGCCTTCTCCAGCCGCTCCGTGCCCTCGACGGTGTGCAGCCAAGGATCGTAGCCGAGGCGGTCGTCCGCCGTGAGGTTCTCCTCGATCCAGCGATTGGGCGGCATCTCGATCAGATGCTCGATCGCAAACAGCGAGGTATCCACCTGCTCGCGCCCCTGGAGTGTATAACGCCCGTCGACGAAGAGCACGGCGCGCTCCATCAACACGATGGCGACGCCGGCCGAGCCGGTGAAGCCGGTCAGCCACGCAAGCCGTTGCTCGCAAGCCGGCACATATTCATTCTGATGGCGATCGGAGCGCGGCACGACGAAGCCGGTCAAGCCGCGCCGTGCGAGTTCCGTGCGCAGCGCCGCAACACGAGGTCCGCTCGCCGCACGCTCGGTTCGATCCTCGAATGACTGGAAGCGGGCCTCGAACATGGCGGCAATCTATTGAGCCGCTTGAACGCGGGCAATGCTCTCTCGCCGCCTTGGCGCTTTCGCACGACACAATGGGTTAGCCAGCGGCACGATGGCACCTTTTGGCGCGCCTTGTCCTCGGGCGCACGAAAATGAGCGTCGCCCAATTCTCCAGCGTCATGCGGCGCACGAGCACTAGGCCGCGCGCGCGGTAGCTGGCGAGCGCCGCGCCGGCTTGTCGGGCGAGCAAGCCGGAGAGCACCACGTGTCCGTTGGCAGCAACGAGCCGCGTCATGGGCGTAGCGAGCGCCTTGAGCGGATCGAGCAGAATATTGGCAAAGATCAGTGCGTAAGGGCCGCGCGCGCGGAAGGCCGCGGCGCGCAGCCCGCCGGCATGGATCACCTCGAGCGCGCCGCCGACGCGGTTGATGCGTGCATTCTCGCGGGCGATGGCGACCGCGCGGGCGTCGAGATCGCTGGCAAGCACGCGTTGGCGCAACGCCTTCACTGCGGCGATGGCGAGCACCCCGGTGCCGGTGCCGACGTCGAGCGCAAGCGCGTGCCTCTCCCGCTTGCGACGCAACGCCGCCGCGCTCCTTGCCGCGGGCCTGCTTGCCGCCGGCCTGCGGCTCCGCGCCTGCACGATGCACCTCGTCAAGCAGCCTCAGGCAGCCGCGCGTCGTGCCGTGGTGACCGGTGCCGAAGGCGAGCCCCGCCTCGACCTGGATGCCGATGCGGTTCTCGCGCACACGGGCACGCGCGTGCGCCCCGTGCACGACGAAGCGGCCCGCCTCCACCGGGGCGAGGCCTTCCAGGCTGTTGCGTACCCAATCCGCTGGCGCGAGCGTCTCGAAGCACAGCGCCTGGGCGGCCGCCGCGCCGGCGAGCGAGGCGATCAGCGCGCGCACGGCCGCCGCGTCGGGCGGCTCGCGGAAATAGATGGCGAGCGACCAGCGTCCGGAGGCGTCCTCGAAAGCGGAGGCGGCGAACTCGTCGGCGGCGAGGCTGTCGGCGAGCGCGTCGGCGATGTTCTGCGCGGTCGCGGCATCGCTCGAGAGGCGCGCGACCACGGTGGCGGAGCTTCGGGGAGCCTCCGGCATCAGCTTCAGGTCCTTGATCTCATCCCCACGATTCACAGCTGTTTAGCCAAAGGCCGGGCAGCCCCCTCACAGAATGGTCAACAGCTTGTGCGGCGGTTGTCCACAAGCATCGCGTCGGTTCGCCCCACGCGTTTGGCGCATCCGGCGCGCGCGTGTCGAGCGCCCGACAGCGTTTTGCACAGGGCTGCCCCCACGCTGGCGGCCTCGCAGCATGGTCGGGAACACGGTAAATTCGCCTGAACTCAGAACACGAAGGGACGAACGCCCATGATGTTGCTCTTGACCGGCCGCATTCTGCCGCCTCGCACCGTACCGGCGGCCCGAGCCGTTTAAGCACATCCAACCCACCTGCCGCCCCGCCACCGATAAGGCGCGCCCCACGCGCGCAACAAAGGCGCGACCCCTCAATGCATGAACGAATGGCCGTGCCGTCCGTCGAGACTCGGTCGTCTTGGGTCGTTGCGGCGGTGGTGCTGGTGATCCTGGCGGTGTCCTTCGGTGCGCCGTGGATCGTCATTGTCGCGCTCAAGCCGATCGCCGCTGAACTGGGCGGCCTGCGTTCGGTGCCAGCTCTGGCAACCGCGCTCGCTTGGACCGGCTTTGGCGCCGGCGGCATCGTTATGGGCTATGTCGCCGAACGCACGGGGATCCGCACGACGGTCATTCTCGGGGCGGTGATGATTTGCGTCGGGCTTGTCCTGTCGACCGGCGGGGAGACCTGGCAGCTTTATGTCGGCCAAGGCCTGTTCATGGGTTTTCTCGGCGTCGGCGGCATGAACGCGCCGTTCTACGTTTACGTCAGCCGCTGGTTCGACCGCCGCCGCGGCTCGGCGCTGGCGCTGATTTCAAGCGGCGCCTACGTCGCCGGGGCGCTCTGGCCACCCATTTTCGAGCGCGCCGTCGCCTACGTCGGCTGGCGCCAGACCATGCTCTACTTTGGCCTGCTCCAGGTCGTGGTGATCGTCCCGCTGGCGGCGATGTTTCTGCGCGCGCCGCCGGAGCTGCCGCTGCGGGTCGATGCGTTCGGCACCCTGTCCGCGCCAAATACGGTGATGGGCTGGCCACCTAATCTCGTGTTCGCCCTGATCGGCGTGGCGAGCATCTTTTGCTGTATTCCGATGGCGATGCCGCAGGCGCATTTGCCCGCGTTGTGCAGCGATCTCGGCATCCTGGTCTCGCACGGCGCAGCAATGCTGTCGGTGCTGTTGGGCACTGCCTTCGTCAGCCGCCAATTTTGGGGCTGGATCTCCGATCGCATGGGCGGCCTCAACACGGCGCTGACGGGATCGATGTTCCAAATCCTCGCCATGGTGGCGTTCATGTTCACCCAGGATGAAGTGGGGCTGTTCACCGTCTCCGCCGCATTCGGCCTGGGCTTTGCCGGCATCATCCCCGCCTATGTGCTGGCGATCCGCGAGCTGTTTCCGGCCTCGGAAGCGTACTGGCGCATTCCGGCGCTCCTCTTGTTCAGCGGCAGTGGCATGGCGCTCGGGGGATGGATTGCCGGCGCGCTTTACGACCACTTCGGGACGTATGCGCCGGCCTTTGCCGCCGGCGTTGCCGCCAACGTCATCAACCTGGCGATCATCGGCGTGTTGGTGTTCCGTCAAAGGTCCCGGGCGGATAGTGTCCCGATTCCGAAGTTCGCGCACACCTCGCAGCACCCTCAAACGCGAACTTCGGAATCAACGGGACACTAGCAATCTATGATTCTAGTGCGGTCTTTGGATTTGAAGTTCCTAAGCGAACTTGCGGCGCCATGATAAGGAACTTCAAATCCACCGCACTAGCTTGCTTGACCGCGTCGCGGCGCCGCTTCAATCTGCCGGCCAATACCAAGCCGCCAAGCGTCGAGCAGGAGCCAACGCCATGACCTTTCGCATTGCTGTGGTGCAGCCGATCTGCCACCCGCCGGGCAGCGACGCGGCGAACATTGCCGAGGCGGAGCGCGCCATCGCGCGCGCCGCCGGCGAGGGCGCACACTTCGTCTGCTTCCCCGAAACATATCCCGGGCCGTGGCGCATGCCGGCGGCCTTCGATCCGACCGCGGCCATGGTCGAGGCGGCGGCCAAGCACCGCACCCACGTCGTGTTCGGCACCATCGCGCCCATCGATGCGAAGGCGGCGACCGCCCACAATCTCATCTGCATGGCCTATCCCGACGGCCGCGCGCCCGCGCGCTACCGCCGCACGCATCCGAACGGGCCTTGGATTTATACCGGCGGCACGGCGTGGGAATTCCAGTGGGTGCCGGGCGACGACTTTCCGGTGTTCGACACCACCCACGGCAAGGTCGGGCTCGCCATGTGCAGCGAGGTCTACATGCCCGAGGTCGCGCGCGCGCTCGCCCTGCGCGGCGCGGAGTTGATCTTCATGCCGGCGGGGAAGGACAAAGGTAAACTCTGGGCGACCTGGCGTACCTTGATCTGGGCGCGTGCGATCGAGAATCTGGCGGTCGTGGTGACGACGCAGAACCTGTTCAATCATTCCGAGCGCGGGCTCGCCATGGTCGCGAGCCCGGAGGAAATCTTGTTCGAGAGCACGATTGCCGGGACCGCGGTGGTCGACGTGTGCCTCGAGCGCGTGCGACACCTGCGCGCGAGCCGCGACGAGGTGGGCTCGTCCCAGACATACGCGACCAAGCAGGGCGTGCTCGGCCCGCAATGGCAGCGCCCGGAGCTCTACGACCGGATTTATCCGCGTCCGCTGCGCGAGGCGGCTGAATAGGAGATGCGAGGCGGCTTTACGCTTGCGTTTGCGCTCTAGCCTCGAGCATTTCCGGCATCAGATCGGGCGCACGGATCGGCGTAGTCCATGGCACTGACGTTGACTCCGGGCGCTTTGACCGTGGCGTCCGCCTATCCCGATCCCCCCTTCGATATCATCGAGGGCGGCGCTTCGAGCGGCTTCGACATCGAGTTGATGCGCGCGATTTGCGCGCAGCTCGGGCTCGTCTTGCAGCCGGTGCGCTATTCGGGCGCCGACTTCAACGGAATTTTCGACGGCCTCGCAACGGGCAGCTACGACGCCGTCATCTCCGGCACGACGATCACGCCCGAGCGCTCCGCCATTGCGCTGTTCTCGCAGCCATACCTCGAATTCAACCAAGGCGTGGCGGTAAATCGCCGCGCAACGCCGAGTGTCGCCTCGCTGGATGACCTGCGCGGGCTCACCGCCGGCATCCAGTCCGGCAACA
Organism: Alphaproteobacteria bacterium; assembly: GCA_005883135.1. Taxonomy (GTDB): domain Bacteria; phylum Pseudomonadota; class Alphaproteobacteria; order Rhizobiales; family Xanthobacteraceae; genus VAZQ01. Next base: position 8,598 of record VAZM01000390.1, read on the forward strand.
CCTCGGATTTCGTCGCCAAGCGGCTGTTGGCGCAAGGCACGATCGCGGATATCAGGTACTATCCGTATCACGGCATCGCGACCGCCCTCGACGACCTCGAGGCCGGACGCATCGGTCTGGGCCGACCCGCGAAAAGCTCGGCATCGCGTTCGCCAAGGAAAACCAGCCGCTGTGCGAGGCCGTCAATCGGGCGCTTGCGGGGCTGCGCGAGAACGGCGAATTCGCGCGGCTGCAGGCACGCTGGTTTGCGCGCGATGTCAGCTCGTGAGGTGCAAGCATGCTGCACGCCTTCAAGCTCTATACCGGACCCGACAACGCCTCTCATGTGAAGGAGGGCACGGTTGCCGAGAACGATCGCACCGATGTAGTCGCGATCCATTTCAAGGAAACGCCGGCCCATTCGTCCTTCGATTGGCACAACGATCCCGAGCCGCAATACGTGATCACGCTCTCGGGCACGCTCGAGTTCACCACGCGCGACGGCGAGACCTTCGTGGTGCGTCCGGGCGACGTGCTGGTTGCCACCGACCACGTGGGAAGCGGACACAAGTGGCGGCTGATCGATGACCAACCCTGGCGGCGCGCTTATGTCGTGCTCAAGCCCGGCGCCCGCGATTCGTTCAAGGCGAATTCGTAGGGCAGGGTGTGCTCAGGCACAGCGGGAAAGTAAAAGGGCCGCCCAACGAGGGCGGCCCTACGCTCACGCCATTCTATGACTAAACTTCTACATTCGGCGATGGTTGCTGCACCGGACCGATTACGCGTCGTCTCGGGCGCAGGACATTCCTTGCTCATACGCGGGATGCGGCGATCTCGCCCCCCGCCGTTCTCGCCACCAGCGGCAAGCGTCGCGGGCGAACGTGAGCGGCACCATGCCGGCGGGGATGAATATGCCAAGCGCCAGCATCACCCAAAGCCAATCGGCATCCATCGCTAATCCCCCTGTCTACGATCCCACCGACCAATTCCGACGCGCTCGGAAGGTCGAACTTTCATGCGCAGGCTGGCGAGATCGGGCGCCCGATCAGAGGCACCCAGGGATAGACGTGCGCCCGCCAGCCCGGCGTGACGCGCGTTTAATGTGTGGAACCGAGAAAAGTTTCCTGCTCGGTCAGCAAAAACGCAGATCCTAAGGTGCTGAAATCCCATTGTTTTCCGATATTGCAGAGCAGCCATGCTTTATGCGATGGCTCATGTCTGAAATGTTGCTGCGGTCGGCAGCTGAAAGCTTCCCGACGGAGCCGCCGCGGAGCCGTCGAGGAGGGGGTGTGCGAGCAATTCGTGGTGCGAGGGGCATCATGCCGGAGGAGGAATGAGCATGTATCGATTTGCATTGGCGGCGTTGGTCTGCGCGGCGGCGTTGCCGTCGCCGTCGCGTGCGCAGAGCTATCCCAGTAAGCCCATCCACTTCGTCTTGCCTTACGTGCCCGGCGGCATCATCGACACCGCCGGCCGCCATCTCGCGATTCGGCTGAGCGAAAGATTGGGGCAATCGGTCGTGCCCGAGAACCGTCCGGGTGCCGGCGGGATGGTGGGCGCCGACGTGGTGGCGCGCGCGGCGCCGGACGGCTACACGATCCTGCTGACGGACCCCGCGCTCGTCACCAATCCGACGCTGCAAACGGACGCGCCCTACGACCTCAAAGCGCTGCAGGCGGTCTCGATCGTCGGCTCCTCGCCGGCGGTCATCGTGGCGTCGTTGACCCTGCCGGCAAAGACGCTCCCCGAAATGATCGCTTATGCTAAGGCCAATCCCGGCAAGCTCAACTTCGCATCCGCGGGCATCGGCACGGCGCCGCATCTCGCCGGCGAAATGATCAAGCTGCGGACCGGCATCGATATGACGCACGTGCCCTATCGAGGAATCGGCGCGGCATATCCGGACGTGATGAGCGGGAAGGTGCAGCTCGCGTTCTCGAGCATCGCCGGCGCGCTGCCGTTCACCGCGGACAACCGTGTGCGCCCGCTTGCGACGACGGGGTCGGCGCGCAGCTCGGTCTACCCCGATGTGCCGACGGTTGCGGAATCCGGCCTGCCCGGCTTCGATGTGGATCTCTGGATCGCGGTTTACGCCCCGGCCGGGCTGCCGCCGCAAGTGCTGGCGACGCTCAACAGCGAGCTGAACAAGACGCTCGAGCATCCCGAGCTCAAGGCGGCGTTCGCCAAGATCGGCGTCACGCCGCGCGGCACGACGCCCGAGGAGGCCGCGGCCTTCACCAACTCGGAATACGAGAAGTGGAGGAAGGTGATCGTCGACGGAAAGATCAAGCCGGAATAGACGCCCAGTTCAACCCATTCCCGATGCGGACGTCGGTTCGATCTCACACAGCAGCCGCACCTCTCCGGGCTGAGCATTGGGGTATTTGTCCTTCCCCAGATACTTCTTGGCCAGCGAATCGATGTGTTGCGCGGCGCCATCCTCCGTAACGCGCCGGACTCGGCCGCGAATCTGGACGTAACGGTAGGGATTGTCTGGATCGATGATGGCCATAGCCACGGCAGCACCGTTTTTCAGGGTGCGCGCCTTGACGCGACCGCGCGCGGTGTTCACGCGAATGAGGCCGTTGGTGTGATCGAACCAAACCGGCGTCACCTGCGGCGAACCGTCCGGCATCACCGTGGAGAGAATCGCAAACGCCTTCTTCTGCTGTAACAGGTCGAGATATTTGTCGGGAATGGTTGCCATGACACGAGCTCCTTGTGCAGCATAGCCGGACGTGGGCCAAAGCGCATCTCAAAACTTGCAGTATACGCATCACGGCGCGGATCGGGTTCCACGCGCAAAATCGGAAGCGTTACTGGGCCTAAGGCCTTCACAAGTTAGGATCCGAGACGTGAATTAGCGGAGCGCATTTCTCCGCCTTCAGAAATCGGTTAGAGTTTTGCGGAGCGGCACACGGATTGACGAGCGCGGTGGGCCTTATCGGGAGCCATGCGATGAATCGATATGTCCTCTTTGCTGGCATGATGATGTCAGCGGCAGCGATCGGCGCCTCTCCGGCACACACGGAATCGAGCGCGGGGCAGATCACGGTTCTGTACGACGCCTTCGGTCCGACCTCGACGTTGAAGAAGGACTGGGGATTTTCCGCTCTCATCGAGTATGGCGACAAGCGCATTCTGTTTGACACCGGCAATAATGCGGAAATCTTCGCGCACAATGTCGCGGCCAAGGGGATCGATCTGCGGCAGCTGGATTTCGCCGTGATCTCTCATCGCCACGGTGATCACACGAGCGGATTAAATCATCTCTTGAAGGTCAATCCGGGCGTGAAGATTTATGCACCGCAGGAAAACTTCGGCGTCTTCGGCGCGGCTTTGCCAGGCACTTTCTATAGACGCAACGAATCACTTCCTGCGGACATGCGCTATTTCGACGGATGGCCGCCCGAGACGCTCCGTTTCGGCAGTCCCTGGCCCGACGGCAATTTCACCTGGATCAGCAAGACCACGGAGGTGGCGCCGGGATTCCATTTAATTCTGCTCAATGGAACTTGGGGCGTCGACCTGGAGGTGAAGGAGATCGCGTTGGCGATCGACACGCCCGATGGAATTGTACTCATCGTCGGGTGCAGTCATCCAACGATCGAAAAGATCGTCGAGGCGGCCAAGGGTGCCATCAACAAGCCGATACATCTGGTCTTGGGTGGCACGCATTTATTGCCCGCCAAAGACGACCAGATCAGCAGCATAGCGATCTCGCTGCGCGACAACTGGAGCGTGCGCTATCTCGCTCCGTCTCACTGCACCGGCGAGCCCGCGTTCGCCATCCTGAAGCAGACCTTCGGTGACCGCTACATTTATGCCGGACTTGGCACGACGCTTTTATTGGG
>VAZM01000391.1:0-3408 GCA_005883135.1 Alphaproteobacteria bacterium
TAGGTTCAATCCCTACAGCGCCCACCAGCCTTCGCTGCTTCGCAGCTACGGCTGGATCACGCCAGATCCACCGCGAAGCGTTTGAGGTCGGCGAGCGAGCAATAGCTCAGCGCGCCTTCGTGGGTGGCGCGCAAGACCACGCGCGGCGCCTGGCCCGCCTCCAGCGCTTCCTGCCAGCGCGGTGCACAGAGACACCAACGATCGCCCGGCTTGAGTCCGGGAAAGCCGAATTCCGGCATCGGTGTTGAAAGATCATTGCCGCAGGATTTCGAGAACGCGAGAAAGGCGGCGGTCATCACCGCGCATACCGTGTGGCTGCCGACGTCCTCCGCATCGGTGTCGCAGCAACCGTCGCGAAAGAAGCCTGTCATGGGCTTTATCGAGCAGAGCTCGAGCTGGTCGCCGAGCACGTTGCGGGGGGTGCCCGGCCGGCCGCCTCCATTCCCCCTATCGTCCCTAAGCATCTTGCCCTCCTTGCGCCACCTCGGCCCGCTTGCATCGCGCTGGGACGAGCGCGAGCGGCTGACTGGCCGAGAGCGTCGGCTCTGCGACGCTGCCGCGGCTTTTCGGCAACACTGCGCGGCAAATTTGCGCGCCAACGCATCGAACCGGTCGACAGTCGCCGCGCTGTTTGTACATTATCAACCTCACGGGTTCGAGCTTCAAAGATTCTGCGCTCGATGATGCGGGGGGTTCGTCATGTTTGCACGCCTTCTTGCCGGCGGCGCGTGCGCCGTCGCGCTGCTCGCTAGCCTCTTTGCCACGCCGGCCGCGGCCCATCCTTACGACCGCTATGCGGGCGGCGGGCGTTCGTTCTTCGCAAGCTTATTCGGTCCCTCGATCGCGCGCGGGGTGGTGAGCTATCCCACCAATCACAAGGCGGGCACCATCATCGTCAGCACGGCGCAGCGCCGGCTCTACCTCGTGCTCGGCAACGGGCAGGCAATGAGCTATGCGATCGGCGTCGGCAAGGCGGGCTTCGCCTGGAGCGGCGTGACGCAGATCACCGACAAGCGCGAGTGGCCGGATTGGACGCCGCCCGAGCAGATGCTGCGGCGCCGTCCCGATCTGCCGCACCACATGGCCGGCGGCCCCGACAATCCAATGGGGGCACGCGGAATCTACCTCGGCGCCAGCCTCTACCGCATTCACGGCTCCAACGAGCCGGACTCGATCGGCCAAGCGACATCGTCGGGCTGCATCCGCATGACCAACCAGGACGTCATCGACCTCTACAGCCGCGTGAACATCGGCGCGACCGTGATCGTGCAGTAGCGGATAACGAGGGGGGCGCCGCGCACGGTGAGGCGGACGCCTCATCCGTCCGCGGCCCGCATCAGCGCTTGAGGCCCTTGCCGGCCAGTTCGTCGAGATAGTCCTGCCAGTAAGCGTCCCGCTCGCGGCCGAGCTCGAGCAAGTAGTCCCAGCTGTAGATGCCGGTCGAATGCATGTCGTCGAAGACGAGCCGCACCGCGTAATTGCCGATCGAATGCACCTCGAGAATGGCGACGTCCTTCTTGCCGGCGACGGTCTTGCGCTCGTCCGGTGAATGGCCTTGCACCTCCGCGCTTGGGCTCTTGACGCGCAAATACTCGGCGCTGAGATCGAACGTCTCGCGGTTGTCGAACGTAATCGTCAGCGTCCGGCGGTCCTTGTGCAAGCGCAGTTCGGTCGGCCAAGGCTTCGACGCTGCATCACTCATCTCGGTCTCCTGGCTAACGAACTTGGACCCGAACCTAGACCACGTCGGCGCCGCTCGATAGCTCCCGTCCCGACCATAGCGAGCGCCCAACCGGAGCAAACGGCTTTCCCGTCCTGCGATGTTCTGCTTACATGGCGCAAAACAATCGGGCCGCCGCGCGGGAGCGGAGGCTGGTCGTCGCGGGCTTATCGGGATGCCGGAGTCCGAGGGCACCGCCGTTCCATCACGATGGCGGGCTTATTCGACCGCCGAAGCTTCAACGAAGGCAGGCGAATTCGGGAGGGGCGACAGTCAGGCGCAACGCGATCCGGCGGGGTGCACGCTTTCATTGCGAATGGGTTGATCTGACCCGGCACGGCGGCAGGCAGGGTCGAACGCGCCGGCGCGAATGGCATCCGTCGCGGGGCAGACGCGCGCGGGGTCTCGAGGAGGCCGAAACGGATGGACATGATCGGAGGAGAGCTCGGCTTCATGGCCGCCTCCGCGGGCCAGGCATTCCTCACCTTGATGGAGCCCCATCGCCTGATGTTCCTGGGGCTCGGCTGCATCATGGGCCTGGTGCTGGGCATCATTCCCGGCATTGGCGGACTGACCGGAACGGCGATGCTGCTGCCGTTCACCTTCAACATGGATCCTTATGCGGCCTTCGCGCTCCTGCTCGGTCTCGGCGCAACGACCGCCACCGGCGATCCGATTCCGGCGATCCTGTTCGGCGTGCCCGGAGGTGCCGCCTCCGCCGCCACGGTGCTCGACGGCTTCCCGATGGCGAAGAAGGGTGAGGCCGGCCGCGCGCTCAGCGCCGCCTACATGTCGTCGCTGATGGGAGGCGTCTTCGGCGCCGTATTGATGGCCATCAGCATTCCGATCTTGCGCCCGGTGATGCTGTTCATCGGATCGCCGGAATTGCTCGCCTTTTCCGTGCTCGGCATTTCGATGGTCGCGGTCTTGTCCGGCAATGCGCCGCTGCGCGGGATTACCGCCGGCTGTCTCGGCGTCATGATCGCGATGATCGGCACGGACCCGCAGACGGGGACCCTGCGCTGGACGTTCGACAGCCTCTACCTCTGGGATGGCTTGCCGCTCACGCCGCTGTTGCTCGGCGTGTTCGCGCTGCCGGAGCTGTGCGACCTGTTGATCGCCCGCCTCGCCATTTCGGCCGATACCGGAACCGCCAACATCTACAAAGGCCAATGGCAAGGCGTGAAGGATTGCTTTGCCCATTGGTGGCTGATCATGCGGTGCTCGTGGATCGGCGGCGGCATCGGCTCGATCCCCGGCATCAGCGCATCCGTCGTCGACTGGCTCGCCTACGGCCACGCGCTCAAGACCGAGAAGGGTGCGAGCGCGACATTCGGCAAGGGCGACGTGCGCGGCGTGATCGCCTCGGAGAGCTCCAACAACGCCAAGGAGGGCGGCGCCCTCGTTCCGACCGTCGCCTTCGGCGTGCCCGGCAGCGCCACCATGGCGATCCTTCTCGGCGCGTTCTTGATTCACGGCCTGGTGCCTGGTCCCGACATGCTGACCAAGAATCTCAGCATCACCTACGCGATGGTATGGTCGGTGGCGTTGGCAAACGTGTTGGGCGCGGGCCTGTGCTACGCGTTCAGTCCGCAATTCGCCAAGCTCGCGACGCTGCGTTATTCGCTGATCCTGCCGGCCGTCCTCGGCATCATTTACATCGGCGCGTTCGAAGCTACCCGCCAATG
>VAZM01000391.1:3456-4027 GCA_005883135.1 Alphaproteobacteria bacterium
TGGCCGCGCCCGCCCCTCATCCTCGGCGTCGTTCTGGGCGATACCATCGAGCGTTATCTGTTCATATCGATCGAGCGCTACGGATTGAGCTGGATGCTTCGACCGATCGTGGTGCTGCTGTTCGCTCTCGCCATTCTCGGCCTCGTGCGGCCGTTTTTGCAGGACATCCGTAGCCAAGGCGGCGTGCGAAGGATGCTGACGAGCTTTCAGCGGCCGACATTTCATCCCTCGCAACTGTTCACCATGTTCATCATTGCGCTCGTCGGCGTGGCGCTCTCGGCCTAGCTGCGATGGGATTTCAGTGCCAAGATCGTGCCGCTGGTCGTAGGCACCGTCGCGTTATCTGCGGCGGCACTCAGCCTGTTCAACGAGATGTGCCGGAAACCGGCGGTCGCCGGGGCGGAAGGGCTGGCCGAACATGCCCAGCATGAGGTGGGCGAAAAGATCCATATGGACCTGACCTCCGACACCGGCCATCTGCCGGTGCGCGAGATCGTCGGACGTGCGGCTCTGTTCTTCGGCTATCTCATCGGCTTCATGGCGATGATGGCGGTCATCGGCCTCATTCCGA
>VAZM01000391.1:4082-4539 GCA_005883135.1 Alphaproteobacteria bacterium
CCGCTCGTGATCCCCTATGCCGTGGTGCTCGTCCTCTTCATCTGGTTGGCGTTCGATTACTTCATGGCCGTTCCCTGGCCGCCCACGCTGATCGGTCAGTGGTTCCCGATGCTGAAGGCGATTCCATCGGTGTAGTCGAGAGCTTAGCCGCGCGCCCGCCTTTAACCGGATCGTGGCGAGGTCCTACAGGCCTATTCAGGCAGTCCGGCATGAATACCGCGCGTTACCGGCTCGGCGTCGACGTGGGCGGCACCCACACCGATCTCGTTCTGCTCGATACGACGACAGGCGAGCTTGCGGTCGAGAAGGTGGCGAGCACGCCGAGCAATCCCGCGCTGGGCGTGCTCGAAGGGATCGCCAGGTTCATCGCCAAGGGTGTCCCGCCGTCGCAGATCGGTTTTTTCGCCCACGGCACCACCATCACCACGAACGCGCTGTTGGAAATGCGCGGCGCGAA
>VAZM01000391.1:4593-5127 GCA_005883135.1 Alphaproteobacteria bacterium
CAGGCGCGCGACGGCAATCTGTTCGATTATTTCTATTCCAAGCCGCCAGCTATCGCGCCCCAACGCCTCACCAAGGAGATTCCCGAGCGCTGCGATCATGCCGGACGCGTCCTGCGCGAGCTCGACCGGGACGCCGTTCGCCGCGCGGTGCGCGAGCTCAAGGCCGCCGGCGTCGAGTCGATCGCCGTCTGCTATCTGTTCTCGTTTATGAATCCAGTACACGAGCAGGAAACGCGCGCGCTGATCCACGAGGAATTTCCCGCCGTTCCCGTCTCGCTCTCGAGCGAGGTCCTGCCGCGCATTCGCGAATGGCCGCGCCTCTCGACCACGCTGCTCAATGCCTATCTCGAGCCGGTAATTGTGCGCTATGTGGCCGATCTCAGCCGAGGATTGGACGCGGCCGCCGTGCGCACGCAACAGCGCTTTCTCATGCAATCGAACGGCGGCGTCATGCCGTTTTCGGCGGCGATCGGCGGAGGCCGCACGGTGCATACGCTGTTCTCGGGCCCTGCCGCCGGCGCGCAAGCGAGCGCT
>VAZM01000391.1:5192-11231 GCA_005883135.1 Alphaproteobacteria bacterium
CGAAGTCACCGAAGCCGTCATCGCGCGCCGGCAGGTCGACGTGCCCGCCCTCGATATGGCCACGATCTCCGCCGGCGGCGGCTCGATCGCTTGGCTCGACGGCGGCGGGTTTCTCAACGTCGGCCCGCAGAGCGCTTGCGCCGATCCCGGCCCCGCCTGCTATGGACGCGGCGGACTGCGCCCGACGGTGACCGACGCCGACGTCGTGTCCGGCTACCTTAATCCCAACTATTTTCTCGGCGGCGCGCAGACCCTCGACCTTGCGGCCGCGCGCGCAGCGCTCGAGACCCACATCGCCCGTCCGCTGCGGATGGACACGATCGCGGCCGCGGCCGGCATCCAGCGCATCGTCGACATGCGCATGGCGGATGAGGTGCGCGTTTTTGCCGCCAAGCGCGGGGTCGATCTCTCCGCCTTCACGCTGTTGCCGTTCGGCGGTGCTGGCGCCGTGCATGCGGCCGCGGTCGCCGAGGAGCTCGGCATACGGCGCATTCTGGTGCCGCCGCGCCCCGGTGCGTTCTCGGCGCTGGGCCTGCTGTGCACCGACGTGGTGCACGACTACATCCGTTCCGAGCTGCGCAGCCTCGCGGAAACCACCGCCGAGCATGCCGAAACCATCTTCCGGGAATTGGAAGAGGCGGCGCGCGGGGAACTCGCCGCGGAAGGCATGAGCGCCGCCGAGGCGCGTTTCGCCCGCGAGCTCGACCTGCGCTACAGCGGCCAGGGCTACGAGTTGCGCACGCCGCTGGAGGGATTGTCCCTCGAGCGGCTCACGGCCGCGTCGTTGCGCGCGGCGCGGGAGAGGTTCGACCAGCGCCACGCTCAGATCCACGGACACGCGGCCAAGGAGCGACCGGTCGAGGTAGTGAGCTATCGGCTACGTGTACGCGTCGCCGTCCCAAAATATGAGCCGAGCGAGGCCGCGGCGCCTTCGCCGCGCAACGCCGACCCGATCAAGGGACAGCGCGCCATCTGGCTCGATGGGACGAGACTGCAGGCGAGCCTCTACGAGCGCGGGCGTCTCGACGTCGGCGCGGCGGTGGTCGGACCGGCCATCGTCGAGCAGTTCGACGCTACGACTCTCATTCCGCCTAACTGGAGCGGGCGCGTCGATCGCCATGGAAATCTAGTGCTGGCGAGGCAGTAACATGGACGCCGTCACCATCCAGATCCTGCGCAACAAGGTCGCGAGCCTGATGGAGGAAATGCATTACCACTTCTACCGCTCCGGCTACTCCACCATCATCCGCGAGTCGCGCGACTTCAGCTGCGTGATTCTTGACCGCGAAGGGCGGCTGATCGTGGCGCCGCCGATGTTCTTCCACGCCCCGGTCTACCGGCATCTCGTCGAGTGCATCCGCGAGGCCTATGCCGGCGCCGAGCCGCAGATCAAGGACGGCGACGTCTTCGTCTCGAACCATCCCTACGAGGGCGGCCTCCCGCATGTCTCCGACATGGCCTTTGTAGCGCCCGTCTTCGCCGGCGGTGAGATCGTCGCGTTTTCCGGCTCGATCGCGCACAAGGCAGACGTGGGCGGCGCCGTGGCGGGCTCGACCTCGGCCAATGCCACCGAGATGTTCCAGGAGGGGCTTTTGCTGCCGCCGATCAAGATCGTGGATGGTGGCATCGCGCAGACCGACGTCGAACGCATCATTCTCGCCAACAGCCGGCAGCCGGCGCTGATGCGCGGCGACATTCAGGCGCAGATCGCGGTTACGCAAATGGGCGCGCAGCGCCTCAAAGCGCTGTGCAAACGTTTCGGCACCCGCACAGTCAGCGATGCGTTTGCGGCGATCCTCAAGGGCGCCGCCGACGAATTGCGCGCCGCGATCGCCAAATTGCCGGAAGGCGAGCAATCGGCCGAGGGCTTGCTCGACAGCGACGGCGTCACGATCGACAAGCCGGTGAAGCTCGCCGTCACCATCGCCATCAAGAACGGGATCGCGAGCTTCGACTTCTCCGGCAGCGATGCGCAGGCGCGCGGGCCCATCAATTTGCGTCCCTCGATGGTCGAGGCGTGCGTGTTCTATTCGCTCATCGGCTGCCTCGGCCCCAACCTGCATTTCAACGACGGCATGCGCGAGGTAGTGCGGCTCAAATTCGCGCCGCGTACCGTGACCAATGCCGAGCCGCCCACCCCCGTCTCCAACTACATGGTGAATCTGAAGCTGGTCGACGTCATTCTCGAGGCGCTCGGGCGTTTTCATCCTGCCCGCGCGATCGCCAATGCCGGCTCTTCGAGCGCGCTGACCATCGCGTGGGCCAACGGCCGCGCCGGACACTCGACCATGCAATACGAGATCATGGGCTCAGCCTACGGCGGCGGCATGGGTTACGACGGTGACTCTGCCACGGCGACGCATCTGAGCAACCTGCACATCACCCCGATCGAGATTCTCGAATCGGAGTTTCCTTGCCGCATCACCCGCTTCGAACTCGTTGCCGATAGCGGCGGCGCGGGTCGATGGCGGGGCGGCTTGAGCCTGCTGCGCGAATACGAACTCTTGGAAAACGCAACCGTGATTCGCCGCTATGACAAGAGCCGCGTCCCGCCCGCCGGAATGGCGGGCGGGCACGCCGGATGCGGGGCACGCTTCGTGATCAGGCTGGGCACGGCGCAGGAACACCCAACGCCATCCTCGGGGCGCTACGAGATGCAAGCCGGCGAGCGCTTCCTGCTGCAAAGCGCCGGCGGCGGCGGCTATGGCGACCCCTGCGAACGCGATGCCGCAGCGCTCAGCCGCGACATCGCCGAAGGATACGTCTCCGTCGACGGCGCGAAAAAGGACTATGGCACGTGATGCGGTGCTGCTTCCGCTGCGCTCACGTTTTCTCCAGCAGGCGATCCTCCTTGCCGAAGCGATAGCGCGGGAGCGCGTCGAGGTCGGTGCCGGTGACGCGGATCACCCACGCCTTCTTCGGATGCGCGGTCGAATGGATCACCCCCGGGCCATAGGCTTTGGTCTCGCCTGGTCCAAGGCGATACCTGCTCACCGCCTGCAGAACCGCGTGCTCCTCGTTGTCCGGATTGGTGCGGCGCCATTCGACCATGTCGGTATATTCCCGCGCATTTCCGTAGATCGCCCACGATGATCCGTGGCTGTGCGGCTTGCCGGCCTTGTTTCCTTCCTGCACATGCGCGAGCACATGGAAACCGGTTTCGGCATCGCGATAGAGGACGCGCCGGCCGGGCGGCATATCGTCGCTGAAGGTCTCGGCGACGAACGCCGGGTTGGACAGAAGCCTCCCCAGCCGCTCTGCGATGCGCGCGAGCGCATTCGGCAGCGGCTCTGCCTTCAGGATCGCACGGCCATCTGTACAGAATTGAGCGAGCGTGTATGCCATGGCGCTCTCCTGTTGCGATCTCTTGTCCCTACAGCAAATCCCGCTTTTACGCACGCGCGCTGTATGGGGTAGCATGACCGGGCATCGCGAGACGAGATGGAGGAGCGCATGTTTCGCTGTGCCGCCTTCGTCGCTCTTGCCGCCGTCGCGAGCGTCGCACTTTGGTCGGCGCCAAGCCCGGCGCAGGCACCCTATCCGTCGCGAACGGTGAAGATCGTGGTTCCGGCCTTCGCCGGCTCCACCACGGATACGCTCGCGCGCATCGTGGCCGATCAGCTGAACCAGAAATGGGGGAAAGCCACGATCGTCGAGAATATTCCTGGCGGGGCGATGAACATCGGCGCGCTGAGCGTCGCGCGCGCGGCGCCTGACGGCTATACCTTGTTGATCGCGCCGCCCTCCCCGCTCTCGTTCAATCATCTCCTCTATCGCGATCCCGGCTACGAGCCGACCAAGTTCGTTCCGATCACGATGTTGGCGAAGATTCCCAACGTCCTGGTGGTCCGCAACGAGCTTGCGGTCAGCAGCTTGCAGGAGCTCATCGCGTACGCCAAAGCCAATCCTGGCAAGCTCTCCTACGCCTCGCAGGGCGTGGGCTCGACCGCGCATCTGTCGGCGGCGCAACTCGAGGTGCGAGCCGGCATCAGGATGGTGCACGTTCCCTATCGCGGCGCCCAGCCCGCGCTCACCGACGTCGTCGCCGGGCACGTCGACATGTTCTTCGATACGCTGGCGACCTCGGTGCCGCTCTATCGCGACAAAAAGCTAAAGCTTCTGGGCGTGGCGGATCTCAAACGCGCCAACACGGTACCGGAGATCCCCACGATTTCCGAAGCCGAGGTTGCCGATTTCAAGTCGATCACCTGGTTCGGTTTGGCCGCACCGCCGGCCACGCCCGCGGCGCTGGTCGAAAAGATCAATCGCGATGTCGTCGAGATCCTCAAAAGCAAGGATGTCGGCGACATGCTGCACAAGATGTCGCTCGAGGCCGGGGCAACGGCGCCTGCCGAGACCACCCGGTTCTTTGCCGAAGAAACCGCGTTGTGGAGCAAGGTGATCAAGGAGGCCGGTATCGAGCCGCAGTAATCGAGCGTGTCCCGATCGGCGCAGCCGAGCGCTTGCTTCCGGATTGCGGAATCGGAAAGACGATCAGACCGTCACCAAACCAGCCTCGCGATAAGCGCGGAGCGCCCCGGGGTGAAGCGGCACGCCACCGAATTCGAGGGCCGCCGGACCTTGCGATCGCAGCGGTGCGAACAGCTTCTCGATCTCGGCGAACAGCGGATTGAGCTTGCCGAGCTCGCGGCAACCCGTCGCGATCGCCGTGACCGCCTCCTGCACGATCGAATCCGGCACCCGCCGGTGGGTGACCAGCACGTTGACGACGGCGATCTGCGGCAGGTCGGCTTCGAGACCGCGGATGGCGCCGGCGCGCATCACGGTGCGGCGGTAGTAGGGCACGGCCCGCAGCACAGCCTCGAGCTCGGCGGGCTCGTACGGCAGCACACGCACCCGGACCCGTTGGGCGAGATCGGTCATGACCGGATTGGGAATGGGACACTGGAATTGAGCGTCGACCTCGCCCGCCGCCAGCGCCGCGGCGCCGGTGGCGAAATCGAGGTAGATCGGCGAGAGATCGGAAAACCTCATGCCCAGCGCGCCGAACAGACCGTGCGCGTGTTGCACCATCCCGCTCGTGCGCGGTCCGAGCGCAATCCTGCGTCCGCGCAGATCGGAGAATAATCGGATCGGGGAGTCCGCCCGCACGACGAAGAACAAGGGACCCGCGTTCATCGGCGCGGCCATGGCGAGATCGATCGGGCGCGCGAACGGAGCCTGGCCATTTTTCGCGCGGCCGATCCAGTTCGAGGCCATGAAGCCGAGCTCGATCGCGCCGGCGTCGAGCCGCAGCGCGTTTTCCATGCTGGCGGAGTTGGATGTCAATACCTCGACCGCGGCCAATGCGGGCCGCCGTTCGAACAGGATCTTGAGCGCGCGGCCCTGGCTGTGGAATGTGCCGTCGCGCTCCGAAGTGCCGATGCGGATCGTCATGGCTAAACGAGGCAGGCGAGGATAATCGGTGGGAATATCCCGGTGGGAATGTCACCTTGGTCGGAAGGTCCCGGCAAGGACGCCGATGATGGGCTAAAGCGCTTTGCGGCGCGGCAGGGTCGCCGCGCGCGCGATGATTTCGCCGGCGCGCGTGCCGAATCGCCGGAAATCGACGGGCGCGATCTCACCGCTTTGCGCGAAGAGCGCGGTGATCACGTGCTTGCGGTCCGAGTTGGACCGCCGTTCATCCCGCCTCTCCTTTTCTTTCGCCCTGCTCTCCACGGGAACACCAATGTTCCCCCCGTGCGTACCTTATCCAACTAAGAGAGGCCGCCGGGGGTTCCCAAAATGGGCGCGTCGGTTACGCGGTTCCAATTACAATCACATCGACACCGGCGTAGAACTTGGTACCTAAAAATTTCATCAAACGCCGCTGCGCTCAGGCGCGCGCGAAGTATGGCATCACCTCGCGTGCGAACAGCCGCATCGATGCCTCGGCCTCGGCGCGTCCGATCATGCCGAAATTGACTTGCAGCGATGCGGATTCGAAGCCCCCGATGCCGCGGTGATACGCATCGATCGCGCCGCGAATCTCATCTGGTGTCCCAATCCACGCCAAGCCTTTCTCGACCTGCGACTCGA
>VAZM01000059.1 GCA_005883135.1 Alphaproteobacteria bacterium
AAAGGGGCGATCCTGCGCGACATGGCGCCCCATCTTCCCGCCGGCGTCCATTTCGTCCCGGCCCATCCAGTCGCCGGCACCGAGAACTCCGGTCCGGACGCCGGTTTCGCCGAACTGTTCGTCGAGCGCTGGTGCATTCTCACCCCGCCGTCGGGCGCGGAGCCGGCTGCGGTTGAACGGCTCGCAGCATTCTGGCGCCTGCTCGGCGCGAAAGTCGAAATCATGTCGGCCGAGCACCACGACCTCGTGCTCGGCATCACCAGCCATCTGCCGCACCTTATCGCCTACACCATCGTAGGCACCGCCGATGAACTGAGCCAAGTCACGCGTTCGGAGGTGCTGCAATTCTCCGCCGGCGGCTTTCGCGATTTCACCCGCATCGCCGCCTCGGATCCGACGATGTGGCGCGATGTTTTTCTTGCCAATAAAGAAGCAGTGCTGGAGATGCTCGGCCGCTTCAATGAGGATTTGGCCACGCTGACACGGGCCATCCGCCGCGGCGACGGCGAGACTTTGTTCAATCAGTTCAGTCGCACGCGCGCGATCCGCCGCGCCATTGTCGAAATCGGGCAGGATTCAGCCGCGCCCGATTTCGGCCGGCCGCATCCAGAGCTCCCGGACGTGCCCCTGCCGCGTCCGTATGCGGCGGAAGACTGATCGGCCGTTTGCCCGGCTTGAGCGCGTGCTCGGCAGTCTTCACAGCGAAGCCCCGTCTAATACGCGCCCCAATACGGCGGCACGCGGTAGTAGTTGTGGATCTCGACTTCGCGGCTACGGTCGCCCCAGTCGAATTCCTGACCGGCGGCGAACGACGGCGCGGCCTTGAGCTCCTCGTCAGTGAGATCGAGATGGTAGGCGCCGAGCGTGCGGTCGTAAGCGAGTCGTCCCCAGGGGATGGGAAGATGCTTTTGCCCCAGGCCGAGAAAGCCGCCGAAGCTGAGCACGGCGTAAGCGACGTTCCCACTGAGCTTATCGATCATGAGGCGCTCGATGGTGCCGATCTTCTCGCCACTAGAGCGCCGCACCGGGGTGCCTTCGACCCGGTCGCTAGCGATCAAATTGTGAGATTGGCGCGTCGACGTATCTGTCTGCATCGTTATCTCCATCAGGCATCGGACTTCTGCCGGCGTTTGCGACAGCTATCTCTGCCAGCACTGGACGAAAAAACGCTTTAAGCACGGCCGCCGTTCCGATTGATCAGAACAGCGGCGGCACGGCGCCGACCCGAAACGGTCCGAGGAAGACTGTCCCGTCGTCAAACCGAATTGGAAACGCCACCGCCGGCTTGCCTTCGAGTTCGGTCCGCTCACCGAGCGCCGCGATCAGGCTGGGCGCCGCACTCTGGCGTGCCATGCCGCCAAGCCCGGGAATCAGGCGATCGAGCGCGTTGAAACTTGCTCCGACCTGTCCTTCCGTCATCATGCGGTCGATGTCCAACATCTTGAGGATCTTTTCGATGCCGACGACGGCGACCTTTAGAGTGCCGTCGAGGCCGCCGCGCGCCGTCAACTTGAGGGCACCGGCGCCCATCGCGATCACGTCCTGCTGCGCCAAGCGCGCCTTCTCGATCTTGAGCTCGCCGCCGCGCGTCTGCCATTCCTTGAACCACGCCGGCCAAGGCTTGGGGGAGAGATCCTCCAGGCCACGCACCGTGCCTGCGATGTCCGCATCGATCGGTTTGGCAGCTAGTGCACCGAGCTTGTCCGCAACGGTGGCGTCGAACATGCTCGCAAGCTTCTCGGCGACGGCGGCATCGAGTCGCAATGCGGCCTCAACGGCCGGACTACCGGTCCCGGAGCCCGGAGCTTGGCGAGCATGCAACTCCATCCGTCGCGCGCTGAGTACGGGGTCATTGCCGGCCAGACTCGGGGCACGGACGGTCGGACCAACGAGCACCAGCGAGGCACGCTCCACACCGGATGGCAGACCACGCACACTGGCCTGTCCGAGAGTCCAATTGATGACGGCCGCGGCCTCACGTCTCGCTTCGGAAACTTCGAGTGGCCCAGTGAATTCGCCGATCAGCAGTTTCGGGTCATAGACCTGGACGGCGGCGACGGCGAGCGGGAGCTTGAACTGGAGCGTGGGCATGCCCTGGAGCTCCAAACCGGCCCCGCCGCAATGCACCTCGAGGAGAAATGGATAGCCGCCGATCGATTGCGACGCGCAGGTTTGTGTCAGGCCGGCCTGCCGTTCGCGTTGCCGCCACGCCGCCAGATCGGCCTCAGCGCGACGGGCCGCATAAAACCACACACCGGTCCAGGCCGCCGCAAGCACCACCACAAGAACGAACGGAACGAACAGCAGCCAGCGCCGACGACGCGGAGCAGCCGAGCGGAAGCCGGAGTCGGGCATCTACATGCTCCTCGATCTAGCGGCATGCTGGAGAGAGCTTGCGCCCTCTTCAAGCGGCGATGGCCGGTTCATGGCCGGTCCCCGCACGGCCTGCGGCTTGCGCACAATGGCCGATTCCTCGATATCACATCCATGGACCCGAATCCTTTGCACGCGGCGGAAGACCTCTGGGTGTTTGCCTATGGCTCGCTAATGTGGCGGCCCGACTTTCCGTTCGTCGAGCGCCTCGAGGCGCGCCTCGTCGGCGCGCATCGGGCGCTCTGCGTCTACTCGTTCGTCCACCGCGGGACGCCCGAGCGGCCGGGGCTCGTGCTCGGTCTCGACCAAGGCGGAACCTGTCGCGGCGTCGCTTATCAAGTATCGGCGGCTCAACGCGCCAGCACCATCGCCTATCTACGCGCGCGCGAGCAGGTCACCTCCGTCTATCGCGAATCTGTCCGTCCGATCTGGCTCAAGCGCGAGCCCCAGCAGCGCGTATCGGCGCTGTGCTATATGGTCGATCGCGGGCATCCGCAATATGCCGGCCGACTTACGCTCGAGCAGCAGTTGCATCATGTGCGCCAAGGGCACGGCCAGTCCGGCGCCAACCGCGACTACGTCATTGCCACGGTCGGAGCGCTGGAGCAGCTCGGCTATCGCGAGACCGGCTTGCATCTCCTTGCGGAACGGCTCGCCGGGACACATGAAGCGCTCCTGGCTGCGGCGCCATGACGCGACGACGCGCGGTCGACTCAAGAGGACGAGGCGAGTGAAGCGTCGCTCGCACGATGATGGGTGCGCTCGCGTCTGCCCTCCGCGACGAGCCGAGCGGTGGCGTCTTCGACCTCGCGCTGCAATCGCTGGAAGAACGCCTCTTGGCCCAGACCCGGCGGGATCGGATCGAGCACCTCGACCACGATCGTCCCTGGATAGCGGCGCATCGAGCGCCGCGGCCAGAACAAGCCGGAATTAAGCGCGATCGGAAGACACGGAACTCCCATCTGCGAATAGAGCCGCGCCACGCCATACTTGTAGCTGGGCTCGGCGCCGGGAGGCCGGCGGGTGCCTTCAGGAAAGATGATGATCGGGCGATTGCGCGCAAGCTCTCGCCGGGCGCACGCGTTCATGTCCGCCAGGGCCTGCGATCCCCTGCTGCGATCGATCGGGATCATCCCGGCTTTCCAGGCGTACCAGCCAAAGAACGGAATCCACATCAGCTCGCGCTTCATGATGTAGGCCGCGTCGGGCAAGATCAGTAGCAACGCGAAGGTTTCCCACAGCGACTGGTGCTTGGAGGAGACGAGCAACGGTCCGTCCGGAATTTTTCCCAGACCGCGGAATTCGGCGTTGATGCCGCACACGGCCCGCAACAGCCAAAGATTGGTGCGGGCCCAAAATGTGGCCACGGCGACGATCGCCCGGCGCGGCATTAGCAGCGTGGGTAGCGCCGCAAGAATCTGCACGACCAAATTGAGATAGAAGAGCAAGTTGAACAGGAGAGAGCGAATGACGAGCACGGGCACGATCCAATACCCCCGCCGCCGTGGCCGGCAGGAGCCGCCTCGGACGGTAATGACAGATCGGGGGCGGGCGATCTTAACCCACTCGCGGCGCGGGCAACCAGGGCATGGGTCCCCTTCGCGACCTAGCTCGCTGTAGTGCCGGCGTCGAGATCTAATGTGATGCGAAGCTTGGTGAAAAGAAATTTTAGATATTCGGTCACCATCAGCCGCGTCGTCGCCCAGCCGACCCACCACCGTTCTGCGCGCTGGCGATCCGTCACGACCGGAAAGGGCAGGAGCGTCACTTCGGGCAGCTGATGCGCGATCTCGGCGAGCGCGCGCGGCATGTGATAATTCGAGGTTACGACAACCAGCGAGCGGAAACCCCGGCTTTCCGCCCAGCGCTTGGTCTCCACCGCGTTGCCCAGCGTATTGAGGGAGCGGTCGAAATCGACGCAGCAGCGCACCCAGCGCTCGAATTCGGGATTGAGACGCGAGATTTCGTTGGAATTGGTCCCACGGTAGGCGCCACTGATCAGAAGCCGCTTGCCGCGTCCTGACGCCAACAGCTCGATTGCGTCGGTGATACGCGAAGCACCGCCGGTCAGTGCAACGATGCCGTCGGCGCTGCGGTTGAGCGAGACCTCCTCGACCGGCACGTGCCGGACGAACCAGATAAAGCCAAGCCCGATCGATAGCGCCGCCGCGACACAAAACGCGAGTGCCGACCAGCCGAGGCGCCGAAGCCAGGCGGAGGACCCGGACCGTTCGGTCGATCGAGGCGTCCCGGCGGCTCCATTCTGAGTATCAAATTCGACGGTCGGCATCTCTTCTCCCCTTGCGCAGGATAGCGCAAAATCCGGCCGGGCGGTGGCACAAGGCTGCGCGCAATCGGCTAATGAATCGTTTCGATGGTGCGGCGGACCATGTAGCGCGAGGTTGCAGCGGTGACGCAGGCGATGACCCCGGCTTGCG
Organism: Alphaproteobacteria bacterium; assembly: GCA_005883135.1. GTDB lineage: Bacteria > Pseudomonadota > Alphaproteobacteria > Rhizobiales > Xanthobacteraceae > VAZQ01. The sequence goes on from VAZM01000059.1 coordinate 4,812, forward strand.
CCAGCATTGCCAAATAGCCCGGCACTCCGATCGACGAAGTACCGAATAAGGCGGACAACTGCTCGCTTGCGGGGCCTCGGCCGAACCAGCCGCCGGCGAGTTCGGCGAGCGCGAAAAGTGCGATGGCGCCGCCGCTGCCGATCAATCCCCCCTGTAATCCCAACCGCAGAAAATGTCGCTGAAAATGTCGCGCGATGAAACTGTCCTTCGCGCCGATGAGATGCAGCACCTCGACCACTGACCGGTTGGACGCGATGGCGGCACGGGTGGCAAAGGCAAGCGAGAGCACAGTGGCGGCCAACACGAGCAACAGGACGCCGATGCCAAGCACAACGACCGCACGGGTCAACGCGCGCATGCGGTCGACGAAGCTGCGATGATCATCGAGGCTCACCCCCGGGATCTGCTCCGCGAGCGTCTGGCGCAGTTGCGCCAGATCGGGGGCAGCGCCGGGCAGGATTCGAACCACGATCAGGCGGGGAACCGGCAAATCATCGATCTGAAGCCCGCTTCCCAGCCACGGCTCGAGCAGGCGCGTCGTTTCTTCCTTGGAATAAGGTCGTACCTCGGCAATCCCGGCAGAGGCGCGGGCGATGACAGCTGCCTTGACCACCTCCATATCGATGTCGTGACCGGCCACCGGCCGGATCTGAATCGTGAACTCGCGCGCCACGTCGGCTTGCCATTCATTCGCTGCGGCGCGCACCAACATGACCGCCCCCGTCGTGAGCGAGGCGAGAAAGGTCATGATGGCGATGATGGCGATGAGGGCGCGAGCGGCAATCGTCGTCCGCGGCACGATTGGCGTCTCGAAGCGCGGCAGTATCTGCGCCGAAAGGACGGCCGGCGAGTTCGGCTTCTCGCTCGCTGCCATTCTCGCGTCAGTCGTAGACATGCAGACGGCCCTCGTGCAGCACGAGGCGGCGCGCGTCGACCTGGTCCATGAGCGCGATGTCGTGGGTGGCAATGACGACGGAAGTGCCCGATTTGTTGAGCTCGATGAACAGCCGCAACAGCCGTTTCGCCAAATTCGGATCGACATTGCCCGTGGGCTCGTCGGCGAGGAGGAGTTGCGGCCGGGCGATCACCGCCCGCGCGATGGCGGCGCGCTGCTTCTCTCCACCCGAGAGCACCGGCGGCAGGGCGGAGATGCGATCGCCGAGTCCAACCCAATTCAACAGTTCGATGACTTCCTCGCGATAGCTCTCTTCCGCATGTCCGATCACCCGCAGCGGCAAAGCGACGTTCTCGAACGTTGTCATATGGTCGAGCAGCCGGAAATCCTGAAATACGATGCCGATGCGTCGCCGCAGCGTGGCGAGCGCGTCGTTGCTGAGCATAGCGATATCGTGCCCGAACAGCGTCACCAGGCCTCGGGTGGGCCGCAGCGAAACGAACAGCAGACGCAAGAGCGAGGTCTTGCCAGCGCCGGACGGCCCGGTGATGAACTGGAGCGAACGCGGGTCGATACGGAACGTGAGATCGCGCAGCACCTCGGGACCGAGGCCGTAACGCAGTCCCACATGCTCGAACCGGACCACCCTGCCTCTCCCCCAGAGAGCGATGCCCGCCGACAGGAACCGCGCGGCCTAGGCTGGGCGCCTATGATTTGCGAATTCGTTAACCACCCCCCGGCTGCGGTCAAGCCGGCGCCTTCAGCGGATAAGAGATCATTATGCGCCGGCCGAGCAGCGGAGGCAGCACAGAACCTACGCTTTTGGCCTCCGGGATCCGGCCTTTAGCTTCTTAGAAATCCCGCAGCAGCCGTTCGATATAGTCGAGTTCGAGCTGCGGACGGAAGTTCTCGCCGAAGCGGCGCCGCAGTTCCTCCAGGATTCGGCGCGCACGCTGCACGTCGATCTCTCCCGGCACCTTCACTGTGGTGTCGTCGCCGTAGTCGCGCCCGCGCAGCGGCCGCCCCAGCGGGTCGGTATCCTGTTGCGCGCGTGGCAGCCCCAGCCGACCGGGTTGGCCATTGGGACCCGGACCCAACATCCCTTGCTGCTGCATGGATTGGGCGAGGTTCTGCGCCCCTCGACGCAACGCGTCGAGGGCGCGGCCTTGCGAATCGACGGCCCCGTCCGCATTGCCGTCTCCAAGCTGGTCTTCGGCGTCGCCCATGGCCTCGCCAGCGCGACCCAATTGGTCCATCTCGCCTTGCCCTTGCTGCGAACCCTGCTGGCCGAAGCCTTTCTTGCGCAACTCTTGCATCAGCTTGTTGAGCTGGTCGCGCAACGCCTGCTGATTGCCGCGCAGCTCGCCCATCTGGTCGCCCTGCTGGCCTTCTTGCCCCTGCTGACCGCGCTGCCCACGCTGGCGGTCGCGCCGCTGGTCTTGCCCCTGCTGGAAGGTGCGATCGCGCAGTTGCTGCTGTTTCCGGATCACGTCCCCAAGCTCATCCAGCGCGGACATCATGTCATCATCGCCATCGTCCATCTGCTGGCCGGGACGGGCCATCTGCAGGTTCTCCAGCATTTGTTGAAGGTCCTGCAGCATCCGGCGCGCAGCATCTTTGGCCCCGGAGCGCGCCATCTGTTCGAGTCTGTCGATCATGCTGCGCAGATCCTGCGGGCGAAGCTGGCGGGCATTGGGATCGAGCGGCCGGGCGAGCTGCTGCGGATTCTTGCGCAGTTGCTCCGCCAGAGCTTGCAGGAACTTGTCGAGCGCGGCGCGCAACTGATCGGCGAGTTTCTTGATCTCCTCGTCGCTGGCGCCGCGCTCAAGCGCCTGCCGCAGCGCTTCCTCCGCCGCGCGCAGAGCCTGCTCGGCATCGGAAACGCTGCCATCCTCCAGATGAACGGCCATGTCCCACATGCGCGCGACGACGTCACGTAACTGATCGTCGCTCTTCGCGCGCGCGAGTTGCCAGAAGATCGAGCGCAGGCCGAGGTAGACGCTACTCTCCATGTTGAAGCGTTCCGGCGCTAACGTGAGCGCGTCGAGCGCGGTGAGCACGCTCGCCTGGGTGTCGCCGTCGAGCGCCAGGATACGCCGCTGCTCGATCAACGCGCGCGCCATCGGTTTCGAGAATGGGCGCTCCGGCAGGCGGAATTCGAATGCCGCGCTCTGGCCTTCGTTGCCGGCCTCGTCGCGCGCGGTCAGAACCATCGTCACGTCGCTGCCCGCCCAGGGATGCTCGCTCAGATCCTTGGTGGTCTGTCCGACGCCGTTCTTGGTGCGCGCCTGCGGCAACGACAGCGGGAAATCGGGCGCGCTATAGAGAGGACGCGCCGCGTGGCCGTTGGTGCCTTCGCTGCCCAAGAGCTTGAACATCGCCTGCGCGCCGACCACGCCATAATCGTCCTCGAGCTTGTAGGAGAGCTGCAAAGCGCCGCGCGCCTGGCCCTCCGGGTCCTTGGCCAGCGCGATGGTGGGCGGTTTATCCGGGATGGCAGTGAACTGCCAGGTCACGTCGCCCGCAGCAGCGCCGCGCACCGTGGCTGCGCCAGCGTCGTTGATCACAAACCGGCGCTCCTCGGACCCCTTGGCGGAGTTGCTTTGCGCACCGGGGGACGGCTCGGCCAGGCCGCCGCTTGCCGCCACGTCAAGGTGAATTCCGGTCGCGCGAACGACGAGCGTGCTTCCCGCCGGCACCGCCAGGGAGCCGGCGTTCTGCACCGGCTCGCCGGGCCGCAGCCCTGGCAGGATGACAGGCGGCCGGCCCGTATACGGGGGCGGGCTGACCCAGGCATCGACACGGAAATTGGCCGGCAGCATGACGCCCTGCCAATCGAGGGCGGCAGCGATGCGCCGCATACGTTCCCCACCGGCGGCAAAAAACGTCGCGACGACCAACACCGCGACCAGCGCGCGCACGGCGAAGGGGTCGCGCAACGCGAGCCGCGGCATCGGCGTCCCTGCTTTGAGCGTCTTGGCCCGGCGTAGCATGCGCTCGACGTGCGCGCGCCAGAGTGCGAGCGAATAAGAGTCCTCTGTCGGCGCTGCGATTTCGTCGGCGATAGCGGTGGCGGGCCGGTGAGGCAGGCCGGAGTTGCGGTCGAGTCGTCGCAAGCCGTCGACCCGGCTCGGCACGCGCAGCGCCAACGCCGGCGCGAACGCCGCCGCGGCGAGCAGGAAGAAGATGCCCAGACCGATGGCGCGGCCGGTAGGCGGCAGCCAAAGCCACACCCCCAACCACGAGACTGCGAGGAACAGGCCGAGGACGGTCGCGATCGACGCCAACGCGGGCCACAGCCGCTCCCAAAAAATCGTCCAACGCGCACGCCTCAGCGCGCGACTGAGCGCGTCACCGCCCCCGCGCTGCGGCGGGGGGACGGTATGGGGAGTGGCAGCGTCGGCGGCGCGATCGGTCAAGCCTATCTCCAGCTAAAGAGAATCTGCCAATATTAACATGCCACCACGCGCCTGCCAGCGGGCAAAAGGAAGGCACCGCCGATCAAACCAACGTCAGGGCCGTGATATGGTTCGTGCGATCAGGTCGAGTTCAGCCATGCCGGCAGGCGGTCGAGCGCGATCAGGTCGGAGACCTCCAGGCGCGGCCGCACCAGCGCCCATTCGTTTTCCCGAACAAGGACTTCCGGCACCAGGGGGCGCGTGTTGTAGGTGCCAGCCTGCACCGCGCCGTAAGCACCGGCAGTCATCACCGCAAGCAAATCGCCGGGCTGCGGCGCGACGATATCGCGCTCGAGCGCCAGGAAGTCGCCAGATTCGCATACCGGCCCCGCCACGTCGGCAATGATCCGCGCGGCGTCCGCTCTCGGCTCGCGCACCGGGCGAATGTCATGGTGCGCCTCGTAAAGCGTGGGCCGAATGAGGTCGTTCATGCCGGCATCCACGATCACAAAGGTCTTCGCCTCGCCGCGCTTGAGATAGATCACGCGGGTCACCAGGATGCCCGCATTGCCCACGATGAGGCGGCCCGGCTCGAAGATGAGTGTGCAGTCGAGGTCGCGGGTCGCGCGCTTCACCATGGCAGCATACGCCTCGGGGTGCGGCGGCGGCTCGTTGTCCTCACGATAGGGAATGCCGAGTCCACCGCCGAGATCGATATGGCTGATGGCATGGCCGTCGGCGCGCAACGTCCGCACGAAATCGGACAACAGCGCAAAGGCATCATCGAAGGGCTCGAGCTCCGTGATCTGGCTGCCGATGTGCATATCGACACCGGTGACGGCGATGCCCGGGAGCTTCGCTGCCCTGGCATAAACATCGCGCGCGCGGCTGATCGGGATGCCGAACTTGTTCTCGGCCTTGCCGGTCGCGATCTTGGCGTGGGTCTTGGGATCGATGTCGGGATTGACGCGGACCGCAATACGGGCGGCGCGCCCTTTGCTCTTGGCAATGGACGAGAGCAGCTCGAGCTCCGCGTCCGACTCGACATTGACGCAGAGAATGCCTTCATCCACGGCAAGCGCGAGCTCGGCCGCGGTCTTGCCGATGCCGGAGAACATGATCTTGTCCGGCGCGATGCCGGCCCCGCGCGCGCGCTTGAGTTCACCCTCCGATACGACGTCGGCGCCGGCACCGAGATCGGCGAGGGTCTTGACCACCGCCTGGTTGGAATTCGCCTTCATCGCGTAGCAGATGAGCGCGCTCACGTCGCTGAAGGCTTCGGCGAACACCTCGTAGTGCCGCGTCAACGTCGCGGTCGAATAGCAATAGAACGGGGTGCCGACAGCCCGCGCGAGATCAACGAGATTGACCGCCTCGGCGTGAAGGACGCCGTTGCGGTAGGCGAAATGGTGCATGGCGAGGGCTCAGTTGAGCAGCCAGTCGATGAGCGTGGTCCGTTTCGGTGCTTGCGGCGGCGTGATGACCTTGCCGTCGGGCCCGATCGCCGGCTCAAGGTCCGGGCGCGAAACGCTGGTGTCGACGGCGGTCGCTCCCGGCGGCGGGTCGAGGCCGCCCTTGCGCCCGCAACCGGCAAGCCCGAGCGCGGCGACGAGCGCGCCGATCGCGGCCACCCGGGCAAGGCGTAGCTCGCAGGAACGCATCAGCTCAGTGACTCCCCAATCGAGGCCACCATAGCAGATCGGATACGGGAGGCGAGAACATGGCCAAATCCCGCCGCCTGTGGGGAACGCAAGCCTATCATTGCCCTTTTGCCAAGATCTTAAGCCACCTGTTCGCCGCCCGGCGCACGTTCTTCGGGGCGGTTCCTCCATGGCTCGTCCGGCTTCTCACCGAATTCTCCACGCTGAGGACTGCGTAGACGTCCTTGGTAATGCGCTTCTCGATCGCTTGCATGGCTGTGAGCGGCAATTGATGCAGCGGAACGTTCTGCGCCGCCGCCTTGGCGACGATCCGCGCCGTCACGTGGTGCGCCTCGCGGAACGGCATTTGATGCTCACGGACGAGCCAATCGGCGAGGTCCGTGGCGGTTGAATAGCCCATGCCTGCGGCTTGATGCATGCGCGCGACGTTTGCCGTCATGTCGCGAACCATGCCGGTCATCGCGGCAATCGACACGCTGAGGGCAGAAAACGCGTCCATGGCGCCTTCTTTGTCCTCCTGCATGTCCTTCTGGTAGGCGAGCGGCAACCCCTTGAGCACAATCAACAGCGCCTCGAGCGCGCCAACGATGCGTCCGGTCTTGGCCCGCACCAGCTCAGCGGCGTCAGGATTGCGCTTCTGCGGCATGATGGACGAGCCGGTGGTGAAGCGGTCGGAGAGCGAGATGAAGCCTACCAGCGGCGAGCACCAGATCACGATTTCCTCGGCGAAACGCGACAGATGCACCGCGGTGATCGCCGCGGCGGCGAGCGTCTCCAGGACGAAATCGCGGTCAGAGACGGCATCGAGCGAATTCGTCATCGGCGCGGTGAAGCCGAGCGCCTTCGCAGTCATCGCACGGTCGACCGGGAAGGCGGTGCCGGCAAGCGCGGCGGCGCCGAGCGGGCAGAAGTTCGCCCGCTTGCGCGCGTCGGCGAACCGGCCGCGGTCGCGCGACGCCATCTCTACATAGGCGAGCAGATGGTGGCCGAAGGTCACCGGCTGCGCCACCTGCAGGTGGGTGAACCCCGGCATCACGGTCGCCGCGTGCTCGAGCGCCTTCTCCACCAGCGCACGCTGATAGCCGGCGAGCGCCGCATCCACGGAATCGATCGTCTCTCTGATCCACAGCCGGAAATCGGTTGCGATCTGATCGTTGCGCGATCTCGCAGTATGCAGCCGCCCCGCCGCCGGCCCAATCAACTCCGTGAGCCGGCTTTCCACGTTCATATGGATGTCCTCGAGCGCCCGCTTGAACTTGAACCTGCCGCTCTCGATTTCTGACAGGATCGTGTCTAGACCGTGAGCGATCTTGCGGGCATCGTCGGCCGTGATGATGCCTTGTTTGGCAAGCATCGCCGCATGGGCTCGGCTCGCGGCGACGTCTTGGCGGAAGAGGTGCCGGTCGAAATCAATGGAGGCGTTGATATCGTCCAGAATCGGATCCGCGGCGCTCTGTTGTCGTCTGGTTAAGTTCGCGATTTTTCGGCTCATTCGGCGCTCTCCCTCCTAGACATTCTTCGTCTCGCTTCGATATACTTCATCACCCTTCGGCGGCTGAGTCGGGGGTTTTGTCGTGGAGGCGAGGATGGCCCTGACATCGAAGCGCGTCCTCAAGCTGTTGCGCCGGGGCGAGTCCGGCCGGCACTTCGACCAGCGCGGACTCTATCTCGTGATCGCGTCCAAGACCAATGCCCATTGGGAGAAGCGCTACCAACTCGACGGCAAGGAACACTATCACGGCCTCGGATCTGCCCGCGTGTTCGGTTTGGCGGCGGCGCGCGAACGGAGCC
>VAZM01000392.1 GCA_005883135.1 Alphaproteobacteria bacterium
TCGGAGATGGCTGCAAAAGATTAGCTGTTTCCAAATCGGCTGCAACGATTGGGACAGTCTGATTGACCTACTTGCCTTGTCCTCGAGCCCCCCATTTTTGCGCGCCCGTCCAAAAAACAACTATCATTCGGTGTTTCAGCCGCAAAATGACCGTCCCAGGGAGGAAACCGATGACGGCTGTCGCATTTACAATCAATGGCAAGACAGTGAACGTGGAGGCGGAGCCCGACACGGCGCTGCTTTGGATCGTGCGCGAGCACCTCAAACTCACCGGCACCAAATACGGGTGCGGTTCGGGTCTCTGCGGCGCCTGCACGGTCCATATCGACGGCAAAGCCGTGCGGTCTTGCCAGACGCAGATTTCGGCCGTCGGCGACAGGAAAGTCACGACCATCGAAGGGCTGTCGCCGAACGGCGCTCACCCGCTGCAGAAGGCCTGGATCGCCGAGCAGGTGCCGCAATGCGGCTATTGCCAGTCCGGCCAGATCATGCAGGCGGCCGAACTTCTGGCGAAAACCAAGAAGCCGACCCGAAAGCAGATCGTCGCCCATATGGACGGCAACATCTGCCGCTGCGGTACCTATCCGCGCATCGTTCGCGCCATCGAGCGCGCCGCTCGGGAGGGCTGAGCCATGCACCAAGATTCCAATCAAGCATCAGTTGCCACGACCGTCAGCCGGCGCAGCTTCGTTGAAGGCGCGGCCGCGCTGACGTTCGCGTTTGCGCTCGGTGGCGTGGCCCGCGTTCCCGAGGCGCTCGGCGCGATGCCAGGCGCGAAGATCAATGCCTGGGTCACCATCGGTACCGACAATACGGTGACGATTCTCTGCCCGGCGGCGGAAATGGGGCAGGGCGTCCTGACCTCCCTGCCGCTGATTCTGGCGGAGGAACTCGACGCTGATTGGTCGAAGGTCAAGGTGGAATTCGCGCCAGCGAGCCCGAAGGTCTACGGCAATCCGCATGAGCTGTTCAAAGGCGCGCAGATCACGGCCGCAAGCGTCTCCGTGCCCGGCTATTTCACGCCGTTGCGAATAGCCGGGGCCCAGGCCCGCCGGGTGCTGATCGACGGCGTAGCCAACGAGTGGAAAGTCCCGGCGAGCGAGCTGTCGACGGACAAGGGCTTCGTTGTGCACGCGAAGTCGGGCCGCCGCATCGCTTACGGCGATATCGCCAAATTTGCGACCGTACCCGCCGAGCTGCCGAACATCACCGACGCGGACTTGAAGAAACCGGCGCAGTTTAAGCTGATCGGGCGTAAGGACATCGGGCGCTTGGATGTTCCGTCGAAAGTGAACGGAACGGCCAAGTATGGAATCGACGTGCAGATTCCGGACATGGTTTACGCCTCCGTGTTGGAGGCGCCGGTCGAAGGCGCCAAGGTCGAAGTTCTCAACATTGGCGACGTCACGAAGATCAAGGGCGTGACCAAGGTGCTTCCCCTACCTTTCGGTGTTGCCGTGATCGGCGACACCGTTGAAGCGACGAGAGCCGGACGCAACGCGCTCAAGGTCAAGTGGGATACCGCCGGCGCTGCCGCGGCCAACACCGACTCGGATAAGGCCAAGGAAGAGTATGCCCGCCATGGGAAGAATCCGGATGCCAAGACCATGGTGGAGTATGAGGTCGGCGATGCCGCCAAAGCGCTGAGCGGCGCGGCGAAGCTGGTGGAAGCGACGTATTGGTCGGAATACTGCTATCACGCGCAGATGGAGCCGATGAACTGCGTCGCTAAAGTCGCGGAGGACGGGCAGTCGGCCGAAATCTGGACCGGCACGCAATTTGGCGCGCTCGCCGCCAACATTATCGCCGGCATCCTCAAGACCACGCCGGACAAGATCAAGGTCAACCAGCAACTGTTGGGCGGCGGCTACGGCCGGCGCATTTGGCCGGACGCCGCAATCCAGGCCACCATTCTGTCCAACATCACCAAAAAACCGGTGAAGCTCATCCTCTCGCGCGAGGACGATGTCGCCTCCGCTCGCCCCCGGCCGATGACGCATCACGTGCTCAAGGCTGGTGTCGACGTCAACGGCAATCTCGTCGGCTGGTACCATCGCCTGGTATCGGAGAATGTCGATGCGGTCGCGGCGCCCCCGCGCTTCGAAGCGACCGGCGGCAAGGACTACATCGGTGCACGCGGACTCGATCAGGCCCTCTACGGCATCCGCAATGTACGCGCCGAGTACGTACGTGAAACGCGAGGTATGCGCGTTCACGCGTGGCGCGGCATTGGCTCCGGCTATAACAAGTTCGCGGCCGAATCTTTCCTCGATGAGGTGGCCAATGGGGTGGGCAAGGACCCGTTCGCGTTGCGGCTCGAACTCACGAAAGATCAGCCGCGGGCCCAGGCGGTCATCAAGGCGGTGGCCGAGATGTCCGATTTCAAACGCAAGCGCCCGGGCCGGGGGATGGGGATCGCGTTCTCCGATTACCATGGCACGCTGTCGGCGGGCGTGGCGGAGGTGTCGGTTGATCGCAGCACCGGCAAGATCAAGGTGCACAACTACTGGGTCGCGGTCGACCCGGGCCTCGTCATTCAGCCGGACCACGTCCACGGTCAGCTCGAGAGCGCCGTCGTCTTTGGGCTGAGCGCGGCGCTACTGGAAGAGCTGACCGTGAAGGGCGGTGCCATCCAGCAGACCAACTTCAACGACTACCCAGTGTTGCGGATGAGCGATCTGCCGGACATCCACACCAAGATCGTGACGAGCGACAACCCGCCGACCGGGATGGGCGAGATCGGTGTCGTCGCAGTGGGCCCGGCGATCGCCAATGCCGTGTTCCAGCTCACCGGCAAGCGGATCCGCAACCTGCCGATGTCCCCGGAGCGGGTGAAGCAGGCGCTCGCGTAGTCGCGGCCGCTACGAAGAAAACGCCGGGTCGGTTTTCCAGACCCGGCGTTTTTCTCGAACTGCCTTACAGCCTGCTTTACAGCGCCTTCGGTACGGTCGTCGTGGTGGCGTCGGCACTGCGCGCATGCAAGGCCATGGCAATCATCGCCGAGCCGCCGAACAGCATGTTGATGCCGACCAGCAATCCGAGCGCCCAGGCCGCGGTGCCCGGCAAGCCGCCCCAGATGATGGCCGCCAAAATAAGGTCGATGATGCCGCTGATCAGCATCCAGCCCCATCGTCCCGAAAGCTCCTTCTTGTGCTCGAAGGCATATAGAATCGAGAGCACGCCCTCGATGATGAAGAACGCGATCAGGAGCAACGTGAGCGAGACGGCGCCAGGAATGGGCCAGCCCAGCAAGACGATACCGGCGGCGATCGCGAGCACCGCCGACAGGAGCGACCACCAGAATCCGGGCGCATGGCGTGCCCAGAACGTGGTGACCAGGCCCACGATTCCGCTGATGAGGAACAGCCAACCCAAGAAAATCGTGACGGCGATGGTGGCAATGGGTGGAATAATGATCGCCAACAAGCCGAGGATGACGAGGACGATGCCCTCGATCAAGAACAAGCCCCAATGTTCGCGAATCGATTGTGTCAGTGCGCGCTGCAGTTCGCTGGCGCCGCCCGAATCCGTCGACATTTGCGACCTCCCTCGCCGGTGTTGCACCCCATACGCACCTTCCGATTATACCTGGGCCGCCGGTCGCGCGCCAACTCGCAAATGATCGAATCGCGCTTGCCGGTGCCCGGCAAACGCAGGCCGTATGAAAAGCGGATGGTTGTATGAGAAAACATCATCAGGTGCGCGAAGGCCAGATCGTACGGGTCATCGATGGTCCGCTAACTGGTTTTCGGGGCGAAGTGAAGAAAGTAGACGAACAGACCGCCAAAGTGGCCGTTCAGGTATTTGGCCGCGTTACCGCGATGGACTTGGCGCTTGGGCAGATCGAATTGGTGCCAGAAAATTCAAACTGAGACACTACCGCATCGCAGCATCACGCTTCGGCGGGCGCGCGCTGGCTGGCCTGCGCCAGCTTCGCAAAGATAATGCCGTGCACAATCAGATACATCGGCACCAGCACGGTCGGAATCAGCGACCACGGCAGCATCTGCACCGCCTCCGAGCCTTCACGGAGTCAAGGCGGAATGGCACCGCGGGAAGGTGCTATAAATTACGTAAATTCGCGCTGGGTTAGTTGCCGACAGGGGAGGCGGTCTATCGAGGAGTTCGGTCGCCCCCATCAGGGACACCGGCGGCTAGCTCAGACGCAAGCGAACCCCACGCTGTGGGCCCGTGCGCGATTGCGGCAGCGGCCTCACCAGCCCTCGACCCAGTAGGCAATATCATATGCCAATGCGCCGATGACGCACACCCCAAGGCCACCCCACAGGATGCCCAGCAGGAGCATCGTGTTGGCGCGTTCTACAAATTCTCTGTCGACCAGATGGGCCATAGCTCACTTTCGACTCGCCCCCCGGCAGACATAACTCCAAAGCCGGCGAGGAGTTAACCCCGCAACGGCAAACCAGGGTTGCAACTTGCGCGTGGCTCACGTGTGCGTTTATGCGGCCTTTACGCCAGCTGGGCGGGCGGCCTGGCACCGCGGTGGGCCGGGGAGTAGTCGCGCGCGAATGCGAATTGCCCCGCCGCGGTGACAGTCGCCTGCCCGATTGCTAGAGCTTGTTCTTTCATCCAAGGGGGCAACTGCCATCATGCTGCGAACGCTGAAATGTCCTGTCATCGCGCTGGAAGAGCACTACTGGGACAACGAGCTGGCGGCGCGGTTCGTGGGCGCCGAGGGTGTGCGCGATCCGGAAATGCTCAAGCGCCTCTACGATGTCGGCGAGTTGCGCCTGAGCGAAATGGATGAGGCCGGCATCGACATGCAGATCCTTTCTCACGGCGCGCCGTCGGCCCAGAAGCTCACCGGCACCGATGCGGTTGACCTCACGCGCCGTGTCAACGATCGGCTTCAGGCAGTCGTCGCCGCTAATCCGACCCGCTTCGCAGCGTTTGCCGCGCTTCCGACCAGCGATCCCAAGGCGGCGGCCGCGGAGCTCGAGCGAACGACTAAGCTCGGCTTCAAGGGCGCGATGATCCACGGTCTCACCAACGGCGTCTTTCTCGACGACAAACGCTTCTGGCCGATCTTCGAGCGCGCGCAGGCGCTCGATGTGCCGCTCTATCTGCATCCATCGGTTCCGCTGCCGGCGGTGATGGACGCTTATTACAAGGAGTATGCCAAAGACTTTCCGATGGTGGTGCGCGCGGCCTGGGGCTACACGGTCGAAACCGCGACACAGGCGATCAGGCTTGTGCTCGGGGGCGTGTTCGATGCCTACCCTCGGCTCAAGGTCGTTCTCGGCCATCTCGGGGAGACGCTGCCGTTTCTGGTGTGGCGTGTCGATCATGCGCTCGCCCGGCCGGGCGCGAAGACCTTGAGCTTCCGCGAGGCGTTCTGCGGGCACTTTTACATCACGACCAGCGGCAACTTCTCCAACCCGGCGCTGTTGTGCTGCGTCATGGAGATGGGCATCGACCGCATCCTGTTTGCGGTGGATTGGCCCTTCGTCGCCAACAAGCCGGCGGCGCAATGGATGGAAACGGTGCCGCTGTGCGACGAGGACAAGATCAAGATCCTGAGCGGCAATGCCAAGCACCTGTTTCGCATGTAGCAGCTCCGCCTAGGCTGCGATGCGAGCTTGCGGCGGGATTC
>VAZM01000393.1 GCA_005883135.1 Alphaproteobacteria bacterium
ACCTTCTGCGGAGCATGGGGAGCCGCAGCCCCGGAGGCATTAGAAACCAACTCGCCATCCTTCGAACCGACAAGCTGATCGTTGGCGACACGAAGACGGGCTACCTCCTAACGCAGGCGGGGCACGCCGCTGCGACCAAGATCATCAGGCGATTGCCGGCGGCAGCTTAGACCGACCGCGCCGAATACCGGCAGAGCGCGGGAAAGGCGTGGAGGTTCAGTCTCCCGTGCTCTGCCTTTCTGTCTCGTTCCTCTTCATAAGTCCGTGATCCTGGAAGAAGCCGACCAAATGAGTTCCGTAGCGATAAATCACATATGCCATTGCTCGAAGAGCTCGTGCCGAGACTTCTCCTTTTAGAGATTTTACTTTACCCACCGCTTTTATTCCGAACGGTTTGATAGTGCCTGCCCGATCGCCCTTGTGCCAAGTTGCATGAGCAACAATATCGCGCCACTGTTTCAAGCGTTCTATGCCGTCCAAGATTTTGTCTAATCGTGTGAGTTGTTCTTCCGAGCTGATTTTGATGCGGGTAAGCGTTTTGATCAGACCAATAGTGGCGCGAACGTCCATCCCCGTGACCACCCAAAACAAGCGGGTGCGCGTGGACCCGGCTGGGCTATCATCCATTAGGTTGCATAAAGCCATCTTTAACAGTTGCTCGACATGTGCCCATTCTGCAACGATCAGACCGATGCCGGCGAGATGTTCGTCGCTGAGACAATCTTGAAGCGGTATTCGATGTGACATGATGCGGCCCCAAGCGGCTTTCTGGGCGGGGCGGAATCCCTAAGCGACCCGCGCCGAATTTTTACACCGTCTTGCTTGCGTGTTTTGGCCTCACGAGCCTTTCCTAGCTCCTCGAAGCCCTGGACGCATTCTGGGGTTTTCCTATTGAGGATGGTCCGGTCAACGGCGCCTTAGGGGCGGTTCTGCAAAACGGCGAAGCTCGGCTTCCTGCTGGTACATTTGCAAACGATTCAATAAGTCGCTCTCCGTTAAACTCACCATCACTGGCTCGCCATCACGACAAGTGCTTGGTCTAAAGGAGCCTTATTTGTAGTATTCATACTGACCGTCAGAGTTCCTCGTGCGCTTGAGCACTCCGTTCCTTGTGTGCCGAGCTAAGGCACCCGAAAATTCATTCGGCTTAAATCGACGGGCTAATGTGTGTGCACAGTGATCCACGAGGTCGCCAATCGTTCGCTTCTGATCGAAGAAGTTACCTTCGATCAAGTATGTTAGGGTTGCGTTCGCCCCCTTGCCGCTGCCGGATCGACCTTTGCCAGTTTTGGGTTTCTCGTCGGCAGAAGTACTAGGGGACGCTCGCCGTGAGGACCTCTTCTTCCGAGGTCGGCTGCGCTGTTCGTTGGCATCGGCATTGCCGGGGAATGCAGGCGCCTCCAAGATGCCGCCTCGGAAGATGAACTCGACGATCTTCAGCTGAACGGCTTCCGATTTGAAACTGTTAATGACATCGGATAGTTCGGCCAATTGTTTTTTGAGCTGTTCTATGTCTTGCATGGGCTCGAACATAGTCCGGCCCACAATTAGCTTGCAAGCCTTCGCTTAGGCGTTCGCGCGCGGTGCAGCGCCAGTTTCATCTCTGGCAAAGCGGGGCCAAGCACCGAGTCTCATCCGAATTTAGCATCATACAGGTGGGCGAAATTTAGCGCCTCGAAGCCTTCTTGGGAGGCGGCCAAATACAAATCGCGATCGGCCGAAAGTAAAACGGGTCTGCTCACACGGCCAACATTCATTAGGGCCGCGTCGGTAAGCCCCAATCGAACGAAGGTTGCCTCGTTCGACGCTTCCTCGCTTGGAATGTAGCGCTCCGGGCGTCCTTTGATGAACTCACCTAGCGTAAGTGTAAGCCGCTCACGCTCCGGCTCGCCGATCTGTCTCAAGAGATTAGAAGCTTCTGTAAGTGTGTTTGGAGTCAACAGAACTTCGGAGAACTCTTTCAGCTTCTCGACAAGCAGATCGAAGCCGTCTGCATCATAGCTACTGACGTTCTTATGTCGCTCAATCAAGCGTTTATCAGTAAGCCCAACGACAAGAAGAACTAGCAGGTTCGCGTCGATTAATATTGACGTTGGCATCAGTCGTGGCCTTCCATGGAAATGAATCGGCCGGTTTTGCCATCTATACGAATTTTCTTATATGAACGGAGTTGTCGCGTAATTGATGTAGGAAGGCCATATGCGATTGAACCCCTAGCCTCCTTCTCGATGTTCCAGGGACGATTTAATCCCAACGTGATCAGCCATTCGTCATTCCGATCGTCATATTTTACTTCTTCATGACCAAGTTGCGAATAAGACTCTCCTTCAAGCATGTCGGCAACTTGCGCCTTGGCTACTCGGATTGCCTGCTTGAGATCGATCCGCTCAGAGGCATCTGGACTAGTCTCTTCCGACATCACGGCGGCCTCATCAACGTCTGCGCATTTCACTCGCTGCCCAGATTTTATATTCTTGCCGAGCCTCCCGCCAAAACCCTGGTTGTACGGGAAGAGCACCGCATTCTATCTCTTGGTCGATTCTTGATCTGAGACGATTTCGGACGGACGAAGTTATTGATTTCATTTGCGTTCCCATGAGACTCGAACCGAGGTGTTTCCGTCGTGAAGGACGCAAGCTCGAGCTCGATTCGCATATAAGTATTGACTACTTATTGAATTCATCATACGCTTCGCATCCTCGCTCATTGAGGGGCGTCTCCGGAGACGATCCTGAAGGCGGAGCGAGGAGTGGCGTCCTGCGGCGGCGGCTCGTAACCGCCCGTCTCGGGAGGCTTGGGACCCGCCGTCCGGGCACTACGACCTGGGTGCGAGGAGCTCGCTGTGACCGATCCGGCGCAAATGCCGGTGAGAGAAGCGCGGCCCCGGAGCCCAAAACCGCCACGGTGGAGCGCCGAGAGGCGAGCGTCCCGCGTCATGGGACGCAAGGCGCCTCGCTAGGCGCCTTGCCTGCGGCGTCATCTGCAGGCTCAACGGGTGCCGTTGCGCCCGAACGTCTCTCGGCGCTCCGCCGCCCTCGATTCGGGTGAGCGAAGCAAAGATGCAAAGACCCGGGCGCAGAAACGCGCCGCGGGAACGAAGAAAATTGGCTGTTTGACATCGTGAGATGGTGGCACGCGCGGTTCGTCCTCGTCCTGAGGAGCGCGCATGCGAGATACTTGCCCCGAACGCGAACGCGCGTGCGCGCGTCTCGAAGGATGAGGACGAGAGATTGGATGCGCCCTCATGCTTCGAGACGCATCGCAGCGCGGTTTGGGTGGTGGAAGCACTGGCGCTCGCGTCGCGCTGCGATGCTCCTCAGCATGAGGGCGGGCGAGAGCAACCTGTGGATGTACAAAACGATAGCCCGCGAGGCGTCCCTGTTTCCGGCCTGTTCTTTACAGGGAACGTTACAACTTCGGCGCGAGTGGCGAATCCGGAGCGAAGGTCTAGACCGCCGCCGCGGCGGGCCGTGCCGCCGGCGCAGGCGCGGGCAAGAGCAGCGTGATCAAGGCGCGCTTGATGGTGGCCTGGCGCGTCGCCGAGGTGATCTTCGCCCCAAACAGATCGGTGACGTAGAACACGTCGACCACGCGCTCGCCGAAGGTCGCGACGTGCGCGGAGGCGATGTTGAGGGAAAGCTTCGACAAGGTTGCCGTCAACTCAAAGAGCAGGCCGGGCCGGTCGAGCCCGGTGACCTCGACCATGGTGTAGCGGGTCGACCATCCGTTGTTGATGGTCACCTCGGGCAGCACCGCGAAGGCTTTGAGGCGGGTCTTTTCCGTTTCCCGTTTCGCCACCACCTCCGGCAGCTTGAGGTCGCCGCACAACGCCCGTTCGATGGAATCGATGATGCGCGCGGCGCGGCGCGCCTCGTCGGCGTCGAGCTCGAACTCGCGCGTCACCGAGATGGTGTCGAGGGCGCGCCCGTCGGTGGTGGTGAAGATCTGCGCGTCGACGATGTTGGCGCCGGCGACCGCGCACGCGCCGGCGATGGTGGAGAGAAGCCAGGGATGGTCGG
>VAZM01000394.1 GCA_005883135.1 Alphaproteobacteria bacterium
CACGGACGGGCTCGCACTTCGTCGCATTTACAATCCGCAGGAACCAATTCAGCCAACACGAACTACTACTATTGGCAAGAGACTTTGCATGCCTGCGCGAAGCGAGAGAGGGAGCAAAAAGCGTGAAACAAATCGAATCGAAAAGACGCCTTCCGCGTGATGTATTGCTGCGTCAGAAAATCAGAATAAAAAAATCCCGGCTCGAAGCCGGGAAAGGATTCAGAATAAAAAAATCCCGGCTCGAAGCCGGGAAAGGATTCTCGTAGAGGAAAAATTAGCGCTGTCCAGACTGCTGGCCTGGCTTCTGCTGTCCGCCGCCTTGCTGGCCGCCTTGTCCGGGGTTCTGCTGACCACCCTGCTGGCCCGGCTTCTGCTGTCCGCCACCTTGCTGGCCGCCACTTTGGCTTTGCTGGCCAGGCTTTTGTTCACTCGGGTTCATAACGGTTCCTTCGTTGGCCCCCCAACTTACAACGAAACCCAGCCCTCCAAGGTTCCCTGGGGCTTGGAAGGCAAGCGTCCGCAGCCGCACCGGAACTTAAGCTCGGAGATGAGGGTGGTCTGAGACCGAATAAACCTTTGGGAAACAGTCTGACTTCCTCACGCGTCGACGATCTTCCAGGTGTCGGGTTCAGCGTGCACGACTTCTCGGCTTTTGCCAGGCCGGCGATCGACGAAAATGTCGCCCTCCTTCATCACTATCTGGATGCGCTTGCGCTCCTGCAGAATACGGATATCGGCCAGCGGATCACCATCCACGGCGACGATGTCGGCGAGCTTGCCTTGCTCGATGGTACCGATGTCGCGGTCCATTTTGAGGGCACGCGCCGCATTCCTGGTCGTAGTCAGGATGGCCTCCATAGGAGACATGCCGAGCTTCACATAAATCTCCAGCTCAAAGGCGTTACTGCCCATGCCAGGTTCGAATCCCATGTCGGTGCCCATGGCAATGTTCACGCCCGACTTGTGGAACTTCTGAAATGTGTCGAAGCAGTGAGGTTGAATGCTCTTCATCTTGGTTAGGGTGAATTGCGGGGTTCCGATCTGACGTCGAATTTCGATTGCATGATCGGTACGATGGGCGAGCGTTGGCGTCATCCAGACACCTGATTGTACGATCTTCTCCTTCGAGTCCTCGTCGTGGAACACCATATGCTCGATCGTGTCCGCGCCGGCCTTGAGCGCCATGCGGTGTGCTTCCGGGGTGAAGCAATGCACCGCGCATGACTTATGCAGCGCGTGCGCCTCGTCGACGATGGCATCGAGCTCCTCCTGAGTCATGTTGCGGACGTCAGGCTCCTCTTTGTCGGTGCCACCGCCGCCGGAAGCACAGGTCTTGATGACGTCGCACCCTGCTCGCAGATTGGTGCGCGCGAGCTTGCGCAGCTCCCACGGCCCGTCTGCGCTCTGGAATCCAGGATGCAGCGCGGCGCGCGGCAGAATCAGCTCGAGATGCGAGCCGGTCATATAGGTAAAGCCGCCGATCACCAGACGTGGACCCGCGAGAATGCCGGCATTGATGCTGTCGCGCACGGCGCACATATGCTCCGTGAGCAGGCCGCGCGTGCTGGTGAGACCTAGATCGCGCAGTGTCGTAAACCCCATTTCAAAGCACAGCTGCGCGTGAAACAGCGCATAGAGCTGTTGCAGCTCGGGCGTGATCTCCCACTGCGCAACCCGATAGTTCTTGAAGGTCCGGTTGTTGAACATGCACAGATGGATGTGCAGATCCATCATGCCAGGCATCAACGTGCAGTGGCTGGCGTCAACCACTTCAGCGTCTCGTGGAACCGTTATCTGATTGGCAGATCCGACCGACTTGACGCGCTTCCCTTCCAACAAGATAATGGGATCTTCCATAACAGGTCCGCCGTTGCCGTCGATGAGGGTCTTGCCCTTGATTGCCTTTGCGCGCGTGCCGTTCATCGGATGAGATTCTCCTGTTGGAAGCCTCGAACTGTGCGCTGGGATACTGACGTGCCTAGAGTATATTCAGCTCATTCAGTTTGCATCGATTCGATACATGCGCCTCATCGCGGCGCTGAACTCGCCGAAGGTCGCTGCAGTGATCTTCCCTGGACTCAACTCCAGGGTCTGCGGCCGGAAACTCAGAACTGCGAGACTCGCCTCGATATCAGCGCGCTGGAGCTTGTGCGTGATGAAGACGATGCGTGAACGTCGGTCATCGCTCGGCCATCGATCGAGCTCCTCGGGCGGATGGAACAGATGCTGCACGGCGTGCACCGCGGTCGGGCGGCCTTCCACGTTGAGAATGCCTTTGACACGCAGCAAATTGGGGCCTCGCAGGGCTGCCATCTGGTCGAACCACATCTGGAGTCCGACAGGATGCAGTGGTTGGTCGAGCCAGAATGAGAACGTGCGAATATCGCTGTCATGTAAGTGATGATCATCGATTTGATCGACACAATCCGGTGCGGACGGGTTCTCGCCGGTTTCTGCTTCATGCGTGTGCGCTGTCTCGTCTCGGTGAGCCGCATCTAACCAGACTTGCAGCGCAGCATCTGTATTCGCTTCGCGCGGCGAGCCACCGCGGAAGAGAATATCGGGACCGACCTCCCCCCGGATTGCCTGCTCTACAACCGCACTCGGATTAAGACGCCGCAGGCGCACCACGAGCTCGTTGACAGCGTTGGTGGTCCGCAAGTCGGTCTTGCTAAGGAGGATCCTGTCCGCAACCGCGATCTGCTTGACGCTCTCGAAGTGAGCGTCCAGCTGCGTCGGCGCATTGACCGCATCTACGACCGCGACAATCGTATCAAGCCGACACCACAGCGTTGCGTCCGGGTCCGTGATCAGCGTGTGCAAGACCGGTGCTGGATCGGCAAGCCCGCTCGTTTCAATCACAATTCGTTCAAACGGCGGAATCTCTCCGGTCGTTCGCCTGAGGTTCAACTTCTGTAACGTCGTTATCAGGTCACCGAGAACTGCGCAGCATAGGCAGCCATTATTGAGGAGAACGACCTCGTCTTCTGGTGCCTGCAAAAGCTCATGATCGAGACCTACCTCGCCGAACTCATTCATGATCACAGCGGTATTGGACATTCCCGGATGGCGCAAAAAACGGGAGAGCACGGTCGTTTTACCGCTGCCGAGGAACCCCGTCAGAAGTGAGACGGGCACGAGGTCGTTCGAAACGTGTGCACATATAGGTTGTATCATTACTACTACCCTCAAATCAGCTCATCTGACCGCATGTATCGCCGCATGCTGCGGGCGATGATTGCGCGAAAAACACGATCGACGACAAGTCCAAGGACGCCGAGCGTCAGTAGTCCGACGAAGAGTTGATCAGTCTGCAGAAGGAGCTGCGAATTCATGATCAGAAAGCCCAAGCCTTCGCGCGCACCAATTAGCTCTGCAGCGACGATCCCCATGAAGGAGAACCCGAGCGCTACGCGCATGCCAGTCAAGATGTAAGGCACAGCCGAAGGCAGGATCACTTTGCGGAATACCTGGTAATC
>VAZM01000395.1 GCA_005883135.1 Alphaproteobacteria bacterium
GCGCGACACGCCAGCCGCAGTATTCAACAGGACGATGATGACGGTGGCATAGATGATGATGAAGTACTTTGAAAGTTCGCCAATGCCGAACCACAACATGGCCAGAGGTACCATTGCCACCGGTGAGATCGGGCGAATAAGCTCGATCACGGGATCGACGAACTCGGCTATTATCCGGACTCGACCGAGGACGGCGCCGAGCAAAATGCCAAGCGCGCAACCGATAATGTAGCCGATCAGAACGCGCCGCAGGCTTACCCCGACATGCAGCACCAACTCGCCAGAGGCGAGCATTTTTCCGATCTTGGCAAATGTCGCCTCTGGCGATGCAACGAGCATCGAATTGAACAGCGTGCCCACGGAAAAATGCCATGCGATGGCTAGCGTGGCAAGCGAGGCGACGGCAAACGAGACCTTTCGAACAGCGCGGCGAACAGACGGCTGGATGAAGACTGCACGCGTCCGCTCCAGCCCGGTATCGGGTCTAGCGGTGCCCAGTCTAGCCCGGGGTGCTTGCACGCGCAGCATTGA
>VAZM01000060.1:0-12406 GCA_005883135.1 Alphaproteobacteria bacterium
CATAGGGAGCACGCAAGTGCGGGCGATGCATCAAGTCGAGCCGCTTTCTGTCGAAGCAACCGCCAGCGCGTTGCGCTCTCAGTTTTTTTGCAGCCAGAACTGGTACATGCCGGCGAATGTGTCGGGCTTTTCCACCTCCAGCCGATGCCAACGATCGAGATCGCGGAGGAAACGATCGCCGCCGAAGAGATCGCGGTAGTATTGCGTCATTCGGGGCGCGAATTCGAACCCGATGAACATCAACCCGTTCTCGCCGATAAACGACTTGATCTCCGGAATCGTCAGTCGGTGCTCCTGCACGTGAAACAGGAGGTCGCGGCATTCGCTGGTGCTGAAGAAATCGCCCGCCCTGGCCACATCCTTCAGGGGTGAGGCCAACAGGTCTTGCCGGCAGCGGCGAATCTCATCGGCCGTCGGATGGTACCCGCGCTCGAGCGCGAAGGTGCGGGCGGCGACAATGCCCCGCCGCGCCAGCTCGCTGTACAGCCCTACCCGCATGAAGCCGCCTGGCCGCAGCAGCTTGAGCAGGACGCGCCAGCCCGCCTTCACGTCGGAGAGGTGATGCAACACGCCGCTGGCATCGACCAAGTCGAAGCTTCGGCCGATCGATTCGAGCTTGAGAATATCGGCTTGGGCGTACTCGATCTTGCTCGCCGCCGCCGCAGGCGTCTTCCTTTTCGCGTAGCAAAGGCTGCTGAGGCTGAGATCGAGCGCCAGGACGCGAGCAGCCTTATATTTGTGCGCCACTTCGATTGGATGCCGGCCGGTGCCGCACCCGGCCACGAGAATGTCGATGCCGTCGGCATTACCCAAAGGACGGAAGGGAGCCGAAGGAAATTGACTGCGAAGGTGTTCGTCGAGCGCGATCGGCTCGCTCGCCAAGGCGGCATGGACCCATCTGGGATACGGGTTCTCCTCGTACTGCCCCCGCACCTGCATGGAGACGTCGTCATCGATGGTCGTCAGGCGCGGGATCAGCTCGCGGTATTGCGCTTCCTCTTGCGGTTCATGCACCTGCTGACGCAACAGGTCGGTCAAAGCGGCGGGCCAGGTCCGTTTCAGCAACGCCTGCGAGTTGGGCAGGGAATGCAGCGGAAAGTACATCGCGACCGCGCTCGGCAATAACGGCGGCACCTCCGAGTCGCGCGCGAGCGCCTCGACCAGCATCCGCGCCAATTCTTGCGCCTGCTCCGCTTCCTCGGCAGTGGTCGCGAAAATGTATTCGTTGATGAAGCATTGTTTTGCCAGCGCGGCGGAAAAATCCAAAACGTCGTCAGCGAAACCATCGGCATGGGTGGCGGCGGCGGCGTGGAGGAACTCCAGGCGAAACGACGTGAGAAGCCGCTCAAGGCCGACGTGGCGAATGGTGGTGGATTCGAGCACACGGCGCAGCAGCGCATCGGCGCAGATGGCGGTGAAGCCGGAGGCTCCCAGCATCTCGCCCGTCGACAACCGCTGCGGCCACGCGCGTGTCGCGCGTTCGATATCCTCACCCAGTGCAGGATTCACGGCGAGGAGCATCGCCGCGACGCTGTCGAAATCATCGAACAGCTGCGGCAGAAGCATCAACGCGCGCTCGAAGTAGGGAGCCGCGGCAGACCGCTTGCCTTGCACGAGAAGTAGACAACCGAGATTGTTGCTGGCTTCCGCGTGATCGGGGTCGAGCTCCAGGACCTGCCTGTAGAAGCTGGCCGCCTCGTTCGGCTTTCCATGGTGTTGGTGCCAGACGGCTTGGCCGAACAGCCGGCCTGCTTGCGCGCGCACCGATGGCTGAGTTCGGCCGTCAGCAGCGGCGACCTCCCGGCCCTGCATGCGCATCGCGCGGCGCTGTTTTCTGTTCATCGGACGGTCCGTGTTTCCCGGCACCGGCGCACCATAGCTATTCGCGGTCCAAGGGCGAAACACTTGCCCGCGGCTCAGTAGGCCCCCGACAGAGAAAATGGCGCCGGTTCGAGCCCGATCTGACGCCCCCTCCCCCGCGTCATCCAACGGCAGCCTATCGTCCGGGAGCTGCCCCGGGCCTAGCCAAATGTCTGCAACCTGCCGGTCAGCCCTCTTTGAGCCGGGTGGTGCCCCGCGTTATTCTATGTCTGAGATCCCCGCGATCGGGCGAGGGATGGGGCCGGGCCAAGCTAAAGCAAGGGGCACCCACCCATTATCACGCGCTAGCGCCTTAAGGTTGCCTGCTTACCAGGCGATGTCGCCGTTGAGCAGGGCTGCCGAGGGCATGGCAGCCGGTCAGGACAATGTGGCGCTCTCGGATGTTCCGTTTTGCAGCACTGGGGCAAGAACTGGGTGCCGTCCCAGCTCCGACGACCGTGAAGCGGGCCGGAATGCCGGAGCTTCCGTATCGCGCCGACGTTGACGGTCTCCGCGCCATCGCAGTCCTGGCCGTCATCGGATTTCACGCCAATCCGTCGTTCATGCCCGGCGGGTTCGCCGGCGTCGACATTTTCTTCGTCATCTCCGGATTCCTGATCGCAAGCTTGATCCTGACCGGCTTGAAAGGCGGCTCCTTCAGCTTCGCCGAATTCTACGCAAGACGCATCCGCAGACTCTTCCCCGCTTTGATCGTGGTCCTATTGGCCACATGGGTGCTCGGCTGGTTCATCTTGCCGCCGACCGAATATGCCGAGCTCGGAAGGCATACGCTGGCCGGTGCCGGTTTCGCGGCGAATATCCTCAACTATGCCGAAGTCGGCTATTTCGACCTGCCGGCCGCTGCCAAACCGTTGTTGCACTTGTGGTCGTTGGGCGTCGAGGAACAGTTCTATATCGTCTTTCCCGCGCTTCTGCTTTTGCTCTGGCGCTACAAAGCGCTGAGTTCTTGGTTGGTGCTGATCGGGCTCGCTTCATTTGCCTTGAACATCGCCCTGGTTGGCAGCCATCCCTCGTTTACCTTCTATCTTCCCTTGACGAGGTTCTGGGAATTCATCGCTGGCGCCCTGTTGGCATGTGCCCATTTGTATGGCCGCACCTTCGCTTTACCAGTGCATTCCGCTTCGGCACTTCCGCTGCACGATGTCTCTGCGGCAATCGGGATGCTCCTCATCCTCGCCGGCATCAGTTTTGCCCGCGAGGATGCTTTCCCTGGCTGGTGGGCCTTGCTGCCCGTGTTGGGGACGTTCCTCATCATCGGGGCGGGCTCGCAGGCATGGCTTAATCGCGTTGTCCTCGCGCATCCCAAATTGGTGTTCGTCGGCCTGATCAGCTACCCGCTGTATCTGTGGCATTGGCCGCTTCTGGTTCTCGCCCGCACGGCGATACGCAACGAGCATGGCAATGAGTACCTGCGCACGACCGCGATCATCGCGGTTGGGCTGACGTTCCTATTGTCGTGGCTGACGTATCGATTCATCGAGCGGCCCATTCGTGCACGCCGATCCGGATACACCGCGCGGCGGACGACCGCGGCTTTGGGCGCTTCATTGGCCGTGATCGCGGTCGTCGGGTTTGCAATTGCGCAAATCGGAGGGCTGACCATTCGCTATCCCAAGGAAGTTCAAGCTCTCCTTACGCCGCTCGCCGCGGGAGCGGATGATCCGCCTGCCGATGAATCCAAAAACTCCGCGGGTCCAAAGCTGTTGGTTTACGGCGACTCGCATGCTCACCACCTGCTGGCCGGGTTGCGGCTGCTTCAGAACGAGCGAAGTTTCCGGCTGTCGCTGGCCGGTTGGGGCTGGGGTTGCGCGCCGCTGGAAGACATAAAGCCAAACGACCAAGAAAAATGTCGCAAGCTCGCAGCCGACAATGACGCGTTATTTGCAGAACTCAAACCGGACATCGTCGTTATTGGCGCGGCCTGGCCGCAATATAAGCATCTGCAACGAATCAGCGACACTGTGCGTGGTTTTCAGCGGCTCGGCGTGTCGCGGATTGTCGTTGTCGGTTCGGTTCCAGCCTGGCCACAACCGCCGCAAGTGATGTTGTACAAAGCCTACCGGGCTGATCCGCGGCATGGGGTACCGGACCGGCTGTCCGGCTTCGATACCAGGACGCTCGCGGTCGATCGGCAGCTCCGCGACATCACATCCAGCTTGGGCGTCGCATACATCTCCGCCTACGACGCGCTCTGCAACGACAACGGGTGCCTCGTGCGCTTGGGAGACGCGGCGAAAGATATAGTGCAAGTCGACCTCACGCATTTCAGCGCGGCCGGTTCATCGTTTTTTGTCAGGCAGATCGCGCAGCAGATTTTCGAGTGACGCGAGGAATCTATCCCGCTGATCTCGCTCGTCGTCCCGTTGCGAGTCCCCCGTCACGGTCGGACGATCAGAACGAACGCCGCTAACGCGATCCCCGCCACAATGGCCCCGGTCGTGAGCCCCTCACCCAGCCAGAGCCATCCCTCGGCCAGACCGAAATTGCCGGCAAGCGCTGCCTCACGCGGCCCGTTCGGAGCGTAGCGATCGACGTAAAGAACCTTTCCGACCGCGTATAGCAAGTAGAGCGCGCCGATGGCGGCGACCAACGACACCACAAACGCGGCGAAACTCGCAGCCAAGGCGCCGTATCCGGCGAGGAGCGCGAGCACCATTAGCGCGAGACAAATCCAGCCGGCGACACCCACCGCCGACCGTTGACGCAAACTCCAGACGCGTTCGCCGCCGGCCGCGCGGCGGGTCAATAGCAAGGCGTGCAGCAGAATGGCGGCGATGAGCATGACGAATAGCATGTTTATTGCGGTCGACAGCACCGCCGGTGCAGCAACGGCGCGGCACATCCCGAGCAGGATGTAGAACCAACCCAGTGATATGGCGGCAGCGCCAAGATCGAGCGCAAGCCCGCGCGCCATGCCATCGTCAGCGCCGATCAGCCGCCGCCACCGCGCCTGCGGCGCGAGAACCGCAAAAGCGACGGCTTGTCCGAAGGACGCAACGATAGTCCCGATGTAGACGCTGCGGGAAATCTCGAACATGCGAACTTCGAGCGCCTCGCCGACGATGATCACGACAATCGGCAGCGTCAGGGCGATGCGCAGGAAGCCGCGCAGGGAAGACAGGGTTTTGGCGAAATATGCGTCGCCGTCCCCCGCCGCGATGATGCGCTGCCGCCACCAGAGCCACACGATTCCCATCACGATGTAGAGCACGGTGAGGACGAGCAGCACCGCCGTGCCGCGCCAGGCCCCGCCGCCGTCACGCACCGCGGCGATCCAAAACCGCCCCTGCCCGACCAATCGCTCGAGCGCGGGTGGCAGCGCCGCGGCGGCCTGCAACCAGAGCGAGGGCGAAAGCACGCTCGCGGACGGTATCCACGGGTTTGTGCTGGAAAGTTCTCTCCGCAACGCGGAAATTCGGCCCGCGAGTCGATCGGCCTCCGATGCGAGCGGGCCTGCGCGTTGTACGGCGGCTGCGTATTGCGGTGATTGTTCCCTTTCGCTGTTCGCCGCCAAGGCGTGCAACGCGGCACGGATGGGCTCGAGCTCGGTGCTCGCAGCGATGAGGTCCGCGCGGGAGGCGCCGACGCGATCGAGCCTCGCCGCAATCTCGGCGATCGCGCGGCCGTTGCGCTCGGTCAACGCCGACAAATCTGTCGGTTGCGCGAGCGCCGACAGTATTCCCGCCTTCTCGAACAGTCCGAGGTATCGGCCTGCGACCAGGCGGTTGCCATCCGGCGTCCAATGCCCGCCGGCGAGTTCATAGCGCGCCGCATCTTCGAGCGTGACATAGGGAACATGTCGCAACTGCAGATAGGCTTCGAGCTTTGCATCGCGGCGCTGCAGACCGACGACCAGAACGGCGCCCCGCGCCTGCGCGGTCCGCCGCAACATTTCGACCAAATCTTCCGTCGGATCGGGAACGATCAGCTCGTTGTAGCGCAGACCGGCCCAGGCAAGCCCGGCGGCTCGCGCCAGAGCAAACTTCTCGACCCACGGCTTGCCGCTCACATAGGCGCGCGTCGGCGGCGGCAACGGATAGCCACGAATTTGCCATTCACCTTCGGCAACCTGGGCGAAATACGGCTTGTAGTTGGTCTGATAGCGAAGGCTGCTCGTGTTATCATCCCGATCGTTGTCGTTGGAGAAGGTGAGGACGACGACTCGCGGCTTAAGCCTACTCCACAGCCGCTGCACCAACAGCAACTCCTGGTCGGTGCCAAACCCGAGAACGCCGGCATTGACCATCCGATACCGCGGCAGCTCATTTTGCAGGAGATCGGTGAAGCGTTCCCCGACCTCCGCGTCGAGGCCCCAGACCATGGAATCGCCGAGGAATACGAAGGTCCCGCCCGACGCGTCATCGTTGAGCTCTTTCTCACGCAGGCCGAGGCTGTTGTGGCGCACCGAGACCGTGCGATTTGCCGTGGTAGACTGGGTAACGACATTGGGGATCTGCGCCCAGCCCAATTCGGCATCGGGCTGAACGGCGTCGCCGCCATTGAGCACGACACTCGAGTTTTCCGGAATGCGAATGGCGGAGAAATCCAAGATGCGAAGCAGAACTTCTCCAACGCACAGCACCGCGGCCATGATGAAGCCGAAAACGAGCAGGCCACGCACGAGCGCGACAATCGAGGCGACGCGCACGATCAGGGTTTGTCGGCTGATCGGGCCGAGTTGAGAGGCTTGGCGATGCATAAAGCGCAGTGCGCGGATCGAACCGAAACGGCGCAGCTAGATGAGATTGCCTGCGGCGGTGCGTGCATTAAGATCAATATGACATAGAGATTCCCGTATGTTCAAGATATCCACGCCCATAGGCAAGATTTCGCTCGCACCGATCTTGCTCTGCATCGTTCTCATCGGCGGGCTGTTTCTGTTCGCCAAGGGCTCGATCGACATTCCAAAGCTGTACCAGCTCGTGTCGAGTTCCTCCGCTCGCTGAGCCAACGGCGAATTCTTTCGGGGCAGTTGTCAGGCATGGGGTCATCTAGGATCGAAAGGATTGCCTCTCTTGATCTGGTGAGAGGCGCGGCGGCGTTCTGCGTCGCGATCCCACATTATTTCGTGCTGAATTCGACCGACTGGCCAACCGCGGAAGCGGTCTCGGTCCTCTCGGTCGAAGTTTTCTTCATCCTGAGCGGATTTGTGCTGGCGCCGCAGATCATGTTTTGCAGCCGGGACGGCCGGCTGGTGAACCTGTTGATCTTCCTTGTGCGCCGCTGGATGCGAACGATACTGCCGTTCCTCGTCGCATTGGCCGCCATATCGGTATTGGTCGACCAGCTCCTGACCGGCGACTTCTTCCGTTACGCGTTCTACGTGCAGAATGCGTATGGCCAGCACAACATCAGGGACTACTTCCCGATCGCGTGGAGCCTCTCGGTCGAGGAGTGGTTCTACGTCACTTTTCCCGTTCTGATCTTCATTTGCGCAAAGGCCTTCCGGCGCGTCGACATGCAGTTCGCGCTGATCGTGGTCGTCGCGTTCATCGTTGCCATAACCGCCCTTCGCACCGTCTTCGGTGACCTGCAGACCTGGGATGCGCAGGTAAGACGCGTCACCCTGTTCAGGATCGATTCGATCGGTTACGGATTCCTCTTGTATTTGATCATTCAGCGGCTGGAGGCGAGGTGGAGCAGAAGTTCCGCAGCTTATGTTCGCCCGGTGCTGGCTGCCCTGCTTATTGGATTGTCGGTTCTGGGATTGTGCCTCACGATGTGGGCGATTGCCCCTGAAGGGGGTGGCAGCCGTTACCTCTTCCCATTCGTCGCGGCTGCATTCGCCATGTCGGTGATTGCGCTGTCCTACCTGTCGAGCTCGGTCTTCGACAAACCCTATCTCGGCGGGTTCTGCATATATCTCGGGCGAATTTCCTACTCGGTTTACCTCTTTCACATCATGTTGATTCTTCTGCTGCGCCCGAGTTTGCAACAACTCCCGCTCCTCGTGCAGCTCTGCATCTACGTCGCCGGCTGCGCGATCTTTTGCAGCATTTTCTACCACTATTTCGAAAAGCCGATCCTCGCCGCACGTCCGAAGTTCAAGCCGGGGCGATCGCCCGTGTTGGCCTCTTTGGCGCCGCAAAGCCGGTCCCAGGGCGTCATTGCGGCCGCGGTCACGCTGATTGAGGAGCCGCGGCAAGCGGTCGCCATCAAGGTGGATTGATACTTCGAGCGCCTCACGTCCGGCCGCTGCCCGACGCGCGCCAGCCCGTTTGCAGCCAACGCCGTGCCGCTCGCTATCCTTCAACATTCCCGGATACAATAGTCCAAACGCAGCGAGGCGATCATGCTCACGCGCCGGCGTCTGCTCGCAGTATCGGCCGGGTCAGTGCTCGCGTCTCGCCTTGTCGGCAATGGAGCGCGGGCCGAGAAGTCGCTGGATTGGCCCAGCCGTGTCGTGCGCGTCATCGTGCCGGTGGCGGCGGGTGGACCGACGGATACGGGCGCCCGCGTTCTCGCCGAGCAGCTTGCGAAAATCTGGGGTCACCAGGTCGTCGTCGAGAACAAAGGAGGCGCCGGCACCAATCTCGGCAATGAAACCGTGGCCCGATCGGATCCCGACGGCTACACGGTGCTGTATGCGACCTCCTCGCTTGCGGTCAATCGGAGTCTTTACCGCTCGCTTAGCTACGATGCCCTCGCCGATCTCGCACCGGTCTCGCTTGTTGCCAAGTTTCCGCTCTTCATGTTCGTACCGAACTCCTCGCCTGCCAAGTCGGTTATGGAGTTCATCAGCTACGCGAAGGCGCATCCGGGCAAGATGACGCTGGGTTCGCCGGGGACCGGCAGCGCGCCGCATTTGGCCGGCGAGCTGTTCCGACAAATGGCGAAAATCGAGATGGCGCATGTGCCCTATCGCGGCGCGGCGCCCGCGCTGAACGATCTCATCCCTGGCCGGATCGACTGTTATTTCGGCAGCGGCTCGCTGCTCGAAAACATGCGCGCGGGCCAGATCCGCGGGCTCGGGGTCACCGGCAGCAAAAGAGAGTCGGTGGTGCCGGAATTGCCCACGATCGCGGAGGCCGGCGTTCCGGGATATGAGGCCTCGTCCTGGCACGCTTTGTTCGTGCCGGCCAAGACGCCTCCCGAGATCGTCAGGAAAATGAGTGCCGATAGCATCGAGGCTCTCGCCGATCCGGCGGCAAGAGGCAAGCTGGAGCAATACGGCTACACGGTCGTTGGTTCTTCTCCGGGCGAGCTACAAGCTCTGCTCAGATCAGAAATCGACAAATGGAGCGCCGTGATCAAGACGGTCGGCATCAACATCAACTAGCGTTTGCCGCAAATGCTGGGAATTATCCGACGCGCCAACGTTTTCAGGCCGATTGAATATAATCACGCAGCGCGGCGGATTCGTGCTCCATCTCCTGGAGCCTGTACTTGACCACGTCGCCGATCGACACCACGCCGACCACCTGATCCTGCTCGATCACCGGCACATGACGAAACTTGCCCGCCGTCATCCGCTCCATGATGACGCCGATCGTCTCCGACGGGCTGCAGGTGAAGACCTTGCGCGTCATGACCTGAGACAGCGGCTGGGTTAGCGCGCCTGCACCCTCCTCGGCCAGCACGCGCACGATATCGCGTTCCGACAGGATGCCGACGATCCGCCGATCCGGACCGAGCACCAGCAGCGCGCCGATCTTATGCTCGGCGAGCGTGCGCGCCGCGGTTTCGAGGGTCGCCGTCGGCCCAATCGAGACCACATGGCCACCCTTGGCGGAGAGAATATTATTGACATGCATGGGTCGCCTCCCTCCGACCGGCGTTGCTCCGTCCCGTGGAGCGCCGTGTCGGAAATGCTCGACTTGCGATCGAGCTGCGTCGTGTCAGCTGCGCCATCCGCGCGCGGACGCGACATCCGCGCTCGCCGGCGCTGACCTTCGTAAGATTATCCGCCGGAACCCCCTATGCCGCAAGATACTCGCCGACAGCCGCTACGCTCGAAGTGCGCAGGTCAGGCATGCTCAACAGCTGGCCGAGGTCGGCCCCGGCCCTTTGCCGGGGTCGGCTGCGGCCGGGACCGGATCGAATGCGGCAAACGCCAGAAGACCGGCCAAGAAGCCGCCGATATGCGCCTGCCATGCGATCGCCTGCTCGACGCCGGGCATCCCCATCGAGAACACCCCGAACAGAATATTGACGCCGAACCAGACCAGCAGGAATGCGATCACCCGCGCGTCGCGAAGGCTTACCGCCAGCGGCGCTGCCGGTACCCGACACGCCTCGGCGCGGTCGCGCCACATCTCGAGCGGGCCGCCACGCTGAAATGCAAACCGCGCCGCCGCGGCCATCGCTCCGGAAATCGCGGCCGAGGCGCCCACCATCGGCAATAGTTCGCCGAAGTGGGTGGCGAGATGCACGGCGGCGCCGGCGGCAGCGGTCATGGCCATAAAAGCCGTGAATCGCAGCGGCCCGAATCTTCGCGCAACCGGCGAGCCGAAAGCCAACAACCACACGGCATTGAAGATCAGATGACTGAGATTGGCGTGGATGAGCGCATAGGTAACGAACGTCCAGATATCCGCTGCCCAACCTCCGGGCCAAGCCACGTCAGAGAGCACGCTGAAATCGTAACGCGCCGGGATGAAGGCGAAGAGCAGCAGAAACTCGGTCGTCTGCTCCGCAGTCAGCACAAACATGAGCAACAGCTGAACGAGCCCGAGCACGGCCAGCAAGACGACGATGGCCGCGGGCACGTTGAGCATCCGTTCGCGGCGGGGCTGATCGAACATGGGTGCTGCTGGATTATTGACGTGATCGGAGGCGACCGGCCGAGTTCACATAGGCGGTTGCGCGCATTCGGGCAAGCGCGGTGGACCGGCGCCGGGATCCGTTGCCACTGGATTTCTGCAAGAAAGGGTCACCGCCCCGTAAATGAAAGCGGTGCCCGGGCGGCGCGGTCCGCCGCCCGCGAGAACTCCGCCGCTCATGTCTTCACTCCATCACTGTGGCGCGCCCGCCGGAAAAATCCTTAACGCCGCTGGACGCGCGCCCAGCGGGGGACCCTGTGAAAGGCTGCGGTGGGTTAATGCCGGCGTTCGATTCAAATTGTATTGATTCCAATTTGGTTTGAATGATAGCAGCATTCGTCCAGCAGTTTAGTCGGCTTCTCTTCAAACTGACTTTGCGGGATTAGCGGCGGTTCAAATCGTTTGTGGAAACGTGGCCCTCAAGACCAGGGAGGGTCACAATAATGAATTGGAGTGTTCGCGAAGTATGGCGAGCCGCGCTCGCCGGCTTCGCAACGGCAGGGATGCTGTCAATCGCATCCGCCCAGGCGGCGAGCGAGCGGGCATTGTTCATTTCGGTCGGCGAGGCTGCCCGCGCGCCGGCCGGATGGAGCCAGTTCTGCGCGGAGTACGCACCGGAATGCGATACAACGGAACTGGCGGCGCGCGATGCCGCGTTGACGAGCCAAGCCTGGAACGAGCTTGTGCGCATCAATCGATGGGTTAATGAGGCGATCAAGCCCATCACCGACGTGGAGCATTGGGGCGTGAGCGAGCGTTGGAATTATCCTGACGACGGCTATGGCGACTGCGAGGATTACGTTCTGCTCAAGCGCAAGATGTTGATGCAAGCGGGATGGCCGCGCCAGGCACTGCTCATCACCGTCGTGCGTGACAAGCAGGGCGACGGCCATGCCGTGCTCACGGTCAAGACCGACAAGGGCGAGTTCATCCTCGACAACCAGACGGAGGAGGTCCTGCTCTGGTCCGAGACCGAATACCGATTCGTGAAGCGGCAGTCGCAAACCGATCCGAGCGTTTGGATCGCGCTCGGCGACTCGCGCCCGGCCGCCGCCACCGCCACCTCGCGCTGATCCGGTCCAGGCATTGAGGGGGGGGCCGCAACCCGCCCGCATTCTCTTGATCGGACCGCTTTATAGCGCTCGTCTATAGCGCCCGGCGGCTCGCGAGCTGGCTCCGCATTTCGCAGTTGTCGGTCGAGTGGCGAGGGTGGCTTTAATCGGCGGCGCCGGGGGTCACCCGATTCGCTTCAGTCCCTTGGCGTATTGCTGCCAGCGTCGCACGTAGATGTCGGCGCCGTCGGCGATCGCTCGCGCGGCTTTTTCATCGAGCGCACGAACCACGCGGGCAGGTGATCCGACGATCAGGGAATTGTCGGCAAACTCCTTGCCCTCGGTCACCACGGCGCCGGCCCCGACGAGGGAGTTCCTTCCGATCTTCGCGCCGTTGAGCACGACCGCGCCCATGCCGATGAGGCTGTTGGCCGCGATGCGGCAACCGTGCAGGACAACGTTGTGGCCGATGACGCAATTCTCACCGATCGTGAGGGGAAAGCCCGGATCGGTGTGCAGCATCGCATTGTCTTGGATCTGCGAACGCTCGCCGAGTTCGATCCACTCGTTGTCGCCGCGCAGCACCGCGTTGAACCAGACGCTGGCATCGCTCTTGAGCCGCACGCGCCCGATCACGACCGCGCTGTCGGCGATCCAATACCGGCCGTCAGCCGGCAGGTCCGGCGCCGCGCCGTCGAGCTCGAAGATTGC
>VAZM01000060.1:12452-12888 GCA_005883135.1 Alphaproteobacteria bacterium
ACGCGTTCAGCCCGCGACGAGACCGAATGCCCGCAGCGCCATCACCACGACCGCGCCGGAGACCATGCTCCAGCAGCCGGCGATGGCACAGCCGATCGCAAGCGCGAAAAAATCAACCCGTTCCGCTGTCATGAGCCCCACCCCGATGTCCCCACGCGATCCTTCGCACATCGTGAGGCTGCGCGCCACAACATCCTTAATGAAGGGTTAATTTCGTAGTGATCGATCATCGTCCGGTAATCGCAGCACCAGGATGCGGCCATCGCGTAGCCTGATTGCTGATGAGTTATGACCGAGCACTGATTCGCGAAAGCGCGGCGCCCATGACGACGGTTCACATCAACCGACAGCGCGCTCGGCCGTTATACCGGCGCAACGGCGGTCAGCGTTTGCTGGTTCCGCTCATCGTGGTCGCGGCGGTCGCGCTGAGCGCGTT
>VAZM01000667.1:0-200 GCA_005883135.1 Alphaproteobacteria bacterium
ACCCGTGAGCGCTGCCGAGCTCAAGCAGAAGCTGTCGCTGCCGCCGTAACGCTGCTCCGGCCCTGCCACGCCTGGTCCAATTGACACGATCGGCCCGGAATTCGACGATGGTGGCCGACATACCAGCCCGGGACCGACCCCATGATCCGAGGCATCGCGCAGCCGCACCCAGCCGTCATCGCCATCGACCTGCACCGCGG
>VAZM01000667.1:234-1002 GCA_005883135.1 Alphaproteobacteria bacterium
TCGCCGCCAACGCCAAATTCCTGCGCTGGTGCCGGGCGGCTTCCATTCCGGTGTTCCATTGCGTGGCGACCTATCGCGACGCCGAGGAGATCCGCGCCAATCCCGGTTGGCGCGCCCGCGCCGAGGACCCCAACGACCTGCGCAACAACGTGCTCGTCCACAACCTGAAGGGCTCCCCCGGCTGCACCATCATGCCCGAGGTGTTCGACCCGTCGGATTTCGTCATCGATGCCAAGAAGCGCTACGATTGCTTCTTCGCCACCGATCTCGACCTCGGCTTGCGCGCGCACGGCGTCGACACCGTGCTGATCACCGGGGTCAACACCAATTCCTGCGTGCTCGCGACTTCGGCCGCCGCCTGCTGCCGCGACTATGCGGTCGTGGTGGTTTCCGACTGCGTCGACACGATGGACGGCGCGGATTTCCATCGATGGGCGCTGCGCATCATCGACACCGCATTCGGGCAAGTGCTGAGCGCCGACGAGATCATGGCGCTCGGGCTTTCGCGGAAAACCCCGAGCCTGAAGCGCGCCTGAAGGAGCCGGCGATGACCAGCCACATGATCCCGCGCGAGCGTTGCGACTATTCGGCGATCGTCGATCGCCCGCCGCTCAAGCTGCCGGACGGGGCACGCGTCGTGTTGTGGAGCATCGTCAATTACGAAGTGTGGGATATTTCCCGCCCGATGGCCCGGCAGGTGTTACCGGCGCCGACCGGCCAACCGCTGCTGCCTGACGTGCCGAACTGGTCGTGGCACGAATACGGCAT
>VAZM01000667.1:1066-1263 GCA_005883135.1 Alphaproteobacteria bacterium
ATCCCCGCGTCGCCGAGCAGGCCAAGCGCGACGGTTGGGAATTCATGGGCCACGCCTACGATCAGCTGCCGATCCACAAGCACGACGACCAGGCGGCGATGATCAAACGGTCGATGGATATCCTCGAGCGCTTCACCGGCAAGCGGCCGGTCGGTTGGCTCGGGCCGGGCCTCACCGAGACCTACGAGACGCCGGAG
>VAZM01000399.1 GCA_005883135.1 Alphaproteobacteria bacterium
CGCTGGAAGGGTTCAACGCAAACTTCCTCGACCCTAAGGCCGCACGCGCGGCGATCGAAGCTCGGGTCGAAGCCGATCTTGGACTCACCAGCACCAATGCGCGCCGCATCGACAAGCTGATGTCGGAGGCGGCGCGTCTGCGTCGTCAGTATGGCGTCGATGTCGGCACCCAGCGGGCGCCGTTCTTCGAGTTACAGACGGATGATTTCGCGTTGCTGGCGATCGACACCGGCGTCTTACGCACGATCGACAAAAAACAATGGGCTTGGATCGAGCGGGCACTCGACCGAAGCCGCGGCAAGTTCGCTATGGCCATCGTCGGCCATCCGCGCTTCGCCGGCGGGAGGGATCTTCCGCCGACTGCGGAAGGCCATGAGGTCTCCGAAGCGTCGGAAAATTTCGCGGCGCTCTATCGCCTCTTGGCGCACCACAATGTCAAGATCGCCATGGCCGGGGATACGCATGACTTCGAGTATTATCGCGAGAAAATCGGCGGTGTCGATGCTACGCAGGTGATGCACCACTTCGTCAATGGCGGCGGCGGGGCTTACCTCAGTATCGGTACGGCCCTGGACTTTCCGAAACAGCCCGCCGTCAGCGACTGGGCATTCTACCCGCGCAGCGACATTCTGCGGACCAAGATGGACGCCGAGATGCCGTTATGGAAGCAGCCGTTCTGGTATTGGATTAAGTGGTTCAAAGCCTGGCCATTGCATATCGAGGCCCTGTCTGGCCTGTTCGATTTCAACCGTGCACCGTTCTTCCAGAGCTTCATGGAGGTGCGGGTCGAACGAGCCAAGCGGCTCGCGGTTTTCGTTCTCAACGGCATTCACGGTCCGCTGCAGTGGCGCGACCTGCAAACCGGCGGCACGGTGCTTCCGCCGGGCGGATCGCTCGACGACCCCGTCGAATTCATCGTGCAGATGGACCGCGAATAGCTTTACGTGTGGCTTCCGGGTAACACCAATTTCCGGGCCGGACGAATAAGCTCAGTTTGACGATCTGGGGCGCGATGATGCGAGACGTTTGTCGGTCAGATTGGCCGCTAAATAGTTCAGCCTGCGCGATCGCGGTCCTTCTGCCTCTGGCTTTTTTTGATGGTGCGTCAGCGGACGAAGCAGGCGTAAGCTTCTGGCTCCAA
Source organism: Alphaproteobacteria bacterium (assembly GCA_005883135.1). Taxonomy (GTDB): domain Bacteria; phylum Pseudomonadota; class Alphaproteobacteria; order Rhizobiales; family Xanthobacteraceae; genus VAZQ01. The sequence continues at coordinate 1,142 of VAZM01000399.1, forward strand.
GGGCAATTCGGCAGTTTCGCTGCAGCACCCTCGAATCCGGGGTTGTCATTCGAAAGCACATTTTACCATGCAACGGCGGCCGCGAATCCAAGCTTAAGCTTTGTACGCGGCGGCGGGTTTCAGACTGGCATCAAGTCGCCGACGGATTTCGTCATGGTGACTCCGACCTATGTGTTCGCCACGCCGGTCCTCGGCGCACAAGCGGCCGTCGGAATGACGGCGTTGTATGGACGCAACACTACCTCGGTGTCGGCAACGCTGACCGGGCCGGGCGGAGCCTCGTTATCGGGAAGCCGTTCCGACTACGTCCTCGGATTCGGAGACTTGTATCCAGCTGCGACGCTGAAGTGGAATCATGACGTGCACAACTTCATGCTTTATGCGACGGCCGGGGTTCCCGTCGGCGTCTACGATCCCACCCGTCTGGCGAGCATGGGACTGGGGCATTGGGCAACAGACGGAGGCGTCGGCTACACCTATTTGAACGAGCAAGTCGGATTTGAATGGTCCGCGGTCGTCGGGTTCACCTACAACTTCATCAATCCTTACACCCAGTACCGGAGCGGCATCGACGCACATTTGGATTGGGCGATTTCGCCGTATCTCACGGAAAAACTGCACATAGGCGCCGTCGGCTATGTCTACAACCAAGTGACAGGCGACAGCGGCGCGAGCCCCGCCCTTGGCGGGTTCAGATCACGCGTTGCTGGGGTCGGGCCGCAGATCGGGTTTTTCTTTCCAGTCGCGGATCGCGAGGGGTACCTCAATCTCAGAGCCTATTCCGAGTTCGACGCCAAGAACCGGCTCGAAGGATGGACCGCATACGTCACGTTCTCCGTCGAGGCAGCGGAACGCAAGCCAGGTGAACAGAGGCTCGCGAGGCCCGTCACGCTTCCGCGCTGACGCCGGGCGTGGGCGGCGTGCCGGCTTTCATCCTCCCAGAGCGATTGCAACGCCGACCAGCACCGCACCGATGGCGACCATCGAGAGGCCCGTTGCCCACGGTCGAAAGCCGGCGCAACGGCCGAACGCATATCCGCACAGGAACAGCATTGCGAGCGCGACCGCATTGGACAGCCGCAGCGCCAAGCGCGCGTCGCCGATCAGAATGAAAGGAATGACGATCGGGAAGGTCGACAGGAAGCTGAGCAGGCAGATCCCAATCGCGCCGAGCCCGTCGCGCTTTGTCAGTCGCGGTCCCTCGGCCTTGGGCAAATGGAGGAGTCTTTGCCGGATTAGTTCCAGCTGGTCCGGCGGGAGCGCCGACGCCAGCAGGGGGGGCAACGCCTCCGCGATTACGCGATGCGCGTCACTGATATCAGCGGCCGCACGCATCGCCCGCAGCTGCATGGCGCTGCGCCCCCGTTGGTTGAAACGAGCCATGAGAAACACGCTGGCGTCGATGATTCCCCAGGCCAAATTGCAGCCGAGCGCGCCGAGGAGCATGGTCCGAACTTGGATTGTGTCTGCGGTCACCACGCCGAGGGTCAAAGTGAAGGTAAGCGCCATTATCAAGCCGAACAGGACCTCTGAGATCCTGTCCATCGGTTCCAGGATTCGATCCGCCGATTTAGCTGAAAACTGCGCCAATGGGTCGACTGCCATTCGGACCGCTCATTTCCGTCTTCGTCAGGAGCCGATGCGGCTCGCCCCCTATGCCCTCACCACCAAGCAGACTATCGAGAGTCGCGGCTCTGAACTACACGACGCTCGGCTAAGGGACGCAACCGCTGGGGTTGGGCCGATGACCGTGTTGAATGGCGTGGTGCTATTTCGCTGGTCGATACCTCATCGTTCTGCGTAGCGCTTCGAAATGACGGCGATTGGTCTAGACATGAGGGATCGCCGATGAGATCGCGATGCCGCTCGATCCAGTGATCAACATCCTGGTGACGGTCACGCTCATCGAAAAGTATGCAAGCTCTTTGGCGCGGCAATCGCTGGCTGATGTCGCTTCTCTAAGATCAAGGTCAAGCGCTTTCAGACTATCCATCGGCACGGTGTCGATGTTCGCTCGCTGGCTGGCGTGCTGGCGGTGTTGACGATCTCTGCGAACGTCACCCGCAACCCGATCAACACCAGCCTGCCCAATGATCGCGCGGGCTGCGGCGGAAGCGGGAGAAGAAAAACCAGGGTCAGGAGGCCATCAAAGGCGATGCGCCGCTGCCCGAAATTACGACGACTGCACAACATCGTTTCTAAGAAAAGGGAGCGGCCGATAAGTGTCCGCTTTGGCCCCCCAGACGGCCGGGATGCAGCGGCGTGAGACGCGGCTGATGATCTTGCTCCTGGCTCTGATCCTCTAATTCCGCTAGGACAGACGGAATTAGGTCGGCATCGCTTTCACCGTATGGACATCCACGCGCCGCGGTGCCTCAATATGGGCGCGTTATCATTAGGGAGGAACGATCATGAAAAAGCTCAGTATGCTTGGGATTATCGTTGGAGCCGCGTTATTGAGTGCGACGCCCTTCTCGCTTCAATGGTCGCAAAAGAATGTGGCGCTCTCCCTTGACAGTGCCGATGCCCGAGTAGGACGACCGCTAACTGCGACGAGCGTTGCAGGCG
>VAZM01000400.1:0-1078 GCA_005883135.1 Alphaproteobacteria bacterium
CCCTGCGAACCGGTGAACGGCAGCAAGACCCCGATATTGATGTCGCTTTGCTGCGCCCGCGCGACGTAAGGCGAAGCCACCGTAAGGGCTCCCGCGGCCGCCATGCCGCCGAGTACGCTGCGGCGGGGAATGGATTTGCTGGTGCACGTCGTGGTCATGCTCTTGGCCGTGGTCATGATCGGTTTTCCTTTCCTCCTAACAAAGCTACTTGCGAAATTCTCACTCGGCGCCGTGGACCGCTTCCTCGAGCTCGTTGTCGATCTGCAGGGCGTCGTTGAAGCGGTTGAAGAAGCCACACAGCGCGATGCGCAACGTGAGCTCCACGATCTGCGCCTCGCTGAAATGCGCGCGCAATGCCTCGAACATCCGCTCGGGGATGCGCTGCGCATTGTTGGTCACCGCCACCGTGTATTCGACGACGAGCCGGTCGATCTCGTCGAGCTCCTCGTGCAGCGCTGGCAGCATCTGAATGGCGGCTTCCGATAAGCCTTCGACCTTCAGCGGCGCGCTATGATGGGCGACGCAATAGTGACAGGCATTGAGCTTAGACGTCACGACGATCGCCAGCTCGATGTAACGCCAGTTTAGGTTGCGCCGTCGCTTGAGGTCGAGGAGAAGGCCCATGATGTGCTCGACCGCGGAGGGCACGTGCGCGAACACTGCCACTTGGTTGCGGAACGGTCCGTAGCCGGTCGCATATTGCTCGTAGATGCGGGCGACATTCGCTGGAAGATCGCTCGAGGAAACGAAGCCTACGCGCGCCATGCAATCTCCCTTCAGGATGCGCTCTGGGATGCGGACGGCCGCTCGCGGACGAGCGACGTGGTCTTGAGCCGATATTCGGGCAGGAAGCCCTGCGGCCGATAGATCAAGAACAGGATCAGTCCGAGGCCGATCAGCATCAAGCGGATGGCGGCAAGCTGCGTCGCATCGAGCACATTGAAGAGGTCCTTGAGGAAGCGCGTGCCTTCGATGAAGACCATGATGGTGGCGGCGCCGAGCAGAAGCCCTCGGTTCGAGCCGCGACCGCCCGCGATTACCGCCATGAACACATAGGCGGTGATGGTGGCAGAGAACT
>VAZM01000400.1:1109-5064 GCA_005883135.1 Alphaproteobacteria bacterium
GGTAATAGGCGTGGAACGCGCCCGCGACCCCGATGATAGCACCGCCCAGCGCGAACGCCTTGACGCGCAGCAGCACGACGTTCTTGCCGAGCGTAGTCGCGACGATGTCGTCCTCGCGCACGGCACGAATGGCGCGACCGAACGGCGAGTGTAACAGAATCTCCAGGGCGACGAACAGGCCGAGCACGACGGCGACTAGGAGGCCGAGGAACAATGCCTCGTAACTCTTCTCCGACACGACGCCCCAGAGCGGGCGCGGAATGCCGGGAAGACCGAGCGAGCCGTGCGTCAGCCACTCCTCGTTGAGCACGAACAGCCGGATCACCTCCCCGAAGCCGAGCGTCAGGATGGCGAGATATTCCTCAGACAGCCGCAGCGAGATCACAGCGACGACGCCGCATGCCGCCGCGCAGACCACCGCGGCCGCCAGCGTGGCAGCCAGGGTGCCGGCGCCGGCGAGGGCGAGGAGGGCCGCCGTGTAGGCGCCGAGCGCGAAGAACCCGGCCATGCCGAAATTCACCATGCCGCAGAGACCCCACTGCAGATTGAGCGCGAGGCCGAGGATGGCAACGATGCCGACCAGCGTCAGGATGGTGATGAGATAGGCCGTCATCTGGGAAAACCGCTTACTTCTTGATGCGTTGCGCGCCGAGCAGCCCCTGCGGCCGCAGCAGCAGTAGTAACGCGATGGCGCAGAAGCTGATGACCTGCCGGTAGTTCGGCGGGATGAGGAGGGTCGAGGTCTCCTCGACGACGCCTACGGTGAGCGCGCCCAGCACCGCGCCGACCGGGTTGCCGAGGCCGCCCAGGATGGAGGCGGCGAACACGGTGACGATGTAGTTCCATCCGATCAGCGGGTCGATGGCGCGATCCATGCCGGCGAGCACGCCGGCAGCTGCAGTCAGGAAACCGGCGATCACCCATGTCCAGCGCACAATGCGTTCGCGGTCGATGCCGCGGGCGGCGGCAAGCGCGGGATTGTCGGAGACCGCGCGCATGGCGCGGCCGAGCGGCGTGTGGCAGAGCACCACATACACCACGGCCATGGCGGCGATGACGGCGACTGCGGTCACCACCTGCTCATTGTTGATGCGCAGCCCAAACACGAGCTTCGGCCGGGCGAGCGGTAGCTCGAAGCTGCGGGCGCCGTTGCCGAAGATGAAGCGCACGATGTTCTCGAGCACGAAGGACACGCCCATGGAAGCGACAAGCAGCGTGATCGCGCTGCGCTCGCGCAGCGGGCGGAACACCGCTTGATCGATCCCCACCGCGACGACCGAGAACACGGCGGCGCCGATCGCGGCGGCATAGAGGACCGGCAGCGACAGATAGACGTTTAGCGCCAAAGCGAGATAGGCGCCGACCGTCAGCATGGCGCCGATGGCAAAATTCGGAAACTTGAGGATGCCGTAGATCAGCGTCAGCGCGACAGCAGGCAGGGCGACGACCATTCCCGTCACCAGGCCGTTGAGGACTACCTGGGCGGTCATGGTGCTCTCCGGGCTGGTGCGCCCCGGTCGCGTCGGGGTAATCGGTCTGAAAAGTCTCGGTCCACCGGGGTCATCCAAGATAGAGCTTGTGGAGATCGTGTTTTGTCAAAATGTCATCGGGCGTCGCGAGCAGGCGGGTCGCGCCGTTGACCAGCACGAGGGCGATGTCGGCGATGCGCAGCGCTTCCTTGACGTTCTGTTCGATCATGACCACGGTGACGCCCAGCGCATTGACCGACTTAACCTTATCGAAGATCTCGGCAACGAATTTCGGCGAGAGGCCGGCGGACGGTTCATCAAGCAGCAGGACAGTCGGCGCCGCCATCATGGCGCAGGCGAAGGCCAGCATCTGCCGCTGCCCGCCCGAGAGATAGCCGGCGCGAAGCCCGAGCCGCCCGGCGACTTCCGGGAACATGGCGAGCACGCGCTCGCGCTGCTCGGCGCTCGCGCGGCGTTTGCGCTCGAGGAATTCGGTCGAGACGCGTAGATTCTCCCCGACCGTCAGGTTGGCGAAGACGTTGAACTCCTGCGGCACGTAGGCAAGCCCGGCCGCCACGCGTTGCGGTGCGGAGAGGCGCGCGATCGACATCGCACCGAGGTGAATTTCGCCGGTGCGCGCGGGCAATAGTCCGGCCAAGACCTTGATGAACGTGCTCTTGCCGGAACCGTTCGGCCCGATGACGGTAAAGATTGAACCTTGCTCCACCGCCACGGATATGTCCGAGATGATGTCGTCGCCGTCATATCCGGCCGCGACCCCCTCGGTGCTGAGGACGATCTCGCGGGCGCTCACCACGCTGCCGTGGATGTTCACTTGAGCCCTCCGAGATAGGCGTCGACGACCCGCCGGTCGGCCGCGATCTCCTTGAAGCTGCCGCAGGTAAGGTTCGTCCCCTCGGCGAAGACATATATGCGCTCGCAGATGCTGGCGACCATATCCATGTCGTGCTCGACGATAACGAAGGTGATGCCCCCGTCGCACAGCGTCCGGATGACTCGGGAAATCTCGGCACGCATCGGTGGGCTCACTCCGGCAGCCGGCTCGTCGAGCAGGATGACCTTGGGATCGAGCATCAGCGCGCGGCAGAGCTCAAGGAGCTTCTTCTGTCCGCCGGAAAGCCCGCGCGCAGGCTGATCGGCCAGTCGCCACAGCCCGACGCGCTCCAAAATGGTGCGCGCGTGGTCGGCTGCTGCGCGTTCCTCGCACCGAACGCGGTGCGGGAACGCGAATGCCTTCCACACGCTTTCGCCGGTCTGGTTCGGCCGCGCGAACAGGAGGTTTTCGAGCACGGTGAGCTCGCCGAGCTCGCGCGAGAGCTGAAACGTCCGCACCAAGCCGCGCAGCGCGCGCTTGTAGGGAACGACGGCTGTGATGTCGGCGCCTTCGAGGACGATCCGGCCGGTATCGGGCTTGAGCAGACCGCCGATCACGTAAAGCAGCGTGCTCTTGCCGGCGCCGTTGGGACCGATGATGCCGGTGATCACGCCGGCGGCCGCGTCGAGCTCGACCTCGTGCAGCACGCGGACGGCTCCGAAGGCTTTGCTCACGCCGGCGACGCGCAGCATCGTTTCCCCCTGTCGCGTATCGCCGCCCGGCACCGCACCAATCTATCGTCCTCTTTTCGCACGTTGGAGTCCATTGACACGATCGCCGGCTTCGCATCGAGCGCCGGTCTTAGCACGTTGTTCGGCGCGGTCCTTCCGAACGAGCAATTAGTTTTCCGCCGATCGAAAGGCGCGGATCCGATCCTTGAGTCCCGGCGCGGCAGCGGAGTCCACCAGGGCCGCCATGTCGGAGGCACGCATGTCCGGCTTGACGCGCGCCTTCAGGTGCACCGTCGCGGGACCGTCGAGCCTTTGCGCGTCGACGATGCCGCGGACGATCCCCGGCCAGGCGCCGGGCTCGGCGAGGCGCTGAACGAACCCGAGGCGCTCGGCCTCCGCTGCCTCGAAACTACGCGACGTCATGAGTATCTCATGCGCCGCATCCGCCCCCACCAGCGCGACGAAGCGGCGAGTGCCGAGCACGATGCCGAAGCGCAGGCCCGGCATCCGGAACCGGGTTGCGGGCGCGGAAATCCGCCAATCGCAGGCGGCGACCAGATCGGCGCCGGCTCCAATCGTGCTGCCGTGGCACAGCGCGAGAGTCGTCAGGGGCGCATGGTGCAGCGCCTGCAGGAGCTGCTCGATGCGCACGAAGCGATGCAGGAGGTCGCCCTGCGATTGTCTCTCCAGATCGGAAAAGTCGAACCCCGCGCAGAAATGCCGCCCCTCGCCGCGCAGCGTCAGCAGCCGCGCGCCGCTGTTCGCGGCCCGCAAGACGGCGCCGAGCAGCGCCTCGACCAGCCCCTCGGAGAGGGCGTTGGCCTTGTCCGGCCGGTTGAGGACAAGCTCGATGACCGCGCCCGACTGTTGGATCAGAAGCGGATCGGCCACCGAGCGGCTCATGGTAGGGCGCGTTTGTT
>VAZM01000401.1 GCA_005883135.1 Alphaproteobacteria bacterium
CCATAAGGGCAAGGTCTATCACGGCTACAACGCCGCATTCCTCGTCGCCGGAGCGAACGCCTCGGTGCTGGTCGAGACCGGCCACCCGAAGGATTTTCCCGTGATCGAGCGGCACCTGGCGGAGCTCTTCGCCCGCGGCGCGCCGCCACTGAAATATCTGTTCGTTACGCACCAGGAGACGCCGCATTGCGGCGGCCTCGGGCGCATCCTCACGCGCTTTCCCGACACGATCCTGTGCGGCGATGTCAGCGACTACCACTTGGCATTTCCGCAATTCGAGCACCGCATGCGCTGGATGAAGGAGGGCGATGCGATCGACCTCGGCGGCCGCAGCCTGATGGCGGTCGAGCCGGTGATCCGCGACCTGCGCACGACCTGGTGGGGGTTCGACACGCGCGAGCGGGTGCTCTTTCCCGGCGATGGCTTCGCCTACAGCCACTACCACCAGGACGGCCACTGCGGGCTCGTCGCCGAGGAGGCGGTCTCGCTCGACCTGCCCGATGTATCGGCGGTGTTCGCGGACCTCGCGTTGTTCTGGACCAAGTTCGCCAATATGGAGGCCTATTGCGATCGGCTGGACCACCTGATCGAGCGGCTCGGCGTCAAGACGATCGCGCCGACCCATGGCCTGCCGATCACCGACGTGCAGGCGACGGTCCCCAAGGTCAAGGAAGGGCTCAAGGCCGCCGCGCTGGTGCCGGAGTCGGGAACGAACGAGAAGGCAAGCATCGGCGCCGCCGCGTCAGCGGCGTGAGCGGCGGCCGACAGCTGACAATTTAGCCGCGGGCGGGCTCCGACACGTGCGCCTTATTCTTGGTCCGTGATCCCGGAAGGGTCCAAATTCGCTGTTGATGATCTAGCTCGGCCTCACTGTCGACGGAACGACCTTTTCGCGCCGCTGTCCGGTCAGCGCTCCACGCGGAGATTGTTTCTCAAATTGGACAAGACAGCGCGTCCGCCACGCGTGCCAATTCGTATGGGAATCACCAGGCGCTTGTTCTCAGGGGCGCCGCGAAGAAATTTGCAATTCATTAATTATGTTGGGCGCACCCTGATGACCACGACTAGGGTTATGGCACGTTAACTATGTCGGGCCGAGAAATGGATACAATCGTCGCCGAGCTGGTGAGCTTTTTCCAAGCCCTGGAAGGCGGCAGTCCGTTCGCCTGGGCCCTGGTTCTGATCGGTTTGGCGCTGACAACAGCCGCGGTAGCGTACCAAGTCATCGCAATTAGACGACGCAAGGCAGACTCGAAGGCAACAGAGGAGAACTTCGAAACAATAGCGGCAGACCTCAGAAAACGTGCCTTAGAGGTCAAGAAGCAGGATGAGGGCCTGAGGGAACGCGATCTGAAGGCGAAAGAGCGAGATGAATTGACGGGCTTTATCACCGATGCCAATGCCGAACTCACGGAACAGCCTCAACGTTCGCAGCAACAACAGGTGCTAAAGGGATCACAACGGGCGCTGAAGGAGAGTGTCAGTCAAATCATCGTGGTCGGTCTTGAGGACAATCAAAACCGTATGCTCCAAACAGAGTTCACAAGCATGACGTCAGTAGTCTTTGCAAAAGCCGACCTTCAACGAAAACCCAAGGTCGCCAGCGCTTATTGGCTCGCACAGGCAGCTGCGCCTCGTGCGTAGACCACCGCTTTATACACGTCGAAATCAAACAACGACGACAAGGCTTTCAAGAAATTTTTGAAATCGGCTGGGTCGCTTTCGCTTGGCAATTCGCGGGCGAAAAGGAGGCTCATTTTAAGCGCCATGAATACGGAAGGCCCCAGTGAACGCGCACCACCGGGGCCTTGCCTTAGCGCTGTCAGGCTCCCAGGGGGCTGAGGTTTGAGAGCTACGACGGCCCTAGAAATATCGTCCTAGCCGCAGCAGCAAACAATCGCAAAGGCGATCACGTTATCGGGATCGCCACGCGGATACCGACGAGGCAAACGCGGTCGCCATGCAGATACCGACGAGACACGTGCAGCTCTCTTCGCTCCTGGAACGTATCCGTCCAACCTACGTTGACACGTTCACGCGCAAGAACAACGATGGACGGGAAGCGAATTGCCCGACTCTTTCGACTGACGTCAGGTGGACTATTCGCGATCAGTCTCGTTCTCAGTGCAATGAGCATTTAGTGGAATGATACCGTCAAGCTTGTGATGCTGGCGCGAGCCTTCGACCGCAAGCGGAGCGCGCGGGAGGGTCACCGCGTTCCCGCGGCCATTCACTCCTAGAAATGCACGGGAGGACGCAAGCTGATGGTGACAATCCGCTCGGAGCATCTTGAAGCCCTAGAAGCGGTTATCACAACCGCACTCAACATCGTGAAGACCCGCCTGCTGGCGGACCTCTACGTGCGCAGGGACTACACGGGCGAGTTCCGTATCAGGGTCCAGCTTGAGAGCGGGCAACGCTACGTCATCACAATCAAAGAGGAATGATAGCTGCATGCTTGGAAGCATGACGGCAAGGACTGCGTGTGCCGCAGTTATCGATTGCCGCCTATGGCTGACCCATGGTGAATCCGCTTCGGCGAAGGTCGCTGGGAACACGAGGAGCAGATTCGTCTCGTCAGCGGTAGATAGATACGCGCAGGCTGGAGCCGAACGGTAGAAGAATGCTGACAATGACTCCGCCATCACTGCCGACCATGCTTGAGAGCATTTGGTTAATCTGCGTCCTTCCCGATTCTACCAATCGCATTTGAACCAATCCATCGCCAAAGCGACAAATAGTCGGGAGCCATTCCCCCCGGCGATCGAGTCGAGACGTGGAATGGTTGAGGCGGGCGTCTCCCACGGACAAAGCGGAATAGGGGCGTCACTCGGTCGGCCCGTCCGGGTGCCTAACACAAGGGGATTAGCATCATGAAGATCACCATCATCGTAACGGCTGGGCTCCTCGCCATGCTGAGCGTTGCCGCTGCCGCCGATCTGCCGCGCAAGGAGCCGCCCCCGGTAGCGGCGGCGCCAATCGGCAAGTACCCGATCGGCAAATATCCCGTTGGCAAGTATCCGGTTGGCAAATACCCGCAGCCCGTCGTGACTAAGGGCTAAGGCAAGCCGTCGCGCTTGTGAACGCCTCAACGGCGACACGGCTCGATTCACAACCCCTCGCGTCGAATCCTTGACTTGTGGCTGAAGAGCCGCAACCGCGCGAGCTTTAACGGGCGCACACAATGGGGGCCAAACATGCGACTCTTAAATGGGTTTGGCTGTTTACTATGCGGTAGCTTGGCAGTTTTGCTTTGTGCCCGCGCGAACCCGGATCGACATGTTAAAGCAGCTCTTGCTCCCCTGGATGCGATAGCTGCGCTTGCTCGCTCGGATACCGCGCGCGCTCGCGCAGAGTTAAGAACCGCGTTCCCCGAGTCGGACGCAAGGGCCGCCCTCGCTGGTCCGATCACAAAAGTTCCGCTTGCCGAGCCGGAGGCAAATGTGAGCCCGCTCGAAGCTTCCGACGAGTGCGTCCTGACCGAAGAGTGTATCGACCAATATCTCTGGTCCGTGTACGAACGCGCGCCAAAGGTCGATACGATCAAGGTGGAGGAGCGGATCAAGGTAACGGTCGAGAAGAACGGCAAGAGCCGCACCGTCACAAAAACTGTTACCAAGTTCGTGAATGAGGATTTTACGTGGAAGGATCCGGATGCCGCCGAAAAAGCTGGCATGTCGGTGGCGCAATACGTGATCGGCGGGATGGACCCAGGCTTCAAAGTGAGGCTGTATCGCCTCTTTCGCGCGCTGGACGACGCCGGGCTTGCTCCTGGGATGACCAGTGGCTTTCGCGATGATTACCGGCAATCGATCGCAAGCGGCAACAAGGCCCTGACCGGTAATTCATACCATGGCGGCAGCCGCCGTGGTGGCTATGGTCACGGGCTCGCAGCCGATGTCGTCAGCGTCAAAGGCGAGACGCGCTCCGAGCGATGCAGTTCAAGCGACCGCATGTGGAAGTGGATCGACGCGCATGGCGAGGAAT
>VAZM01000402.1 GCA_005883135.1 Alphaproteobacteria bacterium
GAATTGGGCCCGTACGGATCTGTGCGGGGGGCGCTCAGTAATGAGCGTCCCTACCGCGATCTCAGAAATGTCGTCGCAAATTATCCATTTGAAAGCTCGCGCAGATTCCCTGGATCGCAGCCGAATTCCGGCCATGGAGACCATTCGCGTTTTAGCTGCGGCGTTAGGGAGATGCAGCTGGGCAGGCCTGGGACAGGCTCTAGTGTCTTATGGTAATGGTGTGTTAGTTCGGTTCGGGGAGTTACCGATGGTCACATCGAGGGAGTGCAAAGAGCGAGCCGCTGAATGTCGGGAGATGGCGGAGTGCGAGCCAAATGCGCACGTACGAGCGGTACTAAATGGCATGGCGCGAGGCTGGAATCGCCTCGCGCTACAGGCCGCGCAGTTCACCAATCAGGCGCAATTGGGCTTCTCCTTCGCAACTGTCTCCCATGAGTTAGAGAACGTTCGGCGCGAATAATTCGTTGGCGCTCCACCCTGTCCCCACACCATCATGGACAGGCCCCCGTCGGTGGCTTGTCTACAGCAAGGCAAGCTCGATTGTGAACGGCCCGATTACCTGACTGGCCGGGACCGTGCTGGCGGGCAAGCAGGTGTCGGTCGGGCCAGATGGGCAATGTGCACCTTTCGCCGGAAGCTGAGGCTTATTTTGCGAAGGAGGGCTGCAAGTACTGTTGCAGCCCACCTTCGACGCGATCTGTGTGTTCAACAGGTCGCACGCAAAGAAGATAGGGCTTTTTCACGAGATCTGCGAAACACACGGGTGCGGGCCACGCCACGCGCCACGAGTTGTGACCAGGGGCGGCGCCTGCTCGAGATTGATGCGCCGCGGTGTCTTTTCTGTTAATGTTACACTATGGGGGGCTCCAAGAGAGGAGTTCCTTGATATGTGCGACTACAGTCTGCACGGTGTGCGAACACGCCCAGCCAAAGTGGGCGAAAAACTCGTCACACACAACTTCGGTACCGGCACACGAGGATTCGCCGCGCCGGAGGATTGTTCAGTAGCTGTGTGCGTACTTCCTGGCACCGAACTCGCGTTCGAGGCGCCGGTCAAGTATCAAGCCACCTTCATGCTTCGTGCCAATACTGGCCACACCGTTGCGATCTTTCGCCAGATCAACAGGGGCGCGCTTCACGTCAATCATGATGCGCTTGAGTTCCCCGATGGCGAGATCGTGCTGCTGACGAGGCTCTATGAAGGACAGAACGCAACTGTCCTGACGTTGCCCTCGCAGCCCAAGACCGCTGCCGAAGCAGAAGCTCAACCGCGCGTCACCTACGTCGACTGACATCTGTCGTCGTGTAGAACGGTGAACAAGAGTGCAGACCGCTCGCTCTCGGGCGGCCTCCTTCCCGCCGTGCACAACGACGTCTCTCCGTTCATGCGCAGAACGACCCCGGCACGCTCTCGGCGCTGGGCGAATTGGCGGCACAGCACGAGGACGCGCGCGGTATGCTGCATCTGGGCAAGGAGGCGCTAGCGGCCGCACCTTGCTGCGGCGTCCATATTTCGCCGGCGATTATAGGAATGGGCGTCGGTCTATTTGCGCTTCTTCCGCGCGTGGGAATTCTCGATATCGAAGACATGAAACGCCCGCTGATCGGCCTTAAGTAAGATCAGACGGAATCACGTCGCCCCGCCGGCTTTAGTTTGCGCGCAAGGGCGTACAGGTTGGAGAGTAAAATGAAATCGAATCGGGCCTTCAACATGCTGGCGTGGTTGCTGGCGGTGGCGAGCGTCGCCGAGGCTAATGCACAAACGGAGCCATACCCGAACAAGCCGGTACAAATCATTACCGACTCTTCGGCCGGCAGCACCCCGGATGTGGCCTTGCGCTTAGTCGCTGATGGGCTGACCCAGGTCTGGAAGCAACAGGTCTTGGTGACCAACCATCCGGGTGCTGGCGGCAGCCTCGCGGTCCGGCTGGCAGCGCAAGCCGCCCCTGATGGATACACGCTCTTCCAGCCGGTGTTGTCGACCTTCGTGTCTTTGCATCCCGCCGCGCCAAATGTTCCCGTCCACGTGCCGCAGGACTTTCTGCCGATCGGGTTCGTGGCGGAGAACCCAATGTTCATCGCGGTCGCTCCATCTCTCGGCTTCTCGACCCTGCCGGAGCTGATCGCGCGCGCTAAAAAAGCTCCTGGCGAAATCACGTATGCCACGACCGGGGTTGGACGCTTGACCCACCTCACCGGGGAACTGTTGCAGCGTGAGGCCGGGATTAAGCTGCTGCTGGTGCCCTATACCGGCGGTCCGTCCCACGCGGTCACCGATGTCGCAACCGGGCGTGTTGGCATGATCATCGAAGGCTATTCGGGCGTCGCGGGAGCCGCACGATCGGGTTCGATCAAGCTGATCGCAGTCGCCTCTGCCAAGCGCCTGGCGGAATTCCCCGACGTCCCCACCGTGGCGGAAACAATTCCCGGTTTCCAAGCCACTGGTTGGGGTGTTTTGGTGGCGTCGGTCGGCACGTCCGAAGCCATCATCAATAAGATAAGCCAGGACCTGCGCAAAGTTTCGCTCGACCCGGAACTGCAAAAGAAGCTTGCTCCGCTCGGCAGCTATACGAATCCGATGTCGCCCGTCGAAGCCACGGCGTTCGTTCACAGGCAGCAGCAGACGTGGCAACCGGTCCTCGACGAGATCGCCAAGAACGAGCGCTGATGGAGACATATCTGCGAAGCGCTCGAAAGTCTCCTCGGCACGTTAGTCTAAGGAGGTCCGTGATGACGTTCGGGTCTTTCATCGGCCGGCTCAGCGCAGCGCTCATCGCAAGCTCGTTGGCCTTCACGCCAATATTTGCGGTGCACGCGGCCGAAGATCAGCACAAGTTGACCGTAGTGTCATTCGGCCTGTTCGGTGGTCAGGGCGTTTTTCGCAGAGAGGCGACCGGGGCAGCCGAAATCGTCGCGAACCGGTTTGGAGCCGACGCGGTTGTTGTACGATTCAACACCAAGACAGGTGGCAATGCGACCGTCGAAGCGCTTGCTGCAACATTGCAAGCGGAGACAAAGAAAATGAACGGCGACAGGGACATTCTTTTTCTTATCCTGACCTCCCACGGCTCCCAGGAGGGGCTTGCTGTCAACGCGGGACGGTCGGCTGAAACGCTCAAGCCGTCCAATCTCGCCGGCATGCTCAAGCGGACCGGCATACGATACAAGATCGTCACCATTTCGGCTTGCTATTCCGGCGTCTTCATACCCCCCATCGCCGATGCTGATACACTGGTGATCACTGCGGCGGATGCCAACCATTCATCGTTTGGGTGCGAGGACAAAGCCAAGTGGACCTATTTCGGTGATGCCTTTTTCAATATTGCTCTACGCCAGACTAGCAATCTGAAAGAAGGCTTCCTTCTCGCGCGTTCGCTCGTTTCCAAACGCGAGCTGCGCCAGGGGTTTGAGCCATCGCACCCGCAAATGGCGGGAGGCGGAAACGTGGAGCCTTTGCTCATGGCCCGACAGTGATGCTTCCGCGCTAGTGTCCGACGATCAGCGAAACAGGCTATGGGCCACCACGATAGGAGACACGCCACATCGCCCCCGAGAAAACAATGTCACGCATAATGTGGCCGCGCTGCACTGAGTGGGGAACATCGCGCACGATCACCTCGGCTTTTCCGCACGCCTTGAGATCACCGCTATTGGTTTATGCTGGCGGAGCAGGCGGACTGGCTCGACCGCAACCGCCACTCCCGTCCGAGGCGAAGCGAACGGCAAAGCCGCCGAGCGGCCGATCCGACCTAGCCAGGCCGCCGGCGGCGGTGCGTTGTTGCTGATGTCTCGAATGCCTGACCTTGATTGGTCAACCCTAGGGCCTCTTTACAGCCGGACCTCCGACCAACTTTCCGATCAGGCGCAGCAGTTCTTTTTTCTGGCCCGCTACCAGCCGCAATAAAAAAGGCTTCGATCTCAATATCAGCGACTTGGCCATTTCTTATTGCACGACATCGTAGAGCTTGACCTCCGCCT
>VAZM01000403.1 GCA_005883135.1 Alphaproteobacteria bacterium
CGACGCTGCTCGCGGTCGCAGACGAGGTGATCGAATGAACGCCGCGCCGTCTGGTTTTACCCAGTGGAGAACCGCAATGTCTCGTATCAGGATGCAGTTGTTCGCGTTGACGTGTGCCGTGCTCGTTGTCACGTTGGCGGCGACAAGCCGCACGCGCGCGCAGCAAGCGGCGACGCCGCAAGACACGTTTCTTCTGACCGTGTTTCTCAAGCATGATCAAAGTAAGACGCTCGACCAGATCAACGAACAGCTCAAGCGCCAGGATTACTACAAGAAATTTCCTCCGCCCGGCGTCGAGGTCGTCTCCTGGTATGTGATGATGGGGATCGGCCAGGTGGTCACGTTGCGCGTGCCAGCGGCCCGCTTGCGCGACGTCAACCGCGCGATCGAGCAAAGCGCTTGGGGTGCTTACCGCACCGAGTTTTATCCGACCTACGACTTCAAGGCCGTCGCCGAGGAACAGCGCAGAACGCAGTAATATCAAGGCACACAATCTGACTCATGATGCCCGGCATGCAGTCGGGCTTGCGCAGACTGCGTCTTGTTCTCGCTCACCATGCTCGGGCATGGTGCATCGCAAGACCCGCGTGAACGCGCTCTAATACCCCAGCGCGCAACCATCCTTGCGCGGGTCGGAGCCGCCGATCAGCACGCCGCGCTCCCAGTCGATACGGATCGCCTGCGCGCCGCCCCATGGATTTGACGCGAAGGCCACCTCGTGCCCGCGCGCGCGAAGCCCTTCGACGCTCGATCGCGGCAGCCCCCGCTCGACCACGCTCGTTGCTTCCAGGAAGAATGCGCGCGGGCCGTCGATCGCCGCCTGCACGTCCATGCCATAGTCGACCATATTCGTGATGATCTGCGCGTGCCCCATCGGCTGGTAATGCGCGCCCATGACGCCGAACGCAAGCTCGCAGCGCCCGCCACGGAAGCCCAGCGCCGGGATGATGGTGTGCATCGGCCGTTTGTTCGGACCGAATGCATTGGGATGATCGGGATCGAGCACGAAACACGCGCCGCGGTCGGTCAGCGTGATGCCGGTCTCCTCTGTGCAGATGCCCGCGCCGAAATCTGAAAAGAGCGTGTTGATCAGCGACACCGCCATGCGGTCGCGATCGACCACGGTCACAAAGACGGTGTCGCTGTCGGCTCGCGACGGCGCGCTCGCCGTGCGGTTGCGCCGCGCCGGGTCGATGCGGCTGGCGAGCTCGGCCGCGAAGCCTTTCTCGAGCAGCGCCGGCACCGCGGCGCGCATGAAAGCGGGATCGGCGACATGGGCGTCGCGCACCGCATAGGCGAGCCGTGCGGCCTCGAGCGCGAGATGGAAGCGCTCGGGGCCGAGCGGGTCGAGCGCGGCGAGATCGAAGCGCTCGAGGATATTGAGCAGCACCAACGCGGTCAGGCCCTGGGTGTTGGGCGGCAGTTCCAGCACGTCGAGCCCGCGGTAATTGGTGGCGACCGGCACGACGACCTCGCCGCGATGGTTGGCAAGGTCCTCGGCCGCAAGAAACGATCCGCGCGCGGCAACGGTCGCGACGATATCCTCGGCGATCGGCCCCTCGTAGAAGCCGCGCGGTCCCTTTGCCGCGATCGTCGCCAGCGTTCGCGCCAGCGCCGGCAGCTTGACGACATCGCCCTCCGCCGGCGCGCGGCCGGCGAGCAGGAAATGCCGGGCGGCGCCGGCGTCGGCCCTGAGCTTCTCCACCTCGCGAGCCCAGTCGGAGGCGACGCGCGAGGCAACGGGAAATCCGCTCGCCGCGTAGCGGATCGCCGGCGCGAGCGCGCGGTCGAGAGAGAATTTCCCATGCGCCTCGAGGATCGCGCCCCAGGCGTCGATCGCGCCCGGCACGGTGACGGCGTGTATCGTAGCGGGGGCGATCGAGCGCATGCCGCGCGCGATCAGCGCCTCGATCGAGGCGCGCGCGCCGGCGCGGCCGGAGCCGTTGTAGCCCCAGACCGGCTTGCCCGGCACCTGCAGCATGCAGAAGCAGTCGCCGCCGATGCCGGTCATTTGCGGTTCGACCACGCACAGCACCGCGACCGCGCTCACCGCCGCGTCGGCCGCGTTGCCGCCGGCACGCAGCGCTTCGATGGCGGCGAGGCTCGCCAGCGGGTGCGAGGTCGCGGCTATGCCCTCGCACGCGATGACCGACGAGCGTCCCGGCAGCTGAAAGTCGCGGCTCATGAGGGCTATGGCGGCGGCGCGGCCCGCGCGCGCGGCAAGCTTACGAACGAGGACTTGCTGGTTGCACCGGTTGCGCCGGCTGTACCGGAATCGGCCGTTGATAGACCATCTTCGGCTGCGCCAGGCGCGCCGAAATGCCGGCCATGAAATCGACGAAGCCGAGCACGGCGAGCAGTAACAAGGTCGGCGATTCCGCCTCCGGCACGAACACGAGCTCGGCCGCCATCCCGGCAAAGAGGAGAAACGAGATGACATGCTCGATCATCGACTTGCCGCCCGGACGCACCGCTTTGATGAGCTCGATCCAGAGCAGGAGGATCCCGGTCGCGACGATAAGATCGCCGAGGTCGACCGGCATCTCCCGGTCGCGCTGGAGAGGAATGCTGAACACCGTCTCGGTGAACGGCATGTTCAGAAGAAAGACGGCCATGTTGAAGAAGGCAAACGGGATGATCAGGAGGGGAAAACCGACCAACATGACACTTGGCCTTCTTTTTCTGCACCCAAGTTCGCGAGCTCACGCTGCCATTCTCCCGGCCGCGCGGAGAAGCATCACCGCGATCGCAGCGTGCGCAACATCTCGCGTGACGGTCAAACCTCTTTCCTGGGCTTGAGCACTTGGCGGCCCCGGTACATGCCGGTCTTGAGATCGACGTGATGCGGCCGGCGCAACTCGCCCGAATCCTTGTCCTCGACATAGGTTGGCCGCGCGAGCGCATCGGCGGAGCGGCGCATTCCGCGCCTCGACGGCGATGTTTTGCGTTTCGGGACGGCCATGGTCGTGCTCCTGCTTGAATCGGGCGGGCGTCGCGGCGGATTCTTAGCGTCTGCCGCGTTTGGAAGTGGCGCTTATAAAGGATCGCGCGGGTCAAGGCCAGAGCCGCGGGCGCCCGGGGTCGCTTGCGCCGCCTTCGCGGATCTGGCGCAGAACGCGAGCGAAGCTTGGGCGGCGGCGCGGACCTGGTAGATGGCGGCGAGCCGGCGCACCGCCGGGCCCGGCTGCTTGGCGCTGCGCCGCCGTGGATTCGGCAGCACCGCAGCCAGCAACGCCGCCTCGCGCGGGGTGAGTGAGCGCGCCGACTTGTTGAAGGCATAGCGGCTGCCGGCCTCGGCGCCGAATTGCCCGCTGGGACCCCATTCCGCGATGTTGAGATAGATTTCGAGCACACGCGATTTGGGCAGCACGAAATCGATCCATAGCGCGAGCGGAAGCTCCAGGGCTTTGCGCAGGAAACTTCGCCCCGGCCACAGGAACAGGTTCTTGGCGGTCTGCTGGGTGATGGTGGAGACCCCGCGTGCCGCGCCGATGTCGTCGACATCCTCCAGCCGCTCGCGGATCTCGCGCCAATCGATCCCGCGGTGGGTGCAGAAGCGGCCGTCCTCGGAGGCGATTACCGTGATCGGCAGCGCGGGCGCCATGCGCTCGATCGGCACGAAGCTCCGCTCCACGCGCGCGCCGCTCGCCCAGCGCCACAGCATCAGCGTCGAAACGGGATTGAGGACGCGATAAAGCGGCACCAAGACATAGGGCGACAGCAGCACGACCATGAGCGCGGCCACCAGTGGCCATGCCAGGCGTGAAAACCATCGGCGTGGGCGCCGGCGTTGCTTTGCGGCATGCGGCTCCTGTTTCTTCGCAACGGGCATATGGGTTCAGTCGATGATTCCGGGACCCCCGCGCGCACGCGCATACGTTTCCCCGGCGAGTCTTGTCATTAACAGGTAGGATCTTCCAGCTCGAGCCCATCATACGCGAGCGTGAGCTCTTCCACGGCGACGTCGGTGGCT
>VAZM01000404.1 GCA_005883135.1 Alphaproteobacteria bacterium
CTTTGCGATGGCGTATCGATTCTTTGTTTATTTACGCCCTTGTCCGCCCGGAGTCTGAGCAAAATAGCTCACATCTACGAATTGATTGTGACCGGGGTGGTTGGCAATCATGCTCGTCGGCATGAAGGTCAGCGCTCAGGCGCCGTGCGTAAGGCCAGCAAGGCTCGGATCGCGTAAGATTGCAGCTGAGCAATTTTATACAGACGGCTCTCCGCCATCGGGCTTAGCCTGATCATCAGCGGCGTTTTTCCTGGAGGGGAATCATCATGTCGTTGCAGCATCGTTCGCTGGACCCGGTGGTCCATGGCGATCCTCTGACACTGTTTTGCGCAGAGTGCTCGCAAAAAATGCGAATCCGGATGGCAGCACCGGCCCAGGATGGCAGGGAAACACTCACCTACCAATGCGCCTGCGGTCACAGCGAACGGGTCAACGTGGCCATTCATTGATGGGAAGCCGCCTCAATGCCGCCTTCCCGGGTTTCCGGCACGCTGACGATGTCGCTCATTTCCCAAGGGCGGTCGGTCAACGGCTTCAAGGTACGTTGTTGCCTGGATGCGGGTCGCGGAGCCATGACCGAAGGTCGTCTATGAATATGATTGCAGCGTCACTGCCGCGAGCAGGAGCCACGATCAGGCTCTCGACAACCCAGTCGACGAAGGATCCAGCTGATGACGCGGCGCCAACCCTGCGTGCGGCCATGGTCGCTACCGTCCCGAGCCTGCGGGCGGTTGCGATGTCACTCAGCGGCAACGTCGAGCGCGCAGACGATCTTGTGCAGGAGACGCTCCTGCGCGCCATGACCAGCATCGATTCGTTTCAGCCGGGATCGCACATGTCCGCCTGGCTATTCGCCATCCTGCGCAACCTGTTCCGTTCGGAATACCGCAAGCGCCGTCGCGAACTCGAAGACGCTGACGGCAGCTACGTCGCTAGCCTGAAATCGCCTCCCGAGCAGGAGAGCCGGGTGGAAATCGAGGAATTCCGCGTGGCGCTGGCAAAGCTGCCGTCCGGCCAGCGCGAGGCCTTGCTTCTCGTCGGCGCGGCGGGCTTCTCCTACGACGAGGCGGCTGCGATCTGCGCGAGCGCAGCGGGGACGATCAAGAGCCGGGTCAAACGCGCCCGCAGCCGGCTCTCAAAGCTGCTCTCCATCGATGGCGCCAACAGGGGTTTGGACCGGACTGCACGACGCGTGCCGTTCTGGACCCGGGCGGACGCGGTTGACTGGCGCTGGTGTTCCCGATTCCGAAGTTCGCACATGCTTGCGGCAGCCTCGAATGCGAACTTCGAAATCACAGGGATACCAGCAACGCTATGATTGTCGTGCCGGTTTTGAACCCGAAGTTTGCAAACGGACTTGCCGTAGCCCTGGTTGAACGCTTCTCTGCGTTCTTCATAATGTTGATCGGATTCGAATGGGTACGCCCGCGGCTCACTCGACGAACGTGAGCGACCTTCACTGGCGGCTTTTCGTCCGCGATTGTACTCGCATACCTTCTGCTCGGCGGTTAGTTTGCCCATGCTCGCCTCCTGCGTTCAACGAGACGCGTGATCAGCTCGTCACGCGCGGGCAAGGAACCGCTGACGGACTCGAGGTCCTCTCACGGTCTTTTGCTCGCCTTTGTTAAACCAACAGTGGATGAAAACGATTGGTCCAGCGAAACTCACACGTCTTGCATTCCCAATGATGTTCAACAACGCATCCTGGAAGGTATCTAGACACAATTGGTTTTGCCGCCGGCAGGCAGCAGTTTAGGCGCAGCAGGCGGTCCGAACACGAGATCGAAAGAGAAATGGGGAAAGCATGAACGTTACTCCACCGCGGAGGAGGGAGGACTCGCCAGTATCAAACAAATTACCGGCAATCCTCGCGACTCGCTCGGAGCCAGGAAGAACGTGATGGTATACATAGGCTAGGCTCGTTTCGTGACGTAGGCAGCATGGAAATCGTTGACGCTGGGCAATTTTGCCTGGTCTAACGTGAGATGTGGTCTGCGTTATGAGCCGTGCTGAAGTAATGAACGCTTGTTGATCGCTAAGTCTCGGAATCTTTTTTGGAGGATTCTGCTTTCGTTTTTGCTCTAGCTTGCGCTTGCTCCGCGATTCGCATCACGTGATCTCGATGAGATTGTCCGGGCCAAAAGACCTCGTCCGGCATGGCTATCGCAAGAGCAGGGCACCATTCAAACTCTCCCTTCGCGGCCCATTCCGTGCCTTCCAGATCGATGCATCCAGTTGGTGGATCAAATCGCCATCCTCCGGACACGGTCTGGTAAACGACAACTGAGCATTTTGGACAAGCGACGGGCGCCATCATGAATACTTTCTTGCGTCGGCAGGCCTCCTGCGCCTTGCTAAACGAACTGGCCGCTAGTCCGAGCTTTGCTGGTCGTTCTTATGATTGTGAAGGAAGCGAGCGATCCGTTCCCTCAGCGGTTTTGATTGCTGCAGATCGTCGAGGGTACCGGCGCAGTCGAAGAGCTCCCGTTGGAGCTTTATGGGAACCGTATTCCAGCGCATGAGCAAGGCGGCGCCCAGACACTTCAAAATTCGCTCTTCTTCCTCAGCGAGGACAGTACGTTCGTCATAATTCTTTCTTCGTTGAATCACCTTGTCCATATTGGCCGCCATCCATTCTTCGTTTTCGGCAAGCGTCGTGTAGGTCTGGGCGAGATCGCGGAGGTCCCTCGTTTCGTTGGGCGAACGCGGTGTGTTGGTCAGCAGCGCTCTGAATTCGGCTGCTTTAGCTCGGTATTGCTCGCCAGATGACATTTTCACGCGGCCCTTCTACGGAAGGCGAGCACACAACTGGTTTCGTCC
>VAZM01000061.1:0-346 GCA_005883135.1 Alphaproteobacteria bacterium
TCGAGCACGACGCTCAGCGCCACCTCTTTGCCGCCACGGATGACACCGAGCCGCGCGCTGCCGCCGATCGCCTTGGTGGCGAAGCGGTAATCGAAGGCATTGGCGTCCTCGACCGGCTGGGCGTCGATGGCGACGATCAGGTCGCTAGTCTTGAGGCCGGCCCGCGCGGCGGGGCTCATCGGCGTCACGGTCGCGACCAGCGCGCCGGACGGGCGCTTGAGCCCGAGACCCTCGGCGATCTCGGGCGTTACCGCCTGCAGCCTCGCGCCGAGCCATGGGCGCTTGACGATGGAGCCGCCACTCTTCGCCGAAGCCACCACCACCTTCACCATGTTGGCCGGGATGG
>VAZM01000061.1:366-12875 GCA_005883135.1 Alphaproteobacteria bacterium
CGACCAGCGCGCCGCCGGAATTGCCCGGGTTGATGGCGGCGTCGGTCTGGATGAAGAACTGGTAGTCGGTGATGCCGACCTCGGTGCGCGCCAGCGCCGAGACGATGCCGTGGGTCACGGTCTGCCCGACGGCGAAGGGATTGCCGATGGCGAGCACCACGTCGCCGACCTCGAGCGCGTCGGAGTCGGCGAATTCAAGCGCCGGAAAACGTTCGTTCTGCGCCTTGATCCGCAGCACCGCGAGATCCGAGCGCGAATCCTTGAGCACCAGCTCGGCTTCGAATTCGCGCTTGTCCGCAAGCGATACCCTGACCTGATCCGCTCCCTCGATGACGTGGTTGTTGGTGACCACGAGGCCCTCGGCGTCGACGAGGACGCCCGAGCCAAGCGAACGCTGGACCTGGTCGCCCGATCCGCCGGGCGCGCCCGGCCCTCCGAAAAAACGGCGGAAGATCGGATCGTCGAACAGGGGATTGCGGACGGCGACCGTCTTGGCGGCATAGACGTTGACGACGGCCGGCGCGGCGCGGTGCACGACCGGCGCGTAGGAGAGCCGCAGCTCGTTCGCCGAGGAGGGAACGCGGCGAGCGGGGCTCTGCTCTTGGGCGCTCAGGCCGAGTGGCGCGGCGGCGCCGAGGATGAGGACGGCCGTCGCAAGCCGCCTCAGAGGCAAGAAGACGTTCAATCGCAGGGGCATGGGCAGGACCGGGTTCGTGCGAAAGTCGGCCAGATATAAGCCCGCCGTCGCGGCAAATGAAGGGCGCGGGGTGGCAGGCCAGGACTATGGAACAAGCCGGATCCGGGCGCCTAAACTGGCCCGCTTTTCTCCCGTCCGAGGGCCTCGTGCAGCACCCCCCGATCGAACCGATCCCAGGCTCTCCGGATGCCGCCGCCAGCGCCGCGATCTACGCCGTGGCCTTCGTCACCGGCGCAATCGTCATGAGCTTCGAGATGCTCGGATCGCGCTATCTCAATCCTTATTTCGGCAGCGGCATCTATACCTGGGCGGCGCTGATCTCCACGGTGCTGATCGCGCTGACGGCGGGGTATTTTTTCGGCGGAGCGCTCGCCGACCGAACCGTCTCGCCGGCGCTGCTGGCGCTCACGGTGATCATCGGATCGGTCTATCTCCTGGCACTGCCGAGCTTTGCTCAAGCCGTCCTCGAGGCGGTGCTCGCCGCGATCGATGATATTCGGCTTGGGAGCTTGATGTCCGCCCTCGCGCTGATGTTCTTCCCGGTGACGCTCCTCGGCATGTATTCGCCGTTTGCCATTCGGCTGCTGCTGCGCTCGGCCCAACGCTCCGGCCGTGTGTCGGGCGCCGTCTATGGCATCTCGACTGCGGGCGCTATCGTCGGCACACTGGGGACGACGTTCATCCTCATTCCGGCGATCGGATCGCGTGCGATCACGCTCGCGCTCGGAATGCTTGGCCTGCTCGCCGGCTTAGGACTGCTGGCGCTGGCGCGCCGCCGCGCCACCGCGGCTCTCGTCGTGATCGCGCTCGCCGCGACGAGCGTGCCCGTCACCCGGGCCGACAGCTTGATCGACGATGCCGTTCGCACGGGACTGCTCGCCCGCGCCGATGGGCGCGTCGCCCATATCGAAACCGAGTACAACGACGTCTTCATCAACAAACGCGGACACCAGCTGGTGATGTCGTTCCAGATCAAGGGCTGGGACTACACCGAATCCGTCAGCAATCTCCTCGACCCGGACGACCTGCCGCTGCGCTACGCGCAGGTGATGACCATCGCGACGATTTATCCCGAGGCACCGCGCAGAATCCTGATGCTCGGCCTGGGCGGCGGTTCGATCTCGACCTACCTCGGGCGCTTCATGCCCGAGACCGCGGTCACCACGGTGGAGATCGACCCCGGCGTGATCACCGCGGCCAAGACCTACTTCGGCCTGCGCGAGAGCGAGCGCATGCGCTATCGCGCGGGGGACGGCCGCGTCTTCCTCAACCGCGACAGCGAACGCTACGATCTGATCCTCGTCGATGCCTATCGCGGCGGCTATGTGCCGTTCCATCTCCTGACCCGCGAGTTCTATGGCTTGGTCAAGCAGCGCCTCGCGCCCGGGGGCGCGGCCGCCTTCAACGTGCACGACGGCAGCAAACTTTATGCCTCAACCGTTAGGACCCTCGGCGAGGTCTTTGCCGCGCTCGACCTTTATCCGACTGGACGCGGCGAAGTGATCGCGATCGCCACCGCCGCGTCGGCCGATGCCGAGACCCTGGAACGCAGGGCTGCAGCGCTGCAGAACCAGCACGGATTTCGTTTTTCTTTGCCGGACATCTTGCGACGGCGGATGGACAAGCCGCAGGCGCAAGCCGCAGGCGGCGATCTCATCACCGACGATTTCGCCCCCGCCGACGTCTACGACGTGATGGGCAGGGATCTGCGCCGGAAGAAGTAGCCCATCAATCGGCGCGTCGGCCGGTCACTCTTTCGCCGGAACCGTCCGCAGATAGGCGACGATCGCATCGAGATCGCCGTCGGTCATCTTGGCGTAAAAGGGGTAGCCCATCGGCGGCTTGAGCTTGCTGCCATCCTTGCGCACGCCTTGGGTGATGGCGCGCTTGATCTCGTCGTCGCTCCAATCGCCGGTGCCCGCGCGCTTGCTCGAGGTGATGTTGCGCGCGACCGAAACGCCCCATGGTCCGGGGAACTGGCGGCCGCCCTTGCCCAGCGAATCTTGAAAGTCGAGGCCCGTTCCGGACGAGGCGGGCGTCGTGTGGCATTCCATGCAATGGGCGATAGTGGCGAGGTAGAAGCCGCGTTTGCTCTTGTCGGCGAGATCGGAGGCGGACATCGGCTTCTCGGCGCCCGGGAACACCTGGTGAGAGACCGGAAGCTTATAAACCGGGCCAGGCACCTTGTTCGCGACTGGCGGCAGCGAGCGCAGGTAAGCGACGATGCCATCGAGATCGCCCGGAGTGAGAATTTTGTAGTAGCCGCTCGGCATGACTGGGGCGAGGTGGGGACCCGCGGGGCGCGTGCCCTCCAGCAAGGCGGCCCTGATCTCGGCGTCGCTCCAGCTGCCGATGCCGGTGTCGCGATCGGGTGTGATGTTGGACGCTGTGACGTCGAACGCGGGCTCGTCGAAGCGCAGTCCGCCGGACAGAGCCTTGTCGAACTGCGGGCCGTTCGGTCCTTTCGGGGTGTGGCAGTTATGGCAGGTCATCACGGTGTCCACGAGATAGCGCCCGCGCTCGAGCGATGTCTGCGCCGTTGCCGCCGTCTGCGCGGTCGCGGCCGCAAGCGCGGCGAGGAACCCGAAAACCGCGCCACGAGTCATGCCTTGCCTCCTTGGTTGTTAGGTTTCTCGCATCAAAAAAGGGCAGCGCTCAGGCGCTGCCCTTTTGATACTCGCCGTTTTCTCCGATCAGGCCGGCGCCGACGCTTCGGCCTCCGGCTCCGCCTTCTCTTGCACCGGTCCGGAGTCCTGCCCCTTCGCGGCGACGTCGCGATCGACAAACTCGATCACCGCGACGGGCGCGGAATCGCCGTAGCGGAAGCCCGCCTTGAGCACTCTGGTATAGCCGCCGTCGCGCTCCTTGTAGCGCGGGCCCAACACCTCGAACAGCTTCTTGACCATGCCGACATCGCGCATCTGCGCGATCGCCTGGCGGCGCGCATGCAGATCGCCGCGCTTGGCTAGCGTAATGAGTTTCTCGACGATCGGCCGCAAATCCTTGGCCTTCGGCAGCGTCGTCACGATTTGCTCGTGCTTGATCAGGGCCGCCGCCATGTTGGCGAACATGGCGCGGCGGTGCTCGTGGGTGCGATTGAGCTTGCGATGGGCGATCCCGTGACGCATGCGTGTACTCCGCACTCGGCACAGTCACCAGACGTCAGCGATCAGATCAGGGTCCGATCACCGACGCCTGAACACTGCTGCCTGTCAATAATGGTCCTCGAAGCGCTTGGCCAACTCATCGATGTTGTCCGGAGGCCAGCCCGGCACTTCCATGCCGAGATGGAGACCCATCTGGGCCAGCACCTCCTTGATCTCGTTGAGCGACTTGCGCCCGAAATTCGGCGTGCGCAGCATCTCGGCTTCGGTCTTCTGAACGAGGTCGCCGATATAGACGATGTTGTCGTTCTTGAGACAGTTGGCCGAGCGCACTGAAAGCTCGAGCTCGTCAACTTTCTTGAGGAACGCCGGATTGAAGGCGAGATCGGGAATGGCCTCAGTCACGACCTCCTTGCGCGGCTCCTCGAAGTTGACGAATACGTTGAGCTGATCCTGCAGGATGCGCGCGGCGTAAGCGACCGCGTCGTCGGGGGTCACCGCGCCGTTGGTCTCGATTTGCATCGTCAGCTTGTCGTAATCGAGGATCTGCCCTTCGCGGGTGTTCTCGACCTTGTAGGAGACCTTGCGGACCGGCGAATAAAGACTGTCGACCGGAATGAGGCCGATCGGCGCGTCCTCCGGGCGATTGCGCTCGGTGGGAACATAGCCCTTGCCGGTATTGACCGTGAACTCCATGCGGATCTCGGCGCCCTCGTCGAGCGTGCACAGCACGAGGTCGGGGTTGAGCACGACGATATCGCCGACCGTCTGAATGTCGCCAGCGGTGACGGTGCCCGGCCCCTGCTTCTTGACCACCATGCGCTTGGGGCCGTCGCCCTGCATCTTGATGGCGATGTCCTTGATGTTGAGCACGATGTCGGTCACATCCTCGCGCACGCCGGGGATCGACGAGAACTCGTGCAGCACGCCATCGATGTGGACCGACTGCACGGCGGCGCCTTGCAGCGAGGAGAGCAGTATGCGCCGCAGCGCATTGCCCAGCGTCACACCGAAGCCGCGCTCGAGCGGCTCGGCGATGACGACGGCCTCGCGCTTGGGATCGCCGCCTGGCGTCACCTGCAGCTTGTTCGGTCGAATCAGTTCCTGCCAATTCTTTTGGATCGTCACGTTCGCACCCATGCCTTTGAGCGCCGCGGCGGCGGGCCGCGCACCCCACTCCGCCCCGGGGGAATTTTCCGCGGCGGACTCCTCGGAAGTCCGCCAGATCAGCACATCGTCGGTCATACTCGGCGCCTCTTGCGTGGACGGCAGCCGTTGTGTGGAATCGGCGTCACGTCGCGAATTGAGGTGATGGTGAACCCGGCCGACTGCAGCGACCGCAACGCCGATTCGCGGCCGGAGCCCGGACCCGCGACCTCGACTTCGAGGGTGCGCATGCCGTGCTCCTGGGCCTTCTTGGCGGCGTCTTCGGCCGCGACCTGCGCGGCGTAGGGCGTCGATTTTCTCGAACCTTTGAAGCCCATGGTGCCAGCGGACGACCAGGCGATGGTGTTTCCTTGCGCGTCGGTAATCGTGATCATGGTGTTATTGAAGGTCGCGTTCACATGCGCGACTCCGGAAGCGATGTTCTTGCGTTCGCGTCGTCGGACGCGGGTGGCTTCTTTGCCCATTCTCGATCCTCTCGCAGCTCGGCGCTGCGATCGCCGGGCCGATTGCTGGTGCTGTGCGCGCGCAGCCTCCGTTGCACAGGCTGCCTGAATTCAAACGCCACTCCGGGCTTTACTTCTTCTTCCCGGCAATCGGCTTGGCCGGTCCCTTGCGGGTGCGGGCATTGGTATGGGTGCGCTGGCCGCGGACCGGTAGTCCGCGACGATGCCGCAACCCGCGGTAGCAGCCGAGGTCCATCAGCCGCTTGATGTTCATGGCGACTTCGCGTCGCAGGTCGCCCTCAACCATATAGTCGCGGTCGATGACCTCGCGGATCTGCAGCACTTCCTGATCGGTCAGCTGCGACACCCGGCGGGCGTCCGGGATTCCAACTTTCTCCATGATTTCGTTGGCCTTTTTCGGCCCGACGCCATGGATATATTGCAATGCAATAATGACCCGTTTGTTGGTCGGTATGTTGACGCCGGCGATGCGGGCCACAGTCAATCACTCCTTCTGCCGGCCGATTGACGGCGGCTAACGATCACGAGGGCGGTTCGCAAACGATAACGCGACACCCTCCCCGTCCCGCAGGGCCCGGTATCGTTCGACCTCTCGACTTGGATGCGGGTTATTAATGGATTCAACGTCGTTTCGTCAACCTCCGCCGGGGGCTGCTTTTGCGCCGGGCCGACGGGCGAGGAGTCCCCGCGCCGCGGCCGCGCTTGGCGGTTTTCGCTTTAGCTTTCATGGACTTGGCAGGTTTGACCGCCCCTGTTTTCGGCTTGCGGGCGGCGGGTCGCGACATCTTCGCTCGCGGTTTCTTGTTCACGGCCTGCCGCAGCGCCTGGTCGATCGCGCTCGACACCTCCGGAATCGCGACCATGCCGTCTACCGAGCGCAGCACGCTCTGGAGCTGATAATACGCCACGAGCGGCGCCGTTTGGTCGCGGTAGGTCACGAGCCGGCGCCGCAACACCTCGGGATCGTCGTCTTCGCGCAACGCCTCGCGCCGCGCCATCATCTCGGCGATCCGTTTTTTGATCCGCTTGAGCAGGACGCCTTCGTCGACCTTGAGTTCGATCACCGCGTCCAGCGTGAGGCCCTTCTCCTTGAGCATGCGATCGAGCGCGTGCGCCTGCGGCACCGTGCGCGGAAAGCCGTCGAGGATAAAGCCGTTGCGCGCATCGGGCTTGTCGATGCGCTCGGAGACGATCGCCACAACGACGTCGTCCGGCACGAGCTCGCCACGCGCCATCATCTCTTTGGCGAGTAGCCCGACGGCCGTACCGGCCTCCCCCGCCGCGCGCAGCATCTCGCCGGTCGAGAGTTGAACTAGGCCATGCTTGGCCACGAGTCGTTGCGCCTGCGTGCCTTTGCCGGCCCCGGGCGGGCCGAGCAATACCAACCTCATCTACGCCGCCCCCGCAGCTTCGACTTTTTGATGAGACCTTCGTATTGGTGCGCCAACAAGTATCCTTGAATTTGCGCAACCGTGTCCATGGTGACGCTGACCACGATCAACAGCGAGGTCCCGCCGAAATAGAACGGCACCGCGGCGTAGGAGATCAGGATTTCGGGCAACAGGCAGACCAGTGCCAGATACCCCGCGCCGATGACCGTGATGCGCGAGAGCACATAGTCGATGTATTCCGCCGTGCGCTCACCCGGCCTGATGCCGGGAATGAAACCGCCGTGCTTTTTCAAGTTTTCCGCGGTTTCCGTCGGGTTGAAGACGATCGCTGTATAGAAGAACGCGAAGAAGATGATGAGGGCGATATAGAGGACCAGGAACAGTGGCCGCCCGTGACCCAGCTGGGTGGTGATGGCGACGAACCAATCCGGCCCCTGGCCGGCGTTGAAGTTGGCGACCGTGGTCGGCAACAGCAGGAGCGAGGAGGCGAAGATCGGCGGAATGACGCCCGAGGTGTTGAGCTTGAGCGGCAGATGCGAGGACTGGCCCTCGAACATGCGATTGCCGACCTGACGTTTGGGATATTGGATCAGCAGCCGGCGCTGCGCGCGCTCCATGAACACGATGAAAGCGATCACCGCCACCACCGTGACCAGCACCACCAGGATCAGACCGGTCGATAGCGCGCCTTGGCGGCCCAGCTCGAGCGTTCCCGCAATCGCCGAAGGCAGTTCCGCGACGATGCCCGAAAGGATGATCAGCGAGATGCCGTTGCCGATGCCGCGCGAGGTGATCTGCTCGCCGAGCCACATCAGGAACATGGTCCCCCCGGTGAGCGTGATGACGGTGGCGATGCGGAAGAACCATCCGGGGTCGGTAACGACGTTGCCGGCGCCTTCGAGGCCGACAGCAATGCCGTAAGACTGGAACGCCGCCAGCAGCACCGTCAGGTAGCGCGTGTACTGGTTCATCACCTTGCGCCCCTGCTCGCCCTCCTTCTTGAGCTGCTCGAGCGTTGGCGACACCGTGGTCATCAACTGAATGATGATCGAGGCGGAGATGTACGGCATGATGTTGAGCGCGAAGATCGCCATCCGGTGGATGCCGCCGCCGGAAAACATGTTGAACATGCCGAGGATGCCGCCCGCCTGCGAACGGAAGATTTGGTCCCAGGCCGAAGGGTCAATGCCGGGCAGCGGTATGTAGGTGCCGAAGCGGTAGACCAGGAGCGCGCCGAGCGTGAACCAAATGCGTTTCTTGAGCTCCTCGGCCTTGGCAAGCGCCGAGAAATTGAGATTGGCGGCGAGTTGTTCCGCTGCAGAGACCATGGGCTTTCCCGTTGCGCCCCCCAAGAGATCGGCGCGCTCTCAAGCCGCGCGCCGTTTCCTATATAGGCATCAGGCGGTCTGTTCGCCTGTCTCCCGCGTCGGCGCCAAGAGGGTGACCGAACCGCCCGCCTTCTCCACCGCCTGCGTCGCCGATTTTGAGGCGCCCCAGACCGAGAAGGCGACGCTCGCCTTGATCTCGCCGGAGCCGAGCAACCGAACGCCGTCTTTGGCTCGTCTGAGCACCCCCGCTTTCACCAAGGCCGCGGCGTCGACCGTCGCGCCGGGGTCGAGCTTGCCGGCGTCGATCGCCGCCTGAATTTTCCCGAGATTGACCTCGTTGAGCCTGCGCGCGAAGGCGGTATTGCGGAATCCGCGCTTCGGCAGCCGACGGTGGAGCGGCATCTGTCCACCTTCGAAACCCTTGATCCGCACGCCGGAGCGCGCGGTCTGGCCTTTGCCGCCGCGGCCGCCCGTCTTTCCTATACCCGAGCCGATGCCGCGGCCGATGCGCAGGCGCTTCTTGCGCGCCCCGGGACGGTCGGCGAGTTCGTGAAGCTTCATCGCTGCTCTCCCTCTGCCTCGACCACCCGGACCAAGTGCTTAACCTTGGCGATCATGCCGCGGGTCTGCGGCGTGTCCGGCACTTGCACTACGCGTCCGATCCGGTTGAGACCGAGCCCGATCAAGGTCTCGCGTTGGCTGTGATGGCGGCGGATCGCACTGCCGATCTGCTCGATCTTGAGAACCTTTGCGGTGTTGTTCATCCCGGCCTCCCGGCGCGTTCGACCTATCAGTCGGCGGCCTGCTCACCCTCGCCGAGATCGCGTCGCCGCGCCTGCAGGGTCGACACTTTGATATTGCGCCGCGCGGCGACCGAGCGCGGGGAATCCTGGCGCTTGAGCGCGTCGAAGGTTGCCCGCACCATGTTGTACGGGTTCGACGAGCCGAGCGATTTCGCCACCACGTCCTGCATGCCCAACGTTTCGAACACGGCGCGCATCGGGCCGCCGGCGATGATGCCGGTCCCGGGCGGTGCCGCCCGCAGGTATACGCGGCCTGCCCCATGGCGGCCGGCCACATCGTGGTGGAGCGTGCGGCCTTCGCGCAGCGGCACGCGGATGAGGCCGCGTTTGGCAGCGTCGGTCGCTTTGCGAATCGCCTCCGGGACTTCGCGCGCCTTGCCATGGCCGAAGCCGACCCGCCCCTTTTCGTCGCCCACCACCACGAGCGCGGCAAAGCCGAAGCGGCGCCCGCCCTTCACCACCTTGGCGACGCGGTTGATGTGGACGAGCTTGTCGGTGAATTCGCTTTCGCGCTCTTCCCGGTCGCGGCGATCGCGCGGTTCACGTGCCATGATTTTGTCCCAACTTGTTATTCTCTGCGGCCGGCGCCTGAGCGCCGACCTGTGCGTTCAACCTTGACATTCCGCTCCGTCCGTCTCTCTCAAAAACTAAGCCCGCCTTCGCGCGCGGCGTCCGCCAGCGCCTTGACGCGGCCGTGGTAAAGGTACCCGCCGCGATCGAACACGACCTCTTTGATACCTTTCGCGGCGGCGCGTTCGGCCAGGCGTTTGCCGACCGCTTTAGCCGCCTCGATATTGGCGCCGGTCTTGAGGCTGCCGCGCATGTCCTTCTCCAGCGAGGAAGCGGACGCGACGGTTAGGCCATGCGCATCGTCGATCACCTGCGCGTAGATGTGTTTCGACGAGCGGAAGACGGAAAGCCGCGCACGGCTGCCGGCGGCGCGGCGCACGTTGCGCCGCACCTTCGCCGTCCGCCGCACGGTCCGATCACTGACTGTCGCCATCGTACGCCCTCATCACTTCTTCTTGCCTTCCTTGCGGAAGATGTACTCGCCCGCGTACTTGACCCCCTTGCCCTTGTACGGCTCGGGCTTGCGGAATGCGCGGATTTCCGCGGCGACGTGGCCGACCTTCTGCCCGTCGATGCCGGTGACGACGATCTCGGTCGGTTTCGGCACCGCGATCGTGATGCCTTCCGGGATCGGGTAAACGATATCGTGGCTATAACCGAGCTGGATCTGCAGGTTCTTGCCCTGCAGGGTGGCGCGATACCCGACGCCGGTGATCTCGAGCCGGCGCTCGAAGCCCTTGGTGACGCCGGTCATCGCATTGGCGAGCAGCGAACGATACGTTCCCCACATCGCGCGGGCGCGTTTGGTATCGGCGCGCGGATCCACCTTGACCTCGTTGCCCTCGACCTTGGCCGCGACGTCGCCGTGCAGCGCGACCGAAAGCGCGCCCTTCGGGCCCTTCACGTTGACCGCTTGGCCCTCCACGCTGGCGGTGACGCCGGAGGGAATTGCAACGGGCTTCTTTCCGACACGAGACATGGCTGACGTTCCGTTGGCGCTGTTATCCTGCCGAGATTGCAATCAAAAGACGGTGCAGAGGATCTCTCCACCGACGTTGTGGTCGCGCGCGTCGTGATCGGCCATCACGCCCTTCGGCGTTGACAGGATCGCGACGCCCAATCCGTTGTTGATGCGCGGGAGGGTTTTGACCGAGGCATAGACCCGCCGTCCCGGCTTGGAGACGCGCGAAATCTCCCGGATCACCGGCTCGCCATCGAAATATTTCAGCTCGACCTCGAGTTCCTTGCGCCCGTTGGCGTGCTCGACCGCGGCATAGCCGCGGATGAAACCTTCGGTTTTGAGCACGTCGAGCACGCTCACCCGCAACCGCGAGGCCGGGATCGACACTTTCGACTTGCTGCGCATCTGCGCATTGTAGATACGGACAATCATATCGCCGAGCGGATCGTTCATCGCCATCGCCCCGCTCCTTTACCAGCTCGACTTGACCAGGCCTGGGATCAGCCCCTTGGAGCCGAGTTCCCGAAGCGCGATGCGCGACAGGCGGTGCTTGCGGTAGAAGCCGCGTGGCCGGCCCGACACCTCACAACGATTGCGAATGCGCGTCGCCGAGGAGTTGCGCGGCATTTCCGCCAGCTTGAGGGTCGCCGCGAAGCGCTCCTCCATCGGCTTGTTCTTGTCGCGAGCAATAGCCCTCAGCCGAGCGCGCCGGCTGGAATACTTTTTGCTCAGCTTGCGCCGCCTGTTGTTCTTTTCGATCGAACTTTTCTTCGCCATCAATGTCTCCTGCTCTCCGCCGTGGAGGATATCCTCACTGCCGGAACGGGAAGTTGAATGCGCTCAACAGCGCGCGCGCCTCGGCGTCGGACTTCGCGCTGGTGCACACGGTGATGTCCATTCCCCAGACATCGGCCACCTTGTCGTAGTCGATCTCGGGGAAGATGATATGTTCCTTGATGCCGATCGTGTAATTTCCGCCGCCATCGAAGCTTTTCGGCGACAGTCCGCGGAAGTCGCGCACCCGTGGCAGCGCGATGTTGATCAGGCGGTCGACGAACTCGTACATGCGGGTCTTGCGCAGCGTCACCTTGCAGCCGATCGGCTGGCCGTCGCGCACCTTGAAGGTGGCGATCGACTTTCTGGCTTTGGTGATCACCGCCTTCTGGCCGGCGATGAGGCCGAGATCACTGGCGGCGGCTTCGACCTTCTTGCGGTCGTTGACGCCTTCGCCGATGCCCATATTGATGACAACTTTCTCGATCACCGGCACCTGCTGGCGGTTCTTGTAGCCGAACTCATCGGCGAGCTTCTTGCGCACGACCTCCTCGAAATGGGTTTTGAGCCGCGGCGTGACGCGCTCCTCCGGCTTTCTCGCCTTGCGGCGCGCCGCGTCGCCCTTCGCAGCCGCTTCGCCCGGCTGCGGCTTCGAACCCTTTTGTGCCTGCTGCGGCTTGTCGCCCTTCGGGGGCCGCGCCGGTTTATCGGCTGCCGCGCCTTTGTCGCCTTTGCCTTTGCTTTGCGTCTCAGCCATCGATCTCAACTCCCGACCGCCTGGCCACCCGCACCTTGCGTCGATTCTCGCCCGCCCCCACGAACTTGAAACCGATGCGGGTCGGTTTGCCGTCCTTGGGATCGGCGAGCGCAAGATTGGACAGATGCACCGAGGCTTCCTTGGAAATGATGCCGCCTTCCTGCTGCGCGCTCTGCTTCTGATGCCGCTTGACCAAATTGACCCCGCGGACGAAAGCGCGGGCCTCGTCGGGGCGCACCTCGATCACCTCGCCGCTGCGACCCTTGTCGCGGCCGGCGACCACGACCACCTTGTCGCCCTTGCGGATTTTTGCCGCCATCACAGCACCTCCGGCGCGAGCGAGATGATCTTCATGTGGTTCTTGGCGCGTAGCTCGCGCGGGACCGGTCCGAAGATGCGGGTACCGACCGGCTCCATCTGCGGGTTGATCAGCACCGCGGCGTTCCGGTCGAAGCGAATGATCGAACCGTCGGGACGCTTGATGTCCTTCGAG
>VAZM01000405.1:0-443 GCA_005883135.1 Alphaproteobacteria bacterium
TATACCGCGCTTTGCCGGCTGCTGTACGGTATCGAACAGCGGAAGGACTTTTTCGAGACAAGAATCGCCTGTTCGGCTGGACCGGTTATTCTGCCGGTCGGCCGATGGGGAACGGAGGTGAAAAGCATCTATGGAGTTTGCAACTATGAAGGAACGCATTCTTGTCGTCGATGACCAGTGCGACGTCGCCGATTCTCTGGTTAGGCTACTCATGACGCTCGGCTACGAAGCTAAAGCCGTCTATGACGGCCGCCAGGCCGTTGACCAGGCAGCCGATTTTTTGCCCGACATGGTGTTCATCGACATTGGCATGCCGGGTTTCGACGGCTACCAGACGGTCTCCCGAATCCGGGGGCATCGCGAGTGCGCCCACGCCATTCTGATTGCGTTGACCGGCTGGACGACGGGCGAAGATCGGCAACGCTCCTATTCGTGCGGTTTCG
>VAZM01000405.1:470-6739 GCA_005883135.1 Alphaproteobacteria bacterium
GTCCTGCTTGATCCATCAGAGACGGAATCCACGACGGCGAGAATTCGTAGCTTCGACACTGCTGGGAAGAAGGCTACACAGACTGCGGGCCGATAGGCGGTCGTTATGCGGCTGTCGTAGGTGTTACTGGAAAATCCCGAGCAGCAACAAGACAAACGCGGTTAATGCGATTGCACCGTGTCCAAGCACCAGGGGGATTGGCAGCGGCTTCTCTTTGAGGTGGAAGAGAAGGAAGATCGTGACGCCGCCGGCTGCGGCCAAAACAAAGCAGCCGAGCGCCGCGAGCGCGACGGTTGGCAGGGGCTGTGTTGCTGCGGCATAGATCAGCGTAAGAAGTCCGGTGGCTGCGATGGCCCCGTGGCCCAGTGCCAACCAAGTTGGCGGGCGCGGCGTTCCGGATAGCCGAATGCCGGCCATTGTTAGTCCACCTAGGGCTGCGAGGGCAAAGAAAATTGCTGCGAGCTGCATGATGGTTCTCCGCGCGTGCATCATGCAAATGGCGCGCCGCGAATTTACGAGCTTTTGAGCTCGAACTTAAGCTTTCCTTGGACCGGAACTTCCTGCGTGAGTGGCGTCTGGTCCGGTCGCGCGTACTTTTGCGGGAAGGCGCTGGCCGCCGACTCCTTCCTGGCCTTCGGCTTGTTTGCAGCCGACATGGCTTCATCGGCTGAGGCATACTGCGTCGTATCCGTTGAGCCGACGGGCGGTGAAATGACCACTTTGTAGGTCCCGGGAAGCATTCCATCCCGTGGCTGAAAAGTGGACATGACGAACTCCCCATTCTTGTCTGTCGCGCCAGTCGCGTCGTGTCCTTTCCCTTGCGAAACGAACTGAATGGATGCGCCCGCGAGCGGCCTGCCGTCCAGCAAGACGACCCCGGCAACAGGAGTTGTTCGCTGGGCGCCGCAGCCGGCCAGCGTAAGGGCAACGATCAAGCACGGGGTACGAATCATCAGGGCGTCCACTAGCGACGTCGAGACCGAACAACTAGGGCGCACTTACCGCCACGCCGTCATCGCGACAGCCAAGGTACTGATAGGTGCGGTGGTCGATATTCTGGTTGATGAAACGCAGCGAGCCATCGACGAGGGCGAAGTTGGCCCCACCGGGATGATTCGACTTAAAACCCCAAGTAACGGCCCAATTCATGATGCAGCGGGCCTTATCACCCGATGGATTGGTGGTCCCATCACAAAGGCACGAGCCGAACGCGGCCGGCGGATTGGTCATGCGATCGATTTGCCAATTGATCGGTTGAATCGTCTGGCCCTGCGCGATGTGATTCCCGCCGGTCCACCCAGGTCCCGTGTTGTAGCGCATGAATTCGCAGTGCTCGGGCAGGGTTTCACCGATGAAGAGCGTATTGGAGGTTCCGTCTGTCACATTGGCCAGGCGAATGAGGGCGGCGCCGCGGGCATCGCCTCGGGCAAACATCCCACGCGTATCCGCCGTGACGGGCGTTGAACCATGCGTGACGCTTGCCTCGTAGCCGGGGTGCGTGGGCGGATCTAGAGGTGGCGGAGCAACGTTGGTCGAATGGACCATCACTTGTCCGTTGCAGTGCAACTGAAACGGAGCAGGGCAGCCGGAGGGCGGATTGTTGCACGTCGGACCTGTGCTACCGACGTAGCTGGAATGCATGCGATTGTTGCGTTCGAACGAATCACTCGGGCAGCGAATGATTTTTGGCGCTGCGGGCAGAATTCCGCGGTTCACGGCGTTGGTCAGGCTGCCCGCGGAGACGACCTGTTCATACAGGCTGCCCTGCTCGATGTATCCCAAAGCCACAAACATCCAACTCACGTTGCCCCCTTCGGGAAACGTGCCCGTGGCGTAGTTCCCCTTGGGAATGTGCCCCTTCGTCGCTTCGAAGTTGAGACAGCCCAGGGCGTGCTGCTTGAGGTGATTGAGGCACTGAGTACGGCGGGCTGATTCACGGGCCGACTGCACCGCCGGCAAGAGCAGCGCCACAAGCACACCGATAATCGCAATCACAACCAGCAATTCGACGAGCGTAAAGCCCGATTTCAATCCACGAGGACCCCGCATAGCTCGAATCTTTCACCGCAGCAGCGGACGCACAAATCGCTGCGCACGTCCCACGGCCATCGTGCGCTGTGAACTCGCGATTGTAGGTCCCGTGACGTTGACAAGCAACGGAAAATGCCTCACGCAGGAGCTACCCTCCGGCGATCGCCCCGATAATCAGAAAGGGTTCTGCGCCGGATGCGACGGCGTCGGGAAGCGGGGAATCGGGCGGCTCGTGGGATAAATCCTGTTGGCAGGCGTAGAGGCGAAGGAAGTCGCGGCGTTTGTGCGTGACTTGATCTCGAACCGTGCCGCAAAGCATCGGATAGCGGGCTTCTAGTGCGCTCAGGAGCGAGCGCTGTGTGACCGGAGGCTCGACATCGAGCTGCACCTCACCCGTGATGCGGGCGAGAACGCGAAGATGGAACGGAAGAACAATACGGATCATGGCAGGGCAGACGAAAGGCGGAATGAGAGTACGAGTAAGATAAGGATTAAGATTATGACGAGGATTAGGAGCAGGATTAAGAGTAGGATTAGATTTACTTCGGCGCCGAACTTGCTTCATACTCGCGAGTTGAGTTTCTTTTGATTAACCCCATGAGCATCCGCACGATTCGTTGCAAACGCTCTTTGCCGGGGCGAATTTGCTCAGTTGTAACTTTTGCCTTCGCCACAAGCACATCCAGACCGGCTGCGCATTCGAGTGTTGAACCGTGTGCAATGTCGAGGAATCGGCAGCGGTCCTTGAGAGTATATTTGCCGTTACCTTCGGCGATGTTAAGAGGAATGGAAGTCGCAGCTCGATCCAACTGGTCCTTCACGTCACCAATTCGCACTGCGCTTTCCAATAGCGCTGACAGCCAAGCATTGAACGCGATGGCTTCACGATAGACCTCCAGCTTTTCGTGATCAAACCAGTGCTCGTCGGAAGGTTGCGTCATCATCTCGTTCAGCCGCGGAAAGTAGGATTAAGATTTCATTTGCCAAACAGAAGTCCTGCTCTTAATCCTTATCCTGCTCTTAATCCTGGTCCTAATCTTAATCTTCATCCTAATCTTACTCCTGGTCCGGAGTTCACGGCAGGGTCTGCACTTCGACGGAAAGCACGCCCGGTAGATCGCGGACAACCGGGTTCCAGCTATTACCTGAATCGGCCGAGCAATACACCTGGCCGCCCGTGGTGCCGAAATAGACTCCGCAGTCGTCCAGGGAATCAACGCACATAGCGTCGCGGAGGACGTTGACGTAGCAATTCTCTTGCGGCAAGCCCTTGGTAAGCGGCTC
This sequence comes from Alphaproteobacteria bacterium, assembly GCA_005883135.1. Classification (GTDB taxonomy): domain Bacteria; phylum Pseudomonadota; class Alphaproteobacteria; order Rhizobiales; family Xanthobacteraceae; genus VAZQ01. The sequence continues at coordinate 3,786 of VAZM01000405.1, forward strand.
CCACTCGTTCCCTCCGGTTTTGCTGCGGAAGACGCGCAATTTCCCTTCGGGTGGCACCCGCATGTACGGGTCCATCGGCACGGAATAGATGGTGCTGGCTTCGTGAGCGTGAACATCAATGGGGAAGCCGAAGTCCGTCGGCAAGTTCCCGTTGACCTCCTGCCATAAGTCGCCGCCATTGTCGCTGCGGAAAATGCCGCCACCCTGGTGCAACTGCATGAACAAGACATTGGGATTCGACGGGTGCAGGGCGATGCGATGGACGCAAAAACCAACTTCCGGCGTCGGCTCCGGCAGATAGGGCGATTTCAGCCCGCGGTTAATGGCCTTCCAGGTCTGACCGCCGTCGTCGGTGCGGAAGTTGCCCGCCGCGGAGATGGCGATATATATGCGTTTGGGATTGCTCGGGTCGAAAATAATCGTATGCAGGCCCATTCCGCCGGCGCCGGGCGACCATTTGGGCCCCGTACCGTGGCCGCGCAGGCCCGCCAACTCCTGCCACGACTTGCCACCATCCGTCGAGCGGAACAAAGCGGCGTCTTCCACGCCCGCATATACCGTATCCGGGTCGTTCAACGAGGGCTCCACATGCCACACACGCTTAAACTCCCAAGGATGCTGCGTGCCGTCGTAAAACTGGTGGGTGGTCAGCTTGCCGGTCTCCGGCGAAGTGTCATAGACGAACTTGTTGCTCTCTCCCTTGGGCATCCCTTCGGGCGTCGTCGTCGGCTCGCCCGGCGGCGTTCCCGGCTGAATCCACGTTTTGCCGCCGTCGTCGGAGCGCTGAATGACCTGTCCAAACCAGCCGCTGGTTTGCGAGGCGTAGATTCGATTGGGGTCCACCGGCGAACCCTTGAGGTGATAAATTTCCCAGCCGGAGAAAAGCGGGCCGCTGACGGTCCACTTCTTCCGTTTGCCATCGGCCGTGAGAATGAAAGCGCCTTTCTTGGTGCCAACCAGGACTCGAACTGCAGCCATTATTTCCTCCGTTTCAGCAATAATGGGCCTAAGGGCCAGATTGTACCGACTTGACCGTTGCGATGGCGATAGGCCCTTCACTAGGCCGTTCCACTTGCTTTTGAGCACGTCTGCCAGCGACAGTTTGAGCTTCTTCTCTTGCTTGTCGATGGCGCGATTGAGTTTGTCCACGATTTTCTGGTTGTCTTCTTCCAACTTGCTTTCCAGTGCTTCGCGCGTAGCGTGGCTGAGCGAACGAACGACGGGACCGTGAAATTCACCGATTCGCCGCATGCGGAAATCGGGAATTTCGAGCCTGGCAGCGGTGATCTGTGGATCGAGCGAGATGTCGGGGGGGAAGCGCGTCAGATCCATGTGCGTGGCGATTTCTGCGCTAGCCCACAGCCTCACGCGCGCATCCGCTTCGGCTGAAAGACTATAGAGCTGCACACCGTGTTGCCACAGCGATTGTCGGCCGAAGACTTCGAGGCTGGCGACTACCGTGATCTCCAGGCCGACCTTTCCATTTGGCAGCTTGCGGATATTCGCGATGTTGATGTCAAATTTCTCTTCCGGGTCCTTCAGCTTCACCCGGTACATCTGCCACTCGCCGTCGTTTTTTTGTTCGTACTTGCGGTGCGTCTTGATCCGCCCATCCTCGACCTTGATCGAAACGCCATCGAACGACTTTGCCGTGTGCCCCCAATTCTTCCGCTTCTCGTAATCCTCCGGAAGCTGCTGCCGCACCAGGTTCGTGATCCACTCCTGAAATTCTGGCGAGGGCGTAAAAGAATCGGGCGGCTCCGCTGCGGGCTGCGATTGATCAGCCCCAACCAGCGCGATCACGCCTTTCGCTGCCGCCAGCGCTAACACGACGAGAGCCATTCGCCGCCAGGAGAGCATTCCGTTGCTCCTCCGCGAGTAACGTACCGCGACTATTCCTTCTCGTCCGGCGTCGGCGGAGAAATCAACGGGCCCCCGCCACCAAGGCCGCCTTTGAGCTCTTTGGAGTCCTTCTGCTTCTTCTCGCGCGGCGGAGCGCCGCCGGCAGCGTCGGCCGGGGGTTCCGCCTGATGTTGCTCCTCGGTCCAATCCACGCGCTTCCGCGAGAGGCCAATCTTGCGCTCGTCGGTATCGACGCGAAGGACTTTCACGTCGATCTTATCGCCGACTTTGACGACGTCCTCGGGATTCTCAACCTTATGGTCGGCCAACTCCGAGATGTGCAACAGTCCTTCCAGGCCGTCTTCGAGGCCGACGAAGACGCCGAAATTCGTGATCTTGGTCACGGTGCCGCTGACGACCTGGCCGGGAGCGTATTTAGCCGGGATGTTGGTGTTCCATGGATCGTCTTCGAGCTGCTTCATGCCCAGGGCGATGCGGCGGCGCTCTTGATCGACCGAGAGAATCTTGCAGCGGACCTCTTGCCCCTTTTCGAGCATCTCGTTGGGATGGCTGATCTTGCGAGTCCACGACATGTCGCTGACGTGGAGCAAGCCGTCGATCCCCTCTTCCAACTCAACGAACGCGCCGTAGTTGGTGAGGTTGCGGACTTTCCCTTCCACGATCGCATCGACCGGATATTTCTCGGCAACGCGCGTCCAGGGATTTTCCTGCGTCTGCTTCATGCCCAGTGAAAGCTGCTGACCGTCCTTATCGACGCCCAGAATCACTACGCTGATCTCGTCGCCAATGTTGACCAGCTCGCTCGGATGATTCACGCGGCGGGTCCACGACATCTCGCTGATATGCACCAGCCCCTCAATTCCAGGCTCCAGCTTCACAAAGGCCCCGTAGCTCATCACGTTCACGACCGAGCCCGTGTGCGTGCTACCGATGGGGTATTTCTCGATGACCTGGTCCCACGGATTGTTGCCCTTTTGCTTCAGGCCGAGGGCGATCTTTTTCTTCTCGCGGTCGATGTGCAGGACCATCACTTCGATTTCCTGGTCGATCGCCACCATTTCGCTCGGATGGCCAATTCGCTCCCAGCTCAT
>VAZM01000406.1 GCA_005883135.1 Alphaproteobacteria bacterium
CGATCTTGTAGCCGCGGCTCTTGAGCTCGGTGAGAATTTCGGGCAGCGCGAGGACGGTTCGCAGGTGAATGTCGTGCAGCAGCAAGATGCCCTTGCCGCGCGCCTCAATACGGCTGATGGCGCGTCGCGCAACCTCGCTATCCTTGATGCGGGTCCAGTCGTCCGCCACGAAGTCCGCACTCCAAGTCATATCGCCATGGGCCGCGAGGTACTGCTCGACCGACTTCTGGCGCAACAGACCGGGTATCCGAAA
>VAZM01000407.1 GCA_005883135.1 Alphaproteobacteria bacterium
GACCATCGTCGAATGTCAGAACGACCTCATGATCGTCAAGCGGGAGCGTTTCGGGGTACTGCATGGAGCCGATGCGGGGATGCTCGTTGGGATCGACCACGAGTGTCCGACTGACCCCAAGTGCGCCCGGTGGACATTGCTCGGCATTTGCCGTGCCGATCAGCAAAACCAGAATGGCGCACGCCGCAATAGTGCTGCGCATGATCCCTTTAACCTCGTTTAGGCGGCCCTCGATGTTCGTATGCAGCACAACGGGCCTCGCGATTCAACGCCGCATGTCCGCTTTACCCCGGTGAGTTCAATCGGTCAGTGCAACACCAGTTGCAGTCTATTGGCAGGGGTTTCGAAGGCCAAGGTCTTTCGCGGGCGTTGATTGAGCCTCAGAGCAATGCCATTGAGGTAGGCCTGGGAGAAGCGCGAGAGATCGGTTCCTCTCGGGAAGTACTGTCGCAGCAGGCCGTTGGTGTTCTCGTTGCTGCCACGCTGCCATGGACTGCGCGGATCACAGAAGTAAACCTGCACGTTGGTGGCAACCGTGAAGCGTTTGTGGCCAGACATCTCCTTGCCTTGGTCCCACGTCAGGGAGCGTCGTAGCTGCTCGGGCAATTTGCGGATGTGCTTAGCGAGCGCGGCAACCACAGTCGTCGTGTCCTTCCTTGGAAGCTTGACGAGCATCGTAAAGCGGCTGTGGCGTTCGACGAGCGTCACGATGTGCGTGTCGCTTGCTCCGGTAAGAAGATCTCCTTCCCAATGGCCAGGAACTGCGCGATCCTCGGCCTCGGCGGGTCTGTCGCGGATAGAGACCATATCGAGTATGTGCCCCTGTCCATTCTTGGCCTTGCCGCCTTTGGCGTGACGCATCTGCCGCCTTGTACGCAACTGTGCCGTCAGCTCCTTCTTCAGCACGCCGCGCGTCTGAACAAAGAGACTGCGATAGATCGCTTCGTGAGATATCCGCATGTCTCGGTCGGTCGGGAACTGCTGCTTCAGCCAACCGGAGATCTGCTCTGGCGACCATTGCAGCGCAAGCTTCTGCGCCACGCGCCATCGTAACTCCCCATGGAGCGCCAGGCGACAAGGCTTAGGGCGCAGCGCCCGCTCCCAGGCGCTCCTCTCGGCCCGGTTTGCACGGTAAGTCTGCGAACCGCCGTTGCGTCGAATCTCCCGGCTTATCGTCGATGGCGATCGTTTGAGACCTCGTGCGATCCGACGGACCGACCGGCCGGCCGCAATCCCACGGGAAATCTCTTCGCGCTCCTCAAGCTTCAATGCCGCCACAGCTCTGCAACGCGGCGCCGGAGCGATCCCTCCATTGAGAGCCACGATCCGCTGGACGCCGGTCTTGTTCCTCCTTTCCAGCGCCCGGGAGATGGCTAACACACTTTGTCCGTTCTTCCAGCGCTCCCAAAGTTCATCCTTCTGCTTCGCCGTGAACAATATCCGTGACGTCACCATCTGCCACCTCCTTATCCAGCAAGATTAGAAGGTGTTGCGTCGATCGGTTGAGATCACCCTCTGAAAGCGGACATCGCTTGGCGCCATTGGTCACGTCCGCTTCGTGCCATGAGCAGACATATGCGGTGCTGAAAAAATTACTTATTCGATCAACTCGTCCGGCAGCAGCTCTGGGGGAGGCGTTAGCCCAAGCTGCCTCGCCGTGTTCGAATTGATGACCAGCTGAAATCTTGCAGGCTGCACGACGGGAAGATCGGCGGGTTTGGCACCGTTGAGAATAAGGCCAGCAAGAACGCCGGCGTGACGATAGGCCGCCGTGATGCTGGGCCCGTAGCTCATGAGCCCGCCCGCGGATACGAACTCACGCCATTGGTAGATCGCCGGTAACGAATACTTTGCCGCAAGCGTCAAGATTTGCGCGCGGCGGTTATTGAACAACGGATCAGCGGTAACTCGCAGTGCCTGCACCCCCTGGGACACGAAGGCCTCGAAAGCGCTGTCGATTTCTCGATCAGTCGCGCCGTTCTGGAATGTGAGTTTTACGCCTAACCTGTCCGCGGCCTGCTGCAATTGTCTGGATTGATCGTACAAGCCCGGACGATTTGGATTGACCAGAACGCCAATTAAGGTAGCGGACGGCTTCATGTCGTGCAGCAACTCCAGTCGTTTCGGATCGAGCTCCGAAGTGAGCCCTGCGCTTCCGGTCGCGTTTCCGCCCGGCCTGTTCAGGCTCGCGACGAGCCCATCCTTCACGGGATCCGTCACCGTTGTGAAAACGATCGGTATCTCCTTTGTGAGATCCTGCGTCACCAATGCTGTTACGTGGCCGCCCGCCGCGACGATTACGTCCGGCCGAAGTCTCACCATCTCGGCTGCCAGTGTAGTCAGCCAGACATACGAGAGCTCGCTTCGATGTATCCGCTTAGTGCCAAAAGGGGCTGTAAGCAATCGCAGCAAGGCAGCCGTTACGTTCGATCACCTCGTCCGGTGGGCAAGCACAACTTGTCCGTCACAGATCAGCCTACGACGATCTCACTGATCTGGATCTGTGGTGAGATATCTGTGTAGTTCGGAATGTCGCCCATGATCTCCGTGCCGTGGGCGGCAATCCCCTTCTGGAAATCGGCGGCGGCATTAAAGTACAGGTGACAGGCAGCCACGAACGGTGCCGGTGTCCCTGAACCGCCACCTGCCAGCCCCTTATCGACTTCATTACCGAAGCATGCCAGAACCCTTGAGCCGCTCCATGACCATGGGCATGTGCTTGCGGGCGTAGTACTCGTGGTCGAAGCGCTTAGCGGATTCGTTCGGGTAGAGGACCGTGACGCGAACCATTGCTGACCTCCTTCTCCATTGCACCATCCAAATGCATGTCGCGATGCACCACGAACCATGTGGGCGCTCATGACGCCAACGCGCCGAGCAGAGCCTTGGCCTGCTTCAAATCACGGGTGTCAAAGCCTTCGGTGAACCAGTTATAGACCGGAGTAAGAAGATCGCGGGCCTCATTGCACTTGCCCTGATCGCGCCACAGCTGCGCCATGCTCATCGCCGCCCGCAGCTCCCAGGATTTTGCTTGCTGCTGACGAGCAACCGCGAGGGCGCGCTCGAAATGCTCTTGGGCTTTCGCCGCATCGGGTTCAGGTGAGATCAGCGTGATTTCGCCGGCAACACGGTTAACTTCGGCTTCGCACCACCTTTGATTGGTCATTTCGACCGCCGCTGTCGCCTCGCCAATACAGCGCCAGGCGTCGTCGATTTTGCCGAGATCCGCGTAGGCTC
>VAZM01000408.1 GCA_005883135.1 Alphaproteobacteria bacterium
TCCAAGCCGCGAGCGCCAGCCCTCCACCACGGCCGCGGTCGTGGAGCGCGAGCCGTCGTCGGCAATCACAATCTCGAAACCGCGATCGCTCTGACGCGATAATCCCCACAACACCGCGTCGAGTGCGTCCTCCCGATCGTACGTTGCGACGATGACGGAGATGAGATCGGGCACGTCGGCACTACTCCGGTGTTTCGTCCTGCATGAGGCGCGGCGCTGTGATAGCGTGCGCCGCGGTCGGGCTCAACAACGAGGACCCATGGAAAAAATATCGGCCTACATCCTCGCTTTTAACGAGGCCGAAAAGATCGCGGATGCCGTCTCCAGCGTGCTGTGGGCCGACGAAATCATCGTCGCCGATTCCGGCAGCACCGACCGCACCGCCGAGAGCGCGCAAAGTCTCGGCGCGCGGGTGGTCCAGTTGCCCTTCCACGGTTTTGGCGATTTGCGAAATCGCGCCATCAAGGAATGCCATCACGAGTGGATTTTCAGCCTCGATTCGGACGAGCGTTGTACGGCTGAAATTCGCGACGAGATTCTCGGCATTCTATCGTCCGTACCGGAGCATGACGCCTACCTCGTACCACGCCGCAATTACATGATGGGCCGCTGGATCAAGGGCTCGGGTTGGTACCCGAACTTCCGGCAGCCGCAGCTCTTTCGCAAGGGCGCGATGCGCTACGACGACGATCCCGTCCACGAAGGGTACCACCTTTTGACGCCACGCCCGCTCGGACGGTTGCAAGGCGCGATATGGCAGTTTCCTTTTCAGAATCTCGCGGAGGTCATTCAGAAGATGAATCGGTACTCATCGCTCGGAGTGCAGAAGCTTGGAGGAAAGCGGGTCTCGATGGGCAGCGCGCTCGGGCACGGAGTGTGGTCATTCCTAAAGCATTACCTGTTCAAGCAGGGGTACCGCGACGGGTGGGCGGGTTTCATTATCGCGCTGGGAAACTTCGAAGGTACGTTTTATCGCTATGCAAAGCGCTATGAGGAGATGCAAGAGTGGTCAGCGCCGCCCACTGCGCCGCTGCGACGACCGCCGCCTTTGCCCACTGCGGCGGCCAATCCCGCCGGCGCAGCAGAGCGCGCCACGCCGCCATCTTCGCATCCGCAGTAATGTCGAGGAGCGAGCTCAAGCGGCGAGTCGTTCCCGCAGCTTGCGGCGAATTGCGCGTGACGCATTGCGCATAATGCGGAAGGGCAGAGCCAGATAATATTTGCGCACGATGTTCCAGCGTTCGCGCGGCGCGATGCCGATAGCGTCGTCGCGTGGAACATACCAGCCGTTGTTTTCGAACCGGCGGATCAGCCGATACCCGGCGGACCGCAGAAAGCGGTGCTTGTTGAGATTACCGACGTGGTCTTCGAGCAGCACCAGGCGCGGCCGCCAACGCGCGAGATCAAACCCGCTGAGCACCTCGAGCTCGTGGCCCTCTACGTCGATCGAGAGGAAATCGAAGCCGAGGGGGGCGCGCGCCTCGAACAGGATGTCATCGAGCGTGCGCACGGGGACATCGATAACCTGCTGTGGCTGCGCGCCCGGCGCCATTCGGTCACGATCGAGGGCGGATAACGCGTCGGCGAGATGAAGCTGCATGCGCCGCCCCGCGTTCTGTGGCGACGAGCAAGCCACCGCAAAGACCTTGGCGGAGCGCGCGTTGCAGAGATCGATCGCAAGCTTGGGCTGCGGCTCGATCAGGACGCCGTTCCAACCGAGTTGCTCGAGATGCCAGGTCTGCGATTCCTGCTGCGGCCGATTGGCGCCGACCTCGACAAAGAAGCCCGACCGCGCGCCGCCGAAAAACTCTCGAACGAGCATCTGCTCGCGGCCCTGCGTCATGCGCACAGCCCCGTCGAGCTCAAGAACCTCTGGCCGAGGCGGGCACGCGTGATCGGCGAACGATCTTGGATGTGCTGAAACCAGGCATGAGATCGACGAGGATCACTTCCCCCCCATCGCTTTCGACCAGTTCGTGTCCCACCACTTCGTCGCGCCGGTAGTCGCCGCCCTTGGCCAAGACCTTGGGACGCACGTGCCGGATCAGCTCGAGCGGCGTGTCCTGATCGAAGACGACCACAAGGTCGACGGCCTCGAGCGCGGCGAGAACTTCCGCGCGCGCATGCACCTCCTGCAGTGGCCTGCCTTCGCCCTTCAAACGCCGCACCGACGCATCGTCGTTGAGACCGACGATGAGGCGGTCACACGCGGCGCGCGCCTCCGAGAGGAGCTTGATGTGGCCGGGGTGCAGCAGATCGAAACACCCGTTAGTGAAGCCGACGCGCAGGTCGCGCCATGCGGCGAGGCGCTGGTCGAGCACCGACCAGTCGAAAACCACCTTCTCCTCGGGCGCGAGCGACGCGGCCGGCAGAATGCGCGAGCGCAGCTCCGCCGCCGAGACGGTCGCGGTGCCGCGCTTGCCGACGACCACGGCAGCGGCAGCGTTGGCCGCGCGCACGGCGGGCTCATAGCCGGCCTTGGTCGCCAGCAACACGGCGAGCGCGGCGACCACGGTGTCGCCGGCGCCGGAGGTGTCCCCCAGCTTGACCGGATAAGCGGGTACGTGGGTTGCCGGGCCCTTCGCCGGCACCAGCATCAGGCCGGCGTCGCTAAGCGAGACGACGACCGCCTCGGTTCCCAAGATCCCGTTCAACTCCACTGCCGCCGCGATTACGTCGGCATCGGATTCGGCGCGGCGACGCGTGGCTTCCGAGAGCTCCTTGCGATTGGGCTTGACCACCGTGGCGCCGCGATAAATGGAGTAATCGACGGCTTTGGGATCGACGATAATCGGTATACCAGACGCATTCGCCGCCTCGATGACCGCCCGGATCACCCGCGGCGTCAGCGTACCTTTTGCATAATCGGATAACACGACGCTTCCCGCGCGCGGCAGTGCGGCGAGCGTGCGGTCGATCAGGGCCTTCTCCGTTCTGGCATCGAGGGGTTCCGCCAATTCCCAGTCGGCGCGCAACAGGTGCGTGGCATGATGCTCGGAGACGAAGCGCACTTTGCGCGTCGTCGGACGGCGTGCGTCGACGACGATATGCGGCTCGATCAGCGACTCGGCGGCAAGCGCCCGCATCAGCGTGCGGCTCGCTTCGTCCTCTCCCACGACTGCGAGGAAGATGCAGCGTGCGCCAAGCGCGGCGATGTTGCGCGCCACGTTGCCGGCGCCGCCGACGGTGAGTTCGTTGCGCCGTACGGCGAGAATCGGAGCCGGCGCCTCGGGCGAGATGCGCGAGACCTCGCCGTACACGAAGTCGTCGAGCATCAAATCTCCGACGCAGACGATGGTCTGCTCGGGAATGAGCTTGAGCGCGTCTTCGAAATTAAACATGGAGCTGCTGCGACTTTCACCGATACCGATCGGGTTGGTTCAGGAACAAGGTAACATAGCGATTCACCCCCTCTTCGAGCGGGGTGAAGCCGGCGTTGTAGCCTGCCCGGCGCAGGTTTTCGACCTTGGCTTCCGTGAAGTATTGGTACTGGTTGCGGATCGCCGCGGGCATGTCGATGTAATCGATGGCCGGCTCGCGTCCGAGCGCCCGGAACATTGCGGCAATCAGATCGCGGAAGCTTCGCGCCTGGCCGGTGCCGACGTTGAAGATGCCCGATACCGAGGGCGTCCCGAGCAGCCAGCGCATCACGGCGACCGCGTCATCGATGTAGATGAAGTCGCGTTTCTGTTCGCCGTCGGCGACGCCGTCGCGGTGGGATTTGAACAAGCGCACCGCCTTGCCGCCTTTCG
>VAZM01000385.1:0-2312 GCA_005883135.1 Alphaproteobacteria bacterium
TTCACGGATTTGTTCGATCAGGAGAGCGAGTTCGACGTCGGCCACATCAGATTGGCACGTGAGGCCGATCTCGTCATCGTGGCGCCCGCGACCGCCGACCTCATGGCCAAGCTGGCGGGCGGACACGCCGACGACCTCGCCAGTGCCGTGCTGCTCGCGACCGAACGCCCCGTGTTGTTGGCGCCGGCGATGAACCCGCGCATGTGGGCGCACAAGGCGACGCAGCGTAATCTCGCGCGGCTCATCGAGGACGGCATCGCGGTGGTCGGCCCGAACGCGGGCGAGATGGCCGAGGCCAGCGAGGCCGGTATCGGGCGTATGGCCGAGCCGCTCGAAATCGTGGCGGCAGCGCTGCCGCTCATCGCCCCCGCCGCCGGCGAGGGAGCGCTCGCCGGCAAGCGCGTGATCGTCACCTCCGGTCCGACGCATGAGCCGATCGACCCAGTGCGCTACATCGCCAATCGCTCCTCGGGCAAGCAAGGCCATGCCATCGCCGCGGCGGCCGCCGCGGCGGGCGCCGAGGTGATCTTGATCTCCGGGCCGGTCCACCTGCCCGATCCGCCCGGGGTTAAGGTCGTCAACGTCGCGAGCGCGCAGGACATGCTGTGTGCGGTGGAGAAGGCGTTGCCCGCCGATGCCGCGGTATTCGCGGCGGCGGTGGCCGATTGGCGGCCGGCCAAGGCGCAGTCGAACAAGATTAAGAAGGGCGCGGGCGCAACGCCGAAACTCGCGCTTACCGAAAATCCCGACATCCTAGCGACGGTGGCGCATGACGCGAGCAGGCGCCCGCGCCTCGTCATCGGCTTTGCCGCCGAGACCGAGCGGATCATCGAGCACGCCAAGGCAAAGCTCGCCCGCAAAGGCTGCGACTGGATCCTCGCCAATGACGTCTCGGCCGAAAGCGGCGTCATGGGCAGCGACCGCAATACGGTCCATCTGGTGACGGCACGAGGGGTTGAATCCTGGCCGCAGCAATCAAAAGAGGAGGTGGCGCGCGCGCTGGTCGCGCGCATCGGCGAAACGCTCGCCGGAGCCACGCGGTGAACACCGTCGAACTGCGGGTCGTGCGGCTGCCGCACGCCGTCGGCCTGGCGCTGCCAGCCTATCAGAGTGCCGATGCGGCCGGGCTCGACCTCGTCGCCGCAGTGCCCGCTGGCGCGCCGCTGGTCATTCCCCCGGGCGGCCGCGCCGCCATCCCCACCGGGCTTGCATTTGCGCTGCCCCGAGGGGTCGAGGGCCAGATCAGGCCGCGTTCAGGGCTCGCACTGCGGCACGGCGTCACCGTACTCAATTCCCCCGGCACGCTCGACCCCGATTATCGCGGCGAAGTGCATGTAATTCTTGCAAATTTCGGCACCGACCCGTTCCCGGTGGCGCGCGGAACCCGGATCGCCCAACTGGTCCTGTCGGCAACCGTGCGCGCCACGATTTGCGAAGTCTCCGCTCTTGATGAAACAACGCGCGGAGTTGGGGGTTTTGGGTCTACCGGCACGGGACGGGAAGAGCGGAGCGATTGATCTTGGCACCCGTTTCTCCGGTGGGGAACGTCAATGTCCCTTCTGCCGCACAAAGGCGCCTTGGCCATTGCCGCTGTCATCGACATCGCGCTCAACGCGCGCGGACGCCCGGTCGCAGCCAAAGCGTTGGCGACACGCCATCGCCTGCCGCCGCGGCATCTCGAGCCGGTGCTGCAGGCACTGGTGCGCCACGGCATTCTTAAGGGAACGCGAGGGCCTCGCGGCGGTTACGAGCTTGCGCGCGAGCAACGCCGCATCACCGCCGACGATATCGTGCGCGCATCCGGGGCGGCCGAAGAGATGAATGGAGCGCCCCTCGCCAACTCCGCCCTGCTCAGCAAAGTCGTGATGCCCGCGTTGGGAGAGGCGGAGCATGCCTTCTCTGCCGCGCTGGCGCGCATCAATGTCGAGGATCTCGCCCATTCAGCCGCCACGCTGCGGAAATCCGTCGACGAATTCTAGCGCGTTCGCACAGCAAATTGCCCATCCCCGCATCCGGGTCGATCTAGGGCGCATTGCGCGGAAAAATCACCCGGCCCTGCGGCCTTGCTTCATGCTGTCCCACCAGGGGCAAATACCGGGCATGAGATTGTAGTTGCCGGCGATCACCTGGACAGGCTGGCGTTGACCGTTCTCGGCGGCCTCGATGCACAGCCGGCGCGACTCCTCCTTCTTTTCCGCCGACATCCAACGCCGCTCATGACCCCACAGGCTTGGACCAAATTTGCGCTCGAACGGCTTCCAGGTGGTGTCGTCGATGAGTTGGCCGCCCCAGCCGTACTCGACTAAAAAGCC
>VAZM01000385.1:2330-6274 GCA_005883135.1 Alphaproteobacteria bacterium
TGGCGGCCGAGCGTGACGCCGATGCGCTCGGGATCGCCGAGCGCGAGATCGTAGCCTTGCCCCATGTCATCGAAGCTAAAGAGCTCCACCATCATGTGGTGGATCATGTTCATACCGCTCTCGACGAAGGCGATACTGTGGTGGCGCGGATTGACGTGCAGGAAATAGGCCGGGAACGGTCGCAGCCAATAGTCGCTAAGCTTGAACTCGAGGACGTTCTGATAAAACGCCATCACCTCGGCGATGCGCTCGAAATGCATCACCACGTGGCCCATGCCGAGCGGACCGGTGCGGAAGCCGGAAATGTTGCGCCCGGGCTTGAACGGATCGGCGGCGGCTTCTGCACCATAGAAGATCTCGAGCCGATTGCCGGCGGGATCGTTGAATACGATCAGGTCCGCCACATGCCGCTCTCCGGCGAGCGCGCGCGAGCCGCGGGCGACCTTGGTTCCCGCGGCTTCGATGCGCGCCGCGATGGCGTCGAGGGCGGCAGCATCGGCAACCTCCCAGCCGAAGAATCCGATGCCCTGTCCGCCGTCGGCGTCGACCACCAGGCGCTGTTTGCGATCGTCCATACGGAAGGCGAGACTCGATCGGCTCTTGTCGATGCGCTGCAGCCCGAGCAGCTTTTCGCCATAGCTCGCCCAGTCTTCCACCTCCTTGGCGCGAACCCCGATATAGCCCAACGCGTCGATGCCCATGATGCTCCTCAGCCGCCAATGCGCGTGCAGAAAAATAGATCGTCAGTGTCACAAACTAGGAACAGGGGAAAAATACAAGAAGTTAGCACAACTGCCTTCAAAAACGAGCACCGTTAGTCGATCCAGAACGCCGAAGCATAGCGACGAACACCCTTGTAATCCAAAATAGCGGTCGGTTCGTAATCTCTTTTCTCGGAATCCCGCAGCAGCAGATTAGTCAAATTGTCGAGAATAAGCCACTCTCGGTTCTGATAGACGGCGGCAACCATATGGTCAAAATGGTGCCGTCGATCGTGCACGATTACGAGCCTAACGTGATCTGGGGAGAATCCCGCCACTCGAGCCGCCGCATACTTAGCAATGGAATAAGATTTGCAATCGCCATTTCTCATCGTGATCGCTTCAAGCGGACCGGTCCAGTTGCCAGGGGCGGCCTTGATCATCAGATTAATCGACCTGTTGAGGTGCCCTAGCAGAGCTTTACCCTGATATTGGCGGGCCTCTTCAACTATTTTCAAGAGCGTGACTACTGACGCACAATTGGTGTTGCCCGATTTGATAGAAGAGCGAAAGTGGGCTCTATCGAGCAGCACTTGGTCTCTAAGGGATTCCCATATCCCAAAGAGAGAAGCCTCCTTATTCAACTCAATGGTGTGATCTCCGAATGGGTCATTCTGGCGATCATCGGCGGAGGCCGGGACCGCGAAACTAAACACGATTGCGACGGCTGTTACGAATGCTGCGACGCGCATATTCAACACGCTCGTGTCAGATACCAATCCCGCACCGACAGGTCAGCAGGTTGGTCAGAGAAGCCCCGAGTGCGAGCTGGGGGGCTCCGGGATGTGCCGTCAGGGGGCGGAAAATGAGCGGAAGGGCCCCGCTTCGGCACCACACCTTACATCGGGCGGGCCGATCCGGCTACGCTGCGCTTCATCGCTGGGCCCCACGCCGTGACACGAAAAATTCCCAGATCTGGCTGTAGACCTTACGGTCCCGTAGGGCTGCCGACTTGCGTAGTTTCGCGGCTGCTATGGTGTTGAGCATAGGATGTCGCGTTTCCTGAAAATGAACCAAGAGCACTGGCTATGTGGCGGTATCCTGAATTTGAGAACGCGGGACAGACGAAGCATTGGCGAAGAAAGTGATATTCCGCGCAGTGGTAACGAGCTCAAGTCACTCTGATAAGGCAAACGAGGACGATGATGACTGCGGCATGCTTTGACTACGTGATCGTCGGCGCCGGCAGCGCCGGCTGCGTGCTCGCCAATCGTCTGACCGCCTCCGGTCGGCATCGCGTCCTGTTGTTGGAAGCGGGCGGACACGACCGCAATATTTGGATTCACATCCCGCTCGGCTACGGCAAGTTGTTCAATAATCCCAAAGTCAACTGGCTCTACACGTCGGAGCCGGAGGCAGAACTCAACAATCGGCGGATCATACAGCCGCGAGGGAAAGTCTTAGGGGGATCGAGCTCGATCAATGGATTACTCTATATCCGCGGCCAGTCCGCGGACTTCGATCACTGGCGGCAACTCGGCAATTCCGGCTGGAGCTTTGACGATGTGCTGCCCTATTTCCGTCGCGCCGAGGACCAGGCACGCGGCGAGGATCTGCTGCACGGGGTAGGCGGCCCGCTCGCGGTCTCCGACGTATGCGAACCCCATCCCCTATGTGAAGCTTTCATCGCCGCCGCGGAGCAGGCGGGATTTCCGCGCAACAATGACTTCAATGGCCCCGCCCAGGAAGGCGCCGGCTATTTCCAGCTGACAGCCCGTCGTGGCCGTCGGTGGTCGACTGCCGTCGGTTATCTGCGCCCGGCGCGCCGGCGGCCCAATCTCAGCATCGCCTGCAATGCTCTTGCGAGCCGAATTCTTTTTTCCGGACGGCGTGCGATCGGCGTCGAATACCGGCAGGGCGAGGCGACTCACGTGGCCCATGCCAACGCCGAAGTCATCCTGGCGGGCGGCGCATTCAACTCGCCGCAGCTCCTCCAATTGTCGGGGCTGGGGCCGGCGGCGCTGTTGCGCTCGCTCGGCATCGACGTTTTGGCGGATATGCCCCAAGTCGGGGCCGACCTGCAGGATCATCTTCAGGTCCGTATGCAATATCGCTGCACGGACCGGATCACGATGAACGACGTGATCCACAGTTGGCGGCATCGAACCGGCGCCGGCCTGCGATATCTTCTGTTCAGAAAGGGGTTGCTTGCGATCGGCGCCGGCTATGCCGGCGGGTTTTTCCGCACGAATCCGCTTGTTGCGACACCCGACGTGCAAGTTCATTTCATCATTTTCAGCGCCGACGCGGCGGGTGCCGCGCTGCACTCGTTTCCGGGCTTCATCGCATCCGTGTGTCAATTGCGGCCGGAAAGCCGCGGTTTCGTGCGTATCAAATCGGCCGATCCGACGCAGCCGCCAGCGATTCAACCGCGCTATCTGTCGAACCGGTCCGATCGCGACACCGTCGTCGCCGGGATGAAGCTTCTCAGGCGAATCATGCAGCAGCCGGCTATACGTCGCTACGTCGCCGAAGAGCGCGCACCCGATGCCCGCTGCACGAGCGATGCGGAACTGCTGGCGTTCGCTCGCGAGACCGCCACGACCGTTTTTCATCCGACCAGCACGTGCCGCATGGGGTGCGACCCAGCCGCCGTAGTGGACGAGCGGCTGCGCGTGCGCGGCATCGAACGGCTGCGCGTGGTCGACGGCTCGATCATGCCCGCCCTCGTCTCCGGCAACACCAACGCGGCGATCGTGATGATCGCGGAAAAAGCGGCGGATATGATCCTGCAGGATGTCGCGGCCAAAACGCCGATTCCGCTGCACCTTCAACTGGCCCAAGGGTCAATGGCGACCGGCGATCCCCGCATGGCGGGTTGACTCGAGCTCGCGGCAGGCGGTGCCGGATCGCTGGCCAGGGCTCGAGCTGATGGGCGGCTCGGGAATGGCTAATGGAGCCGCTCTTCGCCCTTGGGAATGGACATGCCAATTTGCCGGGCAAACTCTCGTACAAGTTTTTTTTGTGCAACCTCGTCGATGCCGGCGAAGCGAAGGGCCAACTCGTGTTTGATCGCCTCATAGGGCGGCTCGAGGCCGCGCAATCGTAGCTCTGCCGTTAAGTCGTCCATCGTCACTTCGGCGGCTTGATCTTTGCGGGCAAGCCAGTTCCTGACCGCGACGATCCAGCTTTTGCTCAGCTGTGGAACGTCCAGAATGATGAACCGTCGCCCACGAGACAGAT
>VAZM01000386.1:0-6422 GCA_005883135.1 Alphaproteobacteria bacterium
CGCTACTTCTTCGATACCCGCGCCGCGGCCGGTACCAAGATCAAGAATATCTCCGCCTTCGACCCGCGTGCGCTCGCCCATTACCACGCGTTGTTCGACGATCCCGCGCGCATCCGCGCGACCTGCGAGGACTACCGCGCCGGCCGCACCAGCGATCTCGCCCATGACGAAGAAACGCGCGCGGCGGGCGGAAAAATCTCCTGTCCCGTGCTCGCCATCTGGGGCGCCGCCGGCGGCATTCCGGCCGAGACGGACGATCCGCTCGCGACCTGGCGCGAATGGGCGAGTAACGTGCGCGGCTTTGCCATCGACAGCGGGCATTATCTCGCCGAGGAGGCGCCAGAGGCGACGGCAAAGGCGCTGCTCGCGTTTTTTGCCTGAGGATGGTTCTACGCCGGGCCTAAGCGGGGGTTGCGCCGCTCGGTCAATTCGGGATGCCGCGCCGGATGCGGCGGCCCAGCTCTTTGAGTAATCCGCCTCCCGAGACCGCGGGCGAGGTCGTGCGGTTCGCGGCTGCGAGCTTGCGTTGCAATGCGCTATTTTCCGCCTGCGTCGCCTGCAGCCGCGCCTCGCTTTCGGCAAGGCGAGCCGCCGTTTGTTGGTGGAGCGAACGTAACGCCGCGATCATGCGGATAGCGTCGGTCACGTCGGCCGTGTTGCGCGCGTAGGGTGGTCGCCGCGCCAGCAACTCGATTGCGGTATCGACGTCGAGCCGCTCGGCGAGCTGCGTCCGGAAATAGTCGGCGATCTCGACCGCGCAATCCATCAATCCATGCAGTTCGAAATTGATCATGGCCTTGATGAGTTTGTCCGTCGTCGGACGCGTGACGGCATCCGGCACGTCGGCGAAAATTCCCGGCTTCTTCTGTTCCAGCACGAAATCCCGACAGAAGAGAAAATCGTAGGTCCGGGGTTGGCCGACGTCGAGATCAGGATAGTCATGCAGCGGATTGGCCGCCGGCCAAGGGTGACGCTCTCTAGCCGCTACGTATGCCGGGCGCGGGTGACGCACGGCATTGATGTCGAAGACGATGAGCCGATGCTCAACGGCGATGTCGCTGATCTCGACAAAAGGCGTACGCGGATACGTGTCGGAAATGCTGAAATCGGTTTCCACGGTCAATGACAGGATGTTGGACTGCGCGAGGTAGCGGCGCGCCCCACGCAGCACTTCCGGATCGAAACTCTCGCAATCGGTCTTGATGTAGTCGGCGGCGGGAAGTTCGCCGGCCTCGAAAAGCGTATCGAGGCGCCGGATCGGCACGACCCGCGCGCCGGGGGCGCCGTCGCCGTGCTTTGCGGTCTGGTGCAACGTCACTTGCTCGTAGAAGGACGCCGCCGTGGTATTGGGCGGAACGAAAAACTCACGCTCGCCATCCTCGTTTCCGATCGCCATGGCGCGAAACACCCGGTGCGGACGCACGCCCGCCGCCGTGATGCGATCGATCGCTTCGGCGATCGCGTCGAACCCGTAAACGCGCACCTGGTCCCCGAGCAGCCCCCAGCGCAAGTGCTCTCCCCCTTGCACGCCAACGTCGACCACGACGAATGGCTCGCGCAACAGGCCCTCGCTGATGACCCAGCGCGCAAAAGGGACTTGGTCGTGGTGGTATAAATCCATAGGCCAAGGCTTATCCGGTCAATTTGAATGTAGCATAACAAATCGGGCCACGAACATCGCCATGCCTATCGACCGCCAAGCCGCGTTTTCCGGAACCAAGGAACTTGCCGGCGGGCTCGCGATCGACGTCGCGCGGCTCGAAGCGTTTCTCGCCGCGCGCCTCTTCGAGTTCGCGCCGCCGCTCACCGTGCGCCAATTCAAGGGCGGGCAATCCAACCCCACGTATCTCCTGGAAACGCCCGCGCGCCGTTACGTGCTGCGGCGAAAGCCGCCGGGCAAGCTGCTTCCTTCCGCGCACGCCGTCGATCGCGAGTTCCGCGTGATCAGCGCGCTTCACGCGCAAGGCTTTCCGGTCGCCGCGCCGGTGCTTTACTGCGACGACGCGGCCATTGCCGGCACCGCGTTCTATCTCATGGATCACGTCGAAGGCCGCGTCATCTGGGAGCCGCACATGCCGTCCGCCGACCCCGCCGAGCGCGCCGCGGTCTACGACGCCATGAACGCGACCTTGGCGCGGCTGCATTCGTTCGATCCCGCCGCGCTCGGGCTTTCCGATTTCGGCCGCGGCGACAATTACGTCGCGCGGCAGGTCGAACGCTGGTCGAAGCAGTACCGCGCCTCGGAGACGGAGAAGATCGCGGAGATGGAGCGACTGACCGCGTGGCTGCCTGCGCATCTGCCGCCGCCCGCGCCGGTGCGGATCGTTCACGGCGATTACCGCCTCGACAACATCATTCTCGCACCGCGCGAACCGACGATCCGCGGCGTGCTCGACTGGGAGCTTTCCACCTTAGGCGATCCGCTCGCCGACCTCGCCTACCATCTCATGCAGTGGCACATGCCGCCGTCGGAGACCGGGGCCGGCGTGGGCACACTCGTCGGCCACGACCTCGCCCGGCTCGGCATTCCCACGCGCGCAGCCTATGTGGACGCCTACGTCGCGCGCACCGGCCTCGACCCGCGGCCGCATCTAGCCGTGTATCTCGCCTACAACTTCTTCCGCCTCGCCGCGATCCTGCAGGGGATCGTCGGGCGCGTGCGCGACGGCACGGCGACGAGCGAGACCGCCGCCGCCATGGCGCCGCTGGTGCGCCCGCTCGCCGTCGAAGCCTGGGAGTTCGCGCGTGAGGCGGGTGCGCGATGAGGCGAAGCTTTGCCCTTGCGCTTGGCGGCGGCGGCGCGCGCGGGCTCGCGCATATCGCGGTGCTCGAAGCGCTCGACGAGATGCGCACGCGGCCCGCCGCCATCGCCGGCACCTCGATCGGCGCGTTGATCGGCGCCGCCTACGCGGCGGGGATGTCGGGCAAAGAGATCCGCCGCTTCGTTCTCATGCTGGCGCATGACCGCGCCGAGATCCTTCGCCGCCTGATCGCGACGCGTGCCGGCACCTTCGCCAACCTGCTCAACCTCGGCTTCGGCAGTGCCACGCTGGTGGACGCGGAAAAGTTCTGCGAGCAATTCCTGCCCGCGAAGGTCCCGGACGAGTTCGGCGAGCTCGAAATTCCTCTGCTCATCGTCGCCACCGATCTCTATCGGCGCGAGCAGGCGGTGTTTTCCTCGGGCGCGCTCAAGCCCGCGCTCGCCGCCTCGATCGCGCTGCCGGCGGTGATGCGGCCGGTCGTTCTTGCCGAACGCGTCCTGATCGACGGCGGTGCCATCAATCCGCTGCCGTTCGAGGAGTTGCGCGGCCGCGCCGACGTCGTGGTGGCGGTGGACATTTCCGGCGCGCCCACCGACGCGCGGCGCGACATTCCCAATCCCTGGGAGTGCATGCTTGCGACCGTGCTGGTCATGGCCAACGCCATCACCGCCGAGAAAATCAAGCGGGGTGCGCCCGACCTCATCGTGCGGCCCAAGGTCGGCGTCTTTCGCGCGCTCGATTTCCTGCAGGCGAGCGCGATCCTGCGCGCAGCCGAGCCGGTCAAGGCGGAGCTCAAGGAGAAGCTCGCGGCGCTGCTGGACTAGGGCGTGGACTCATCAAAGCGCAGGTAATCGGGGGTGGGGGAGCGAAGCGGAAATCTCCTACTCGAGCAGCGCACGACCCGTTTGACCCAGATTGGCACGTCCCGGACGTGACGGGCCTGTTGCCGTTAGGACACAGTTCAACAGGAAATTTGTGTCCGCCGGGCCTTCACGCACAAGGCCATGCGACGGCCCGATGACCGTCGCATTTTCACCATCGCTCCAGAAGAATGACTTTTATCAGGGGCGATCGATGAAATTCGGGGACGGGGAGAACATGGCGGCTCCGACCAACCGCATCGATGGGATCGACTTCTGGCGCGGCCTTGCGCTGTTGATGATATTCATCGACCACGTGCCGGAAAACATATTTCAGCGCGTGACGCAGCAAAACTTTGGCTTCTCGGATGCAGCCGAGCTGTTCGTATTCCTATCCGGCGTATCCGTCGCGCTCGCCTACGGCACGCGTTTTTTCAACGGAGAGACCGTCGGCGCGGTACGCGCCCTGCTTCGCCGGGCGTTCACGCTCTACTGGGTGCAGATCCTGATCTCGTTGCTGATCGTAGGCATCTTCGTTGGCGCTGCTGCCCTGTGGCACGAAGACGATCTCCTGGAAGACGCCGACACGGTGGTGTCCAGCCCGCTGCAGACCACGGTCGCCATTTTGGCGCTCCTGCATCAGCTTGAGAACGCCAACATCTTACCGCTCTATATCGTGCTGTTGCTGGTGACGCCGTTGCTGCTGGCGCTGGCGCGCCGCGACGATCGGCTGATGCTCGCAGCCTCGGCCGGCATCTATCTGGCGGCGCGCGCGTTCTCGCTCAATTTGTCAACTTGGCCCGTTGAGGGAACCTGGTTCTTCAATCCCTTCGCGTGGCAGCTCATCTTCGCCATCGGCATTGTTGCAGGACGCCGGCTTAGGCGCGGCGGCATCGGCTACGACGCGCGGCTCTTCGCCGGTTGTCTCGCTGTTGTCGCGATCGGCGCGGTCGTACGCACCGATGCCTTGGGCTACGCATCGGGGCTGTGGCAGCACGTGCACGACGTGCTCGACTGCGGCAAGACCGATCTCGGAGTCGCGCGGCTCGTGCATTTCCTCGCGCTTGCCTACGTCGTCTACCATTCCGGGCTCACCGGGCTGATGCGGCGGACCCGGGCATTCCTGCCGCTGTGCCTGATCGGCCGCTACGGTTTGCCGGTTTTCGCCACCGGCACCGTCCTGAGCGCCATCGGCGAGCTCGTGGAGACGCGCTCAGAAGATTTCAGCCACACGCTGGCGTTCGGGGCCGCCATCGTCTTCGGCGGCATCCTTATGCATTATCTCGTTGCCCGCGGCCTTGCCGCGTGGAGAGACAAATCCAGGGCCCAGCAAAGCATGACGAACCGGGCGCGCGCCTTGCCAATGGCTGTGCCATTGTTCTTGCGGAAGTCACCGAGCATCTTGTGGTCAGGAACGAGCCGGGGCGTCAGCGACATCTGGCCTTTCCCAAAATCATATCGGCGCGTCGCAGTGGTGCAGTCCGGACGAGATCGGCGAGATGAGGACCGTCACAGATCGCTCGACGTGTCGTCCTAGCGGGACGTCTTGGCCCAACCGCAGGCGGATGACGTCTGCAGGCCGCGTTTAGCGCCTAACGCTCGATGCTCGGTCCGATGGCCGTCGCGGTGGGCCGCTCCGCAGCCTCGGTGATCGCGAGACCGAGCGCTTTGGCGAGGCAGGCGTAGCTCCAGTCATTCATGTGCACGCCATCGGGCGACACGAACGCCCTGAACGGCAAATGTTCAGTCTCGTGCCAATGCCGCATCAGGTCGAAGCGGTGAAAAAGAGAAACATGCTCCGCCTTCGCGGTGGCGGCAATCAGCGACACCATGGCATCTGCGTTTCGCTTGGCGATGACCTTGGGCGCGTATTGCGGATCGATCAATACAACGTCGGCGCCGATCGCTTTGAGACGCGCCAATCCCGCACGCAGCAAGGAGGCGTGCGGCTGTACGGCTTTGCCGTCCAACACTGAATTGGTCCCAACTTGCCACAGCACGAGATCAGGCTTTTCCCTGATGACCGCGGTGTCGAGACGCGCGAGCATGTTGCCGACATCCTCGCCGTTCACGCCGCGATTCAAAATAGTGAATTTGTGCCCCGGGAAACGGCGGACTAGCTCTTCCGCAAGCCGGCTCGGATAACAGGCGGCCGGCGTGCTGGCGCCCGCGCCATAGGTCGACGACGATCCGAGCGCCACGATCTTGATCGGCAGCCCGCTCACGAGAAGCCGCGCGGTCCGAGGAAGCGGAAAATCAAACCGGACTTGATCGGTCGTCACCGTGCACGCAGCCGAATGGGAGAGAGCGGGCGCGGCGGATGACGGCGCCGGCTGCGCTGGGAGCGTTGTGGCGGCGCTTAGTAGCTCCGCCCGTGCCGGGCCGGCGACCCATAGACTTAGCGTCGCAAGGGCCCCGAGCACAACCGCGCCGCGCAAACGGGAGTGTCGATACATAGTCGATGGCGCTTTGTCTGCGATCCCCTAGGGGTTTAGTCGCGCCAAGCCGAAAAAGGTTCAGGAGGTAGGCATTAACCACCCTGGCGCCGCGGGACGAAAAAACTGCGCAATAACGCCCCCGCTTCGCTCTCGCCGATCCCGCCATAGACCTCCGGCCGATGCAGGCACGTGGGGGCGGAGAAATAGCGCACGCCATTCTCGACCGCGCCGCCCTTGGGGTCGGCGGCGCCGTAATAGAGGCGGCGGATGCGGGCGAACGAGATCGCCGCCGCGCACATGGTGCAGGGTTCGAGCGTCACATAGAGGTCGCAGTCGACGAGCCGTTCCGTGCCCATCGCCTC
>VAZM01000386.1:6513-9704 GCA_005883135.1 Alphaproteobacteria bacterium
GCGCCTGTGCCAGCGCAAGATCCATGAAGCTCCGCGTTCGGGTTTCGGTCATCGGCGATTCACGTAATCAGAAATTCCGACTGCGACCAACGACGTTGTCTGTGACCTGTCCACGCGCCGTCATGGTACGATGGTGACCATGCCTCCGAAAGACGATCCTGCGCCAAGCGAGCGCATCGCCAAAGTGATTGCGCGGGCGGGGCTATGCTCGCGCCGCGAAGCCGAGAGTTGGATCGCGGCGGGACGCGTCGCCGTCAACGGCGAGGTCATCGCCTCGCCGGCGCGCAACGTCACCGCCGCGGATCGCGTCACCGTCGACGGCCGCCCGTTGCCCAGCCGCGAGCGCACGCGGCTCTTCCTCTACAATAAGCCGCGTGGGCTCTTGACCAGCCACGCGGATCCCGGCGGCCGGCCGACCATCTTCGGCGCCTTGCCCAAGGGCCTGCCGCGTCTCGTCAGCGTCGGCCGGCTCGACATCAACACCGAGGGCCTGTTGCTGCTCACCAACGACGGCGCGCTCGCCCGCGTGCTCGAGCTGCCGGCGACCGCGTGGCTGCGCCGCTATCGCGTGCGCGCGCATGGCCGCGTGACGCCGGGGGCGCTCGAGCGGCTCGCCGTCGGCATCACCATTTCCGGCATCCGCTATGGCCCGATCGAGGCCACCCTGGAGCACTCTCAGGGCAGCAATGTCTGGCTCGGTTTCGCCATTCGCGAGGGCAAGAACCGCGAGGTCAAGAACGTGCTCGGCCACCTCGGCCTCAAGGTCAACCGGCTGATCCGCGTCGCCTTCGGTCCTTTCCAGCTCGGCGAGCTCCCGGCCGGCGCGATCGCGGAGGTCAAGACGCGGGCACTGCGCGAGGCGCTGGGCGAGCCGATCGCGGCGTTGGCGGGGGCGGATTTCTCCGGGCCGATTGCGGATTTCTCCGGGCCGATTGAAGCGCGCGAGACGCCGCCCGGGCCCGGTGCAGTGCGCGCGCCGCGCGCCCGCGACGAGGGCAAACGCAAGCACCGCCGCGCCGACAGCGAGCGCCGCGGTGGGCCCGAGCTCGCCCGCCGGGAGAAGCGGCGCGGCTGGCGCGGACGCGGCGCGCGCGGCGAGCGGCGCTGATGCGTATCGTCGGCGGACGTTTGCGCGGCCGCGCGCTTGCCGCGCCGAAGTCGCAGGCGATCCGGCCGACCGCCGACCGGCTGCGCGAGGCGCTGTTCAACATCCTCGTCCATGCCTATGGCGATCCGGTGAGCGGCGCGCGCGTGCTCGATCTCTTCGCCGGCACCGGCGCGCTCGGGCTCGAGGCGCTCTCGCGCGGCGCCGACTTTGCGCTGTTCATCGACGACAGCGCCGAGGCGCGCGCGCTCCTGCGCGAGAACGTGGTGGCGCTCGGCTTGGGCGGCGTCAGCCGCATCTTCCGCCGGGACGCGCTCAAGCTCGGCGCCGCGCACCCGCTCCCGCCGTTCTCGCTTGCCTTCCTCGATCCGCCGTATGGGCGCGCGCTCGCCGAAGTCGCGCTCGCCGCGGCGCGTGCGGGCGGTTGGCTCACGGCCGGCGCGCTCGCCGTCGTCGAGGAGGCGGCGGATGCGGCCTTTGCCGCGCCCGCGGGCTTCGACGAGCTCGAGCGGCGCCGCTACGACGACACGTCGCTCATCCTGCTTCGCCACCACGGGTGAGGAGTATCGCGCGTTGCGTCATGGCCGGGCATAGCGCGTCGGAAGACGCGCGTGAACGCGCTTATGCCCGGCCATCCACGTCTTTTTGTTGCGCTGGAAAGACGTGGATGCCCGGCACAAGGCCGGGCATGACGAGGAGAGCGTGGATTGAGCGTCCATTTAGAAATTCTAATCACCCCGCCTCCCGCCTCACTGCTCGCTCGCTCCGCTCGCCTTGATGGGAGCGGCCCATCGCTCGATCTCGCTCGGCACGAACTTCGCCAGATACTCCGGCGTCCGGCGCTCTGGCGGCGGGATGGTGACGCCGATGCTCTTGTAGCGCTCGCGCACCGCCGGCGTTTCCACCGCCTCGTTCACCGCCTTGGCGAGATGTCGCACGATCTCGTCCGGCGTGCCCTTGGGAAACGAGAGCGACGCCCAGCTGCCGCAGTCGAGGCCGGAGAGGCCTAGCTCCTGCGCAGTCGGAAGATTCTCGAGCCCTGGGGCGCGGTCGAGCCCGAGCGTGGCGATGGCCTTGACCGTGTTCGACTGGATCTGCGGCAGCGCCGTCGAGATTTGCTCGGCGACGAAGTCGATGCGCCCGCCGATCAGATCCTGCATGGCCGGCGCCGATCCGCGATAGGGCACGTGCGTGATCCCCGTGCCCATGGCGGCGTTGAGCAGAACGGCGCAGACGTGCATGCCGGAGCCCGCCCCGGCGGAGCCGTACTGCATTCTGGCCTGATTGGCCTTGGCGTAAGCGACGAATTCGGTAAGCGTGTTCGCCGGCAGGTCCTTGCGCGCGATCAGCACGCGCGCCGAGTCGGAAAACAGCGCCACGTGCTCGAAGTCGGTCACTGCATTGTAGAGCGGCTTCTTGTAAAGGGTCTGGTTGATGGCAAGGACGGCGCTGCCCGAGAGGAGCACGGTGTAACCGTCCGCCGCCGCCTTGGCGACGCGGCTCGAGCCGGTCATGCCGCCGGCGCCGGGCATGTTCTCGATCACGACCTGCTGGCCGAGGATTTCGCTCAACCGCGCGGCGAGGATGCGCGCGAGCGTGTCGATGGGGCCGCCGGCGGCGTACGGCACGACCATGGTTATCGCGCGCGTCGGCCAATCCTGCGCGCTCGCGGTGAAAGGTGCGAGTAGAAGCGCGATCGCCGCGACGGCGCTACAAATGATCCTCCGCATCGGTTCCTCCCGCGGGTTAGAGCGGCTCGATGATCGCGCTCCTAGCGCACAACGCTCGCGCCGATTCACTCCGCGCTGATGTGCGCGGCGCGAACGACCTTTCCCCAGCGCTCGATCTCCGCCGGCAGATATTGGGCGAGATAGTCCGGGCTGCGGCGCTCGGGCGACACGATCTCGAGGCCGAGCTCCTCCAATCGGCCGCGGATCGCCGGATCGTCGAGCGTGTCGCTCATCGCTTGATTGAGCTTGCGCACGATCGGCGCCGGCGTGCCTTTCGGCGCGAAGAACGCGTTCCACACGCTCGCCTCCACGCCGGGCAAGCCTTGCTCGCCGGTGGTCGCGAGATCGGGAATGAT
>VAZM01000386.1:9808-18386 GCA_005883135.1 Alphaproteobacteria bacterium
GCGTGGGATTGGCGCCGATTGCCAGGTTGAAGAGGACGCAGGGCAGGTGCGTTCCGGCGCCGACGCCGGCCGAGCCGAACTGCGCCGTCGCCTCGTTCGCTTTCAGGTAGGCGATGAATTGCGCAAGCGTGCTCGCCGGAAGATCCTTGCGCGCGATCAGGATGCGCGGAGATTCGGTCGCCAGCCCGACCGGTTCGAAGTCCGTGACGGCGTTATAGAGCGGCTTCTTGTAGAGGCTCTGATTGAAGGCGTGCGTGCCGCTATTGCCGATGAGCAGCGTGTAGCCGTCGGGCGCGGCCTTGGCGACGCGCGCGCCGCCGGCCATGCCCGCCGCGGCGCCGACGTTCTCGACCACCATCGATTGCCCGAGCAGTTCGCCCATGCGCTGCGCCTGGACGCGCGCGCTTACGTCGACTCCGCCGCCGGCGGCGAACGGAACGATCAACGTGAGCGGCCGCGCCGGCCACTCCTGCGCGCGCGATGGCGCGCCGAACGCGATGAGGCTTGCCGCGGCGGCGATGATCATCCTGCGCATGCGCCTCTCCTGGTCGGGACCTGACATTCGCGCCCATAGCCGGCGGGATCAAGGGCGTCGTTCGATCGCTTGGCGGCCGTACAACAGCGCGCGCCTCGGGCTATCATCGCTCACCGATCCTCGAACCCGGATGGCACGCATGCAACGCAATCTCGCTCTCATTCAACCGCCGATGCTCGCCCTTGGTGCAACCATCGTGGTGCTTGGCTCTGCCGCGGCGCAGACGCCGGAGGTCCGCTTCAGCAATCCGCCAACGATGGCAAAGCCCGGCGGCTACAGCCATGTGGTCGAGGTGAACGGCCCGGGACGCACGATCTATATCGCGGGACAGCTCGGCTACGACAGCAGCGGCAAGCAAGGTGCGGATTTCCGCGAACAGGCGACGCTGGTCTATCAAAACCTGAAAGCCGCCGTCGAGAGCGTCGGCGGGAAAATGGAAAACATCGTCAAGCTCAACGCGTTTCTCACCGACATCCGCGCGCAGCTTCCGATCTATCGCGAGGTGCGCGACAAGTTCGTCAACGTCGCTGCGCCGCCCGCCAGCACCACACTCGAGGTCCCGAAGCTGGCGCGCGAGGGCGCGCTGCTGGAAGTCGAGGCGATCGCGGTATTGCCGGCGCGCTGAGTTCGGCGATGCCGCCTCACCCGCGGCTACGTCGGGCAATGATCATATTTGCATCAGAAGGAGAACTGCACATGCTGAGAAGCGCAATCTTGATCGCAGTGGGCGCGTTTGCATTCGGTTTGGGGTCACACGCGCTTTCCATTGCCCAGAGCTCATCGAACTTCGAGAAGAAAAATTTCAGCTACAACGAATGGACGAAGGGCAAGTTCTCTGAAGTCGTGACCGTTACCAATCCAGGAAAGTTCATTTTTCTTGCTGGAATTGGTCCGGAACGCGAGGGGGACGGCAAAATCGTTCACGAGGACAATTTCATGGAGCAGTGCAGGTACGCCTACATGAAAATCAAAAAACTGCTCGATCTGCAGGGCGCGACGATGAACGACGTCGTGCGAATAATGACCTACACCACCGACGTTCGGTTTTTTCAGGACGCCCTGAAATGCCGTGCCGAGGCTTTCGGCAGCGCTCCGATACCGGCCTCGACGTTTCTCGTCGTGAGCCAGTTGGCGTGGCCCCACATGGCGATCGAGGTGGATGTAACGGCGATGCTCGCCAGATAGGCGGCGGTGGAGCTGACATAGGCGAACCCCGGTCTCGCCGTCCGGGCTGGTTTCGTGCCGGGCCGGCAATAGAAAGGCTTGCGCTCGCTCGTTGGGCGGCGGCGCGACGGTGCGGCCTAGGACGGCGGGAAAGGACGGCGGGAAAGTGGTCGCGGCGGACACTATCCGCTCTACGAGAGCGAGCTGAGCCATGCGTGTCGACGTTGCGATCATCGGCGGTGGCGCTATCGGCGCCGCCGCCGCCTACTTCCTGCGCAGTCATCCTCGAGCGTGTCGCGTCGCCGTCATCGAGCGCGACACCAGCTATCAGCTGGCGTCGACGCCACGAGCATCCGGTGGCGTGCGGCGATTGTTTTCGCTCCCCGAGAATATCGCGCTCTCCAACTACAGCATTCCGTTCTTTGCGCGCTTCGATGCGGAGATGGCGGTCGATGGCGAGCGCCCCGCCATCAACTTTCGCAAGGGCGGCTACCTTTTCATCGTTCCACCAGCGGCCGTACGCGTGCTCGAACGCAATTTCGAGATCCAAAAGGCGAATGGCGTGCAGGTCGAATGGTTGGAGCGAAAGGACCTGAAGGCCAAGTTTCCGTCGATGACTGTGGACGACCTTGGCGCCGGCGTTCTCTCGCCCGATGACGGTTGGCTCGACCCCTATGGGGTGCTGCAAGGCTTGCGCAAGAAAGCGAAGGCGCTCGGCGCGGAGTTCGTCAACGACGAAGTCGTCGGATTGGATGTGGAACGACGGCGGCTTCGCGCAATTCGGCTCAAATCCGGGAAGAGCATAGAAGCCGAGGCGGTCATCAACGCCGCCGGCGCCTGGGCCAAAGAGATCTGCGCAATGGCGGGATGGACGGTTCCCATCGAGCCGATGCGCCGCTACGAGCATTACTTCGAATCCGCGGAAGCGATCGAGCCGTTGCCCTACATCAAGGATGTGCATCGGCTGGCGTTTCGCCCGGAGGGAAAAGGCTATTCCGGCGGCGTACCGAACCTCGACGAGCCGCGAGGGTACAACTTCGACGTCGATCACGACTATTTCCAGCAGGTTGTCTGGCCTGCGCTGGCCGCGCGCTTCCCGCAGTTCGAGCGCACCAAAGAAAAGAATACGATGTCGGGTCTCTATGACCAGAACGAGTTCGACGCCACACCGATCATCGGACCGTGCGCCGGAAAGCTCGACAATTTTTATCTCATGGCCGGCTTTTCCGGGCATGGCCTGATGCATGCGCCCGGCTGCGGCCGGGCGATCGCCGAACTGATCCTGGACGGGAGCTATCAGACGATCGATCTTGCTCGTTTCGGCTGGGCACGAATTGCCGAGGGCCGGCGATGCGCCGAAGACGGGATTGTTTAATCTAGTCAGATGTGTCGAAAGTCGCGGCAGAATGACTCCAGGGCCAGCAGCCACGCGGGTCAGCGACACGTCATTTCATGAAATCGGTTATCCGCATGACGCGCTTCCTCTGCGCGAACGGTCATTCAGCCGACTCAACCCGTAAGATTTTCATCCGAAAAGTTGGACCGGAGGGGAACCGTTTACAAACCTTCCCCGTTCCGCACCCGTGACAAAGACGTCCAGTATTCGGCTTGCCACTCGCGCGAAATCCGTCGGAATTTCGCGACCATCGCTTGTGCAGCGTGCGCAAGCTCCGAGCCAAGTAGGGCGTGTTGCGTTCGCCGTACCGGGTGATCTCGCCACGCCGACCGGAGGTTATCGCTATGACCGGCGCATGATCCAGGAGCTGCGGCGGCTGGGTTGGCAGGTCGATGTCCTGGACTTGGGAGACAGCTTTCCGTTTCCTACCGCCGCGCAGCGCGCGACGGCGCTGCAGATACTGTCCGTGGCTGCGGGCAGCTGTCCGATTGTCCTCGATGGGCTTGCGTTCGGGGCACTGCCAGAGGCCGGCGCGCTCCGATCCCGCCGGCCGCTCATCGCGCTGGTGCACCAACCGCTGGCTCGGGACGCCGGCCTCGACACCGCGCAGGCCGACATCTTTCGCGAAAGCGAGCGCGCCGCGCTGGCCGCTGCCGCGTGCGTCGTGGTCACGAGCGAGGCCACCGGACGGATCGTGGTCGCTGATTACAGCGTCCAATCTCAGCGCCTCAGCGTTGTGCGACCGGGTAATGATCCCGTACCGCCGGCGCGCGGCAGCAACGACGCCGTTGTTCGGCTTCTCTCGGTCGGATCGGTAGTTCCAGGCAAAGGCTACGATCTGCTGATAACGGCNNGCACTCGCGGCGATTGCCGACCTGCCTTGGCGGCTGACCATCGCTGGTGACCGGACCCGCAACCTACCCGCCGCTGCGCGGCTCGACGCCGACATCTCCGCCCACGGTCTCGGTGAAAGGATCGAGGTGCTGGGGGCCGTACCGCCTGAGCGCATCCTCGAACTGTATTCGGCATCCGATATATTTGTGCTTGCGTCGCGTTTCGAAGGCTACGGCATGGCGCTTGCCGAAGCCATCGCCCATGGGCTGCCGGTCGTGTCCACCACGGCGGGCGCAATCCCCGACACGATACCTGCGGGCGCCGGCCTGCTCGTGCCGCCCAACGATGTCGCCGCGTTGGCGCAGGCGCTGCGGCGTCTGATCAGCGATCGTGCCGAACGACGGCGGCTCGCCATCAACGCTCGTGCGGCAGCGGCGCAGTTCCCGAGTTGGCAAGATTCTGCCCGGCTTTTTGCCGGCGCAATCGAGACGGTCCATTAGCGAAATCTTCCCGGAATCGCCGCTTGAAATGTTCGCCGCATCGATGCCCCTCGCATCATCCAAATGAATGAAATTCGCCCATCACCGCTGTATCGAACGATATATGGGCTCGGCGAAAGTTGTTTGTTAATTAGACGCTAAATCGCGCAAGGTGATAAGGCGCAGCTCATGCTGTTTCGCCCCCGCAACTCCAGCATGGACACGGCTATGAAAGCCGGGATCGGAGCCGCGATGTGCAGCGTGCTCATCTTGGCACTTGTCTTCCTGGCGATGACGCTGCCTGTCAGCATCGGATAATCTCGATAGGAGGGTATTCATGAAGTCGCTTAGGACCTTGCTGCTCGGCGGCGCGATTGCTGCCGCCGCTTTATTGTCGGCTGCACCGGCATTCGCGCTAGGCGGCTGCGGTTACAACTACCATCGCAATGCGTATGGCCGATGCGTATGGGGCGGTCAAAATCAAAACTGGTGCCTGAGAACTACGGGCCATCGCAGAACTTACGTGGGCCGTGGAGTGTACCGCTGCTTCAGGTGATTGCCTTCGTTCTGTGCGACAGTCCCCGATGCCCCGACGGGTACTGCCGAAGCGGGGCGATGGCGAGCGGTCCGATACCGTAGCCGGTACGCCTATTGGCAGGAGGGAACGTATGCGACGACTCGTACTTGCTGGGTTTGCCGGGCTGACAATCCTTGTGGTCGGATGGCTGCTGCCAAGTCAGACCAGTGCTACGCCGCTGTCGGCGCCGGGCGGGCTAGGAGTCGCCATCGCGGACATTTCATTGACGGAACAGGTGTATTGGCGCCGCTGGGGCTGGCGTCGCTGCTGCTGGCGTCGCTGGGGCTATTACCGCTGGCACCGTTGGGGCTGGCGCCGTTGGGGCTGGCGTCGCTCGGACATGCAGCTCAAGGACAACATCGTCCGGATTGGGACGCTCGACAGTGGCATCGGCATCTACCGCTTCAATTACAAGGACGAGGATCAGACCGGCTATGTCGGCGTGCTGGCGCAGGAAGTGCAGAAGATCATGCCCAGCGCAGTAGCGCGCGCCAGCGACGGATATCTCAGCGTCGATTACAGCCGTCTCGGCTTCCGTTTCATGAGTTGGGACGAGTGGCAGGAGCAAAACGCTGTAACACGACTGTCAACGCGGTAATGCTTGGCCCAGCACAACGGCTGAGGTTCGGTCTGCTGTTGATCCAACGCGGACAAGAGCGGGGCCGCTTTTGCTGCGACTACTCGAACCGCCGCAGCAGGTGATCTCGAGCTGCGATCTCGATCCCTTCGGCGGCCGGGGCGCCGTTGTCCATGAGCGGCACGAACAGCTCCTGCACCAAGGCGTGCAAACTGTGCGGTTCGGCTAAGATGGGATCGGTTACTTCATGGCAGGTGCGTTTCCGCTCCCAGGCATGTGCATTTCGGCGGGCATAGCCGCGCCATCTTTCTGGAAGGTGGGAAGGACTTGGGGTGCCGCGACCACCACCGCACCATACGCCACGAGCGCGGCTGCCGTGACACGAGGCGCCAGACGGCCCCAGGGCAGCGTTTTCTCGGCGAATACGATGAGCGTGATAACCGCCATGGCGGCGATATTCATGATGCCGAGTGGGAACAGGATGACGAACAGAAGCCAGCAGCAGCCAAGGCAATACGTGCCGTGAAGCAGGCCCATGCGCAGCGCCCCGACGGCCCCGTCGCGCCACGATGTCATGATGAAGGTGAGGGGGGTGCGGCACTTTGAGAGGCACAGGTCCTTCAAAGGCATGATTTGGTAGATACCCGCCAATATGATGACGGCCCCGCCGATGCGCGCCGCAGTGCTCGACGATAGCGCTGTGCGCACGGCAACAGCCTCGGCTGCAAGCGCGCCGGCATAGGCGGCAACCCCCGCCAACGTCCACACCAAAATGTACGCCGCCACGAACACCCAGGTTGAAACGAAAGCATCACCGCGCTCGCGCTTGCCTGTCTGCACTTTATGGAAGGTTAGGATCATAGGTACGGCGGTCGGAAACATCATGGCCACCATCATGGTCACCCAGATCGCCAAGAAGAGCGGCGCGCGGAGGCCCATGGTTAACGATGCCATTGTCATATCCATATGCGCGTCCGCACTCTGCCAGACGAGCACGGCCCAAGCTCCCGCCGCTAGGGCCAAGAGCAGGCCCAAGACGACGTTGCGTTGAACCGAGAGCGAGTTAGCCTGGACGTCGTCCATAGGCGCTTCGCCTAAGATGCGATCTCGCCGCCGCAACGGTGGCGAGAGCAGCGTGCCCCTTACTGCTAGTTCGACCAGTGAATTGGCGTGTAGTGGCCGTTCTTGCCGGAATTGTCCCAGCGCATGCCGTGGTCGTTGAATGTATTGCCTTGGGTCCCTACGGCAAGCACGAGCTTGTCCGGATTGACTGGATGGCCGATCGAGGCCCACATCTCCCCGCCCTCATGCATGGTCGGCAGCGGCTCCACCGCCATTTTCAAGATATTAGGAATTTCCGCCGAGCGCTTCTTACCGTCGATCTGATATTTGATCTTCGCCTTCTTCGCTCCGAGATTATTGCCGATCAATGGCGCGAACGCCGCCATCGGGCCGCCGGCGGCGCCGGTGAAGATCGCGCCCAGCGCTTCGGTTTGCTGGTCGTCAGCGCGCTCGTCGATATAGGCGGCGACCGTCCAGTTGCCGTTGGCCATCGGCCCGGGCGTGTGGGCGACCATCGCAACGTTCAGGCCATCCAGTCGAACGCTGCCGTAATTGCCCTTATCGATATGGAAAATCAGGGCCACGTCACAGACGCCTTGGGTTGGCTTCGAGGTGAGAGGAGCGGCTGTCGACACCAGGCAGGGACAAACGACGCTGCAGTTGCAGTTCTCGAAATAGTCGCCAGACAACTGCCACCTCGGTTGCGTCGCCATTTGCTCCTCCCCTCATAACGGGTAGAAGAAGAATGATCGACGCTACACTTGTTTTCCGCTGGTCGCCAGCGTCTCGACCGCCGCTTCGGGTCAATCGCGGCCCTCCGATAGGCCACCAGCGGTCTCGGCATGTCCGCTTCGCATCGAAAGCGGACAAGGAGACAGACATCGTACTTAGTCCGTTTTGTGCCATAAGCGGTCACTCGATCACCTCGTCGGCGAGCGCGAGCAACCCGAGTGGGAAGGCGAGATCCAATATGCTAGCAACTTTCGCATTGAGGACAAGCTCGAATTTCGTGGGCCGCTCGATCGGCAGATCGGCGGGCTTCGCGCCCTTGAGGATGCGATCGACATAATAGGCCAAGCGCCGGTAGGATTCGGTAAGGCGCGGCCCGTAGGTGTACAGCGCACCGCTTTGAGCGAAGACCGGCCAGCCCGAGATCACCGGCACGCGGAGGCTTGTGGCGAAATCGATGATGCTCCGGCGGTTCTGCACTGCAAATCCGTCGGGCAAGGCCGAGATCGCCTGCGGCGGGTTCGCTGACATCGTGGCAAATGCCTTTTCCCGCCAACGAACGCAGAAATGCAGCCTAGCGAATATGGCGCGATGGGCTCATACTTGGGCGATGGGGGCCACCGCGCGCAAACTGCTATGGGCCTATGTGGTTTTAGGCTGCCTGACATTCATATTTCAGATTTGGTGGCGATCGGGCTTTTGCAGCGACAATTGTGCCCTAAGCTTCGCCAAGGGCGCGATCTGGTCAATCATATGGCCTGGATACTGGGTGGTCTTTCTGAGGGGATTTCTCTGACATGCCCTCGGACTGACCCCGCTACCCAGAGAATTTAATTGCGCGGTTCTTAGATAGCCCGCTTGATTTCGGGCCGCTCGGCACGCCACCGGGTGGCCTATAGTGCTGCGTGTTCGGCGCACTCGGCTATACGGTCCCACGTATGGGCCCTGGCCAGTGACTCGATCCGCTCGTTTTCCGCTGAGACGGTGCGCGCGCTTTCCCGGCATTTCTCTGCGAGGTGCCGATACTCTTCCACGGTCTTATTTTGGCGCGTCTTACGCATCACAAGTTACACTGTCCGTCGCGGACTCTACGCTCACGGGTGACCTGCATGCTTTCACAAGAAGGGGCAGCCAATGGGTACCTTTGATGAGTTTTTTCTTGCCTTCGGACCGGCCTTCGCCGGCATGAACACCTTTGTCGTCGAGAGTCGGACCAATAACACCG
>VAZM01000387.1 GCA_005883135.1 Alphaproteobacteria bacterium
GGGCGCTAATTACTTCCGGCGCGAGATCGGCAGGTAGTCGCGCTGGGTGGCGCCGGTGTAGAGCTGTCGCGGGCGGCCAATCTTCTGATGCGGGTCCTCGATCATTTCTTTCCACTGCGAAATCCAGCCGACAGTGCGGGCCACCGCGAACAGAACCGTGAACATCGTGGTTGGGAAGCCCATCGCCTTGAGGGTGATGCCCGAATAGAAATCGATGTTCGGATAGAGTTTCTTCTCGATGAAATAGTCGTCGTGCAGTGCAATCCGCTCGAGCTCGAGCGCAACGTCGAGGAGCGGATCGTCCTTGAGGCCGATCTCGCTCAGCACTTCATGGCAGGTCTTCTGCATGATCTTCGCGCGCGGATCATAGTGCTTATACACCCGATGGCCGAAGCCCATGAGGCGGAAACTGTCGTTCTTGTCCTTGGCACGGCGGATGTATTCCGGGATGCGCTCCGGTTTGGCGATCTCGCGCAGCATATTAAGCGCGGCCTCGTTGGCGCCGCCATGGGCAGGGCCCCACAGGCATGCGCAGCCGGCCGCGATGCAGGCGAAGGGATTGGCGCCGGAGGAGCCAGCGAGCCTGACCGTGGACGTCGAGGCATTCTGCTCGTGATCGGCATGCAGAATGAAGATGCGGTCCATGGCGCGGGCGAGGACGGCGTTGGGCTTGTACTCCTCGCAAGGCACCGCAAAGCACATGCGCAGGAAATTCGTCGCGTAATCGAGGTCGTTCTTCGGATAGATGAAGGGCTGACCAATCGAATACTTGTAGGCCATGGCCGCGATGGTCGGCATCTTCGCGATCATGCGGATCGAGGCGATCATCCGCTGGGTCGGATCGGAGATGTCGGTAGAGTCATGGTAGAACGCCGAAAGCGCGCCGACACAGCCGGTCATCACCGCCATTGGGTGTGCGTCACGCCGAAAACCTTGATAGAACCGACTCATCTGCTCGTGCACCATGGTGTGGTGCGTGACGCGGTTGTCGAAGTCGGCTTTCTGCGCGGCGGTGGGAAGCTCGCCGTAGAGCAAAAGATAACAAGTTTCGAGAAAATCGCCGTGCTCGGCGAGCTGCTCGATCGGATATCCGCGATAGAGCAGGATGCCTTCGTCGCCGTCGATATAGGTGATCTTCGACTCGCAGCTGCCGGTCGAGGTGTAGCCGGGATCATAGGTGAACATCCCGGTCTCGGCGTAGAACTTGCCGATATCGATCACCGCTGGACCGATAGTTCCATCATAGATCGGGAACGTGGTCTCCTTATCGCCGACGACGACTTTGCCAGATTTGATGTTGGCGCCGGTCTTCGCATCCATGATCGAGCCCTCGGTTGTGTCGCCCGGCGGACCGGCACTCCTTGCGGCAGCGAGGTGGGTTGCGCTCTCAGGACGCCCGCCGGGAGGCCGCTGTTTGCGTATCGCATCCCAGTGTGCACCGCAAGACGGCGGGGCCAATGCTGCCGATCAGCCAACGATTATGTGGAGGCTGTTCGCCCGTTTGGCCAGATCGTTCTTGGTTCCGCGACGGCCGGGTTTAGCCACCGGCGGTCGTCGAGATAGCTTGGTCCTGCAAACGACCCAAGCTCTCGCTCTTGCCCAGCACCGCGAGTACGTCGAAGATCGGAGGCGAGGTCGTCCGGCCGGTAAGCGCAGCGCGCAGCGGCTGCGCGACGCTACCGAGCTTAATTCCCTTGCGCTCGGCAAAAGCGCGCACGGCGTGCTCGGTCGTCTCGGCGCCCCAGGGCTCGACTGTCTTGAGGTCTCCGGAAAGGTCTCCGAGGAGCGCGCGCGCATCGGCGGTCAGCAGGCTCGCCGCGTTGTCATCGAGCGCCAGCGGACGCTCGGCGACGATGAAGCGTGCGCCGTCCGCGAGCTCGACCAAGGTCTTGGCCCGCTCCTTCAAGCCGCCCATGGCCGCGAGCAGCTTCTCACGCGTGTCCGCCGTCAATTTCGCGGCAAGCTCGGGCCCGCCA
Source organism: Alphaproteobacteria bacterium (assembly GCA_005883135.1). Taxonomy (GTDB): domain Bacteria; phylum Pseudomonadota; class Alphaproteobacteria; order Rhizobiales; family Xanthobacteraceae; genus VAZQ01. The sequence goes on from VAZM01000387.1 coordinate 1,977, forward strand.
GCAATGCGCGGTAGCACGCGCTCGAGCTCGGCGAGAAGCGCGGCATCGTCGGTGTGGCGCAGATAATAGCCGTTGAGGCTTTCGAGCTTGGCAAAGTCGAACCACGCGGGCGAACGGCCGATCTGCGGCAGGTCGAAGGCGGCAAGCATTTCTTCGGCGGTGAAGATTTCCTGGTCGCCGTGGCTCCAGCCCAGCCGCACGAGATAGTTTCGCAGTGCTGCCGGCAGATACCCCATTGCCCGATAGGCATCGACGCCGAGCGCGCCGTGGCGCTTGGACAATTTCGAGCCGTCCGGCCCATGAATGAGCGGAATGTGCGCCATCAGCGGGACCTGCCAGCCGAGCGCGTTGTAGATCTGGGTCTGGCGCGCGGCATTGGTGAGGTGATCGTCGCCGCGGATCACATGGGTCACGCCCATGTCATGGTCATCCACCACGACAGCCAGCATGTAGGTGGGCGTGCCGTCGGAACGAAGCAGCACGAGGTCGTCCAAATTCTCGTTCTGCCATATCACGCGGCCCTGCACCTGATCCTCGATTACCGTCTCGCCAGCGAGGGGTGCCTTAAGCCGAATCACCGGCTCAACGCCGGGTGGGGCTTCTGCGGGATCGCGATCGCGCCAGCGGCCGTCATAGAGCTTGGCACGTCCTTCGCTGCGCGCCTTTTCGCGCATCTGCGCGAGCTCCTCGGCCGAGGCATAGCAACGGTAGGCGCCGCCTGTCTCCAACAACGCGCGAGCGACCTCCCGGTGGCGTTGCGAGCGCGAGAATTGGTAGACGGTCTCGCCGTCCCAATCGAGGCCAAGCCAGGTGAGGCCATCGAGGATCGCATCGATCGCCGCCTGGGTGGAGCGCTCCCGGTCGGTATCCTCGATCCGCAGGAACATTTTGCCGCCGCGCCCGCGGGCATACAGCCAATTGAACAGCGCCGTGCGCGCCCCCCCGATGTGCAGGAAGCCCGTGGGTGAGGGAGCAAACCGTGTGACGATGGTCTCGCTCATGTCGATGGATGACACGCTCGCGCAGCTACGGCGGGCCGACCGAGCAGCGTACTAAGTCCTCGCGCGCGCGATGCGTCCCTGGGCCATCAGCCGGCTCCGTGTAGCATAGAAATGGCATAGGTCATTAAGGGTTTTGCGGGTCGATGGTCTTGGCGCGTGCGCGCGGATTTGGCACATAGGCGCTGCCTCGACAACAGGATCGATGAAGCATGACGGACGCCGGAGCCGCGGCCACAGAGGTGGGGCGCGATTTCATCCGCGATATCATCGCCGATGATCTCGCCGCGAAACGCCATAGCACCGTGGTGACCCGATTTCCGCCGGAGCCAAACGGGTATCTGCACATCGGTCACGCCAAGTCGATTTGCCTCAATTTCGGCGTCGCGCAGGAATTCGGCGGCCGCTGTCACCTGCGTTTCGATGACACCAATCCGACCAAAGAGGAGCAGGAGTTTATCGATGCGATCGAGCAGGATGTACGCTGGCTCGGCTTCGACTGGGGACCTCACCTTTACCACGCATCGGACTATTTCGAGCAGCTCTACGCGTGGGCCGAGCACCTGATCCGTAACGGCAAGGCCTATGTCGATGATCAGTCGCAGGAGGAGATGCGGGCGAGCCGCGGCACGCTGACAGAACCCGGGCACAATAGTCCGTGGCGTGAGCGAAGCATCGAGGAAAACCTCGACCTTTTCCGGCGCATGCGGGCGGGCGAGTTCCCCAACGGGGCGCGGGTGCTGCGAGCGAAGATCGACATGGCATCGGGAAACATCAATCTGCGCGACCCGGTGCTCTATCGCATTTTGCACGCGAGCCATCCTCGCACGGGC
>VAZM01000388.1 GCA_005883135.1 Alphaproteobacteria bacterium
TCCGGTTCTATGGCTCAGGGCTTTTTCGGAACAAAATCGGAAGAAGAACTTTTAAGGAATCGAAGCGCGCATCGAGCGCATCCGCCGCGAACCGGCGAACGCACGTTTATATTCGCGAGACGGTTCACAACGCGGATTGTCAAAATCAAACAAACCACCCGCACGGTGGGGAAAAGGATTCGCGCCTATGCAGGACGACCGTCACACGGACGGGAGGGTGGCACAACTAGCATCCGGGTCTCGGTCGCAAGCTTCCCCTTTCCACTAGATCGAACCCCGGCAGCCGTGAGAGCGCAGGTCAGGATGATCGCGCGCGCGGAAGATCGGCAACCCACCCATTGGAAGTTCCAGCCCGCGGCTGGAAAGACATCCTTTTCCGCGTGTGGAAGAACATCGGCAAGGATCGGGTCATTGTGGTTGCCGCAGGCGTGACCTTTTATTCGGTGTTGGCACTGTTTCCTGCCATCGCGGCGCTCGTTGCGGTCTATGGGTTTTTCGCTGATCCGACCACAATCGCATCTCACCTCGACAGCATCGCCGGAATGGTGCCTGGCGAAGCCATCGAGGTTATTCGCGATCAGATCACGCGGGTGGCTTCGCAAGGAAGGACAACCTTAGGATTGACCTTCCTGGCTGGTTTCGCCGCATCATTATGGAGCGCCAACGCGGGGATGAAGTCGCTCTTCGATGCGCTGAACTTGGTCTACAACGAGCCGGAAAAGCGCAGCTTCGTCTGGTTAAATGTCATATCGCTGAGCTTCACGGTTTTGACGATCCTCTTCGCGCTCGTCGCAATGGGTGCAATGGTCGTCGTACCAGTCGTATTCAACTTCTTAGGGCTTGGCGGCGCGACCGAGTTGATATTCAACATCGCACGCTGGCCCGCTCTGTTGATAGTAGTCACCTTGGCGCTCGCAGTCCTTTATCGCTACGGGCCGAGCCGCGAAAAGCCGCAATGGCGCTGGATCACTTGGGGCAGCGCCGTCGCAGCGGTTTCCTGGTTGGTCGTCTCGATACTATTTTCCTGGTATGCAGAGAACTTTGGTAACTACAACAAAACCTACGGTTCTCTCGGGGCTATCATCGCATTCATGTTTTGGATTTGGCTCTCGATCATTGTTGTACTGCTCGGAGCCGAGCTTAATGCAGAAACCGAGCACCAAACCGCCCGAGACACGACCACCGGAATGCCAAAGCCCTTGGGCTCGCGTGGCGCGAAGATGGCTGACACGGTTGGCGCAAGGCAGGACAATAGAGGTAACAAATGAGCGACGAAGAGTACTGGGCCGCGCACGCCCGAGGGTCTAGAGCGCAGCAGGCGGGCAAATTGGAAACACGGGCACTTTTCGCGGGAAGCCAAGGCCGAACGGTCGCGCCTGCGGGCGGCAATACCTGCGCTCCGCGAGCTGTGCGGCTCGATCTAAGGCCCCCGTCGTCCCGCGGGCGCTGTGAGGCGCGGTAAACGCTAGCGGTTGGCCGGCGGCTCGATTCAGGACGATTCAGACCTATCCCAAGGACCTTCGGGCGCTTCCAAGGCATCCTGAGCCTGCTGTAAGCTGGCACGGCGGGTTCCGGGGAGGAGCCCATGCTCGACCTCAGACGACGCCACTTCCTGACGCTGCTCGGCGGCGCGGCGGCGTCCTGGCCGCTCGCGGCGCGCGCGCAACAGGCGGCAATGCCGTGGTCGGGTTCCTCAACGTCGCATCAGTTGACGTGTACCGGCCCATGGTGGCTGCGTTCCGTCAGGGCCTCCAACGGTCTGGCTATGTCGAAGGTCAGAACGTGCTGATCGAATACCGCTGGGCGGAGGGCCAACATTATCGACTGCCCTCGATGGTGGCCGATCTGGTTCATCGTCAAGTGACCGTGATTGCCGCGACCACTACTCCGGCCGCGTTGGCGGCAAAGGCGGCGACCACGACCATTCCGATCGTGTTCGAAATCGGCTCTGATCCAATCCAGCTCGGCCTCGTCGCCAGCCTCAACCGGCCGGGCGGCAACGTCACGGGCGTGACCCAATTGAACGCTGGGTTGGTGCCGAAGGAGTTGGAAGTGCTGCACGAGCTGTTGCCGACAGCACGCATCGTGGCACTCGTTGTCAATCCCGCTGATCCCGCGGTTGCTGAGGCCCAACAGAGGGAGGCGCTGTCGGCGGCCGATACCCTCGGGCTGGAACTCCGAATCCTAAATGCCAGCACCGAAAGTGACTTCGATGGAATCTTCGCCCAGCTGATCGAGTTGCGGGCAAAGGGGCTTGTGATCTGCCCCGAGGCATTGTTCACCGGCCATAGCGAACAACTCGCCGCGCTGGCGGCCCGCCACGCAGTACCCGCCATCTTCAGAGGTCGCGAGTTCACCGCCGCCGGAGGTCTCGCGAGTTACGGAACGAGCATTACGGATTCCTATCGACTGGCCGGCGTCTACAGCGGCCGCGTTCTCAAGGGCGAGAAGCCCGCTGATCTGCCGGTGCAACAGGCCACGAAGGTCGAGCTGTACATTAACCTCAAGACGGCCAAGACGCTTGGCATCACCGTCCCCCTGCCGCTATCCGGGCGCGCAGACGAGCTGATGGAATGAGACGCCGCGCGTTCATCACGCTGCTCGGCGGCGCGGCGGCCGCTTGGCCACTCGTGGCGAGCGCGCAGCAGCCGGCGATGCCGGTGATCGGTTTTCTCGACAGCAGATCGTCGGATGGCATGGCAACGCGTCTTGCCGCATTCCGCCAAGGCCTGAAAGAGGTCGGACTCGTCGAGGGTGAGAACGTCACGATCATCTACCGCTGGGCTGAAGGTCGAGTGGATCGTCTGCCTGAGATGGCGAGCGAGCTGGCCCGGCAGGCTACCGTGATCGTCACCAGCGGAGGGCCTCCTGCGGCATTCGCGGCCAAAGCGGCCACCACCACCCCCATCGTATTTCTGGTGGGCGAGGACCCGACCCGGCTCGGTCTCGTCACCAGCCTCGCCCGCCCCAGCGGCAATCTCACGGGGATCAATATGTTGGCCAACGAATTGGAGGCCAAGCGATTGCAGTTCCTGCACCAGCTCGTGCCCCAAGCTCAGCGCATCGCCGTCCTCGTAAACCCGAACAGTCTGATTTATACGGAAACGACCTTACGGGACGTCGATGCGGCAGCTCGCACGATCGGCCTGCAACTGCAGGTGCTCAAGGCGAACACTGCTCGTGAGATCGAGGAAGGTTTTGCATGGAGCGAACGGCAGAGGCCGGACGCCCTTTTCGTTGGGGCCACTGCCTTCTTGAACATCCGGCGTGTGCAACTGGTGCAATTGGCGGCCTTCCACCGCCTGCCCGCCACCTATGGGCAGCGTGAAGCGGCGGAAGCCGGCGGACTGATGAGCTACGGGCCCAGCATCCTTGAGGGCTACCGTCAGTGGGCTATCTATGCTGGCCGTGTACTCAAGGGGGCAAAACCCGGAGAGTTGCCGGTAGCGCAGTCGACCAAGTTCGAGCTTGTCATCAACAACACGACCGCGCGCATGTTTCGCCTGACGGTGCCGCCGTCGCTGCTCGCCATTGCTGACGAGGTGATCGAATGACGATGAAGCGCCGCGACTTCGTCACGCTGCTCGGCGGCGCAGCGGCGTGGCCGCTCGCGGCGCGCGCGCAGCAGCGGAAGGTGCCGACAATCGGCGTTCTCGTGGTCGGGGCTCCCGGTTGGGAGCAATTCTGGCGGCTTTTCCGGGATGCGATGCGCCAAACGGGCTACGTTGAGGGGCAGAGCATCCGGTATGAATTTCGATCGGACCAAGGACAAATGGGCAGCCTTCGCGAAATGGCTGCGGAACTGGTGCGGC
>VAZM01000389.1 GCA_005883135.1 Alphaproteobacteria bacterium
GGGCTCATCGTTCATTTTCCCCACTCGTTACCTTGTCGCCCGCGACCACCGCTTGCCCGCCCTCCGTGACGTTCACCTGCTGATGAATGTGCTTCACCGTGACCTGCTGGTTTCCGCCCGTTCGCTTGCGCTGAAGCGTGAGCAAGCCCTGCTGACAGGTGGCTGACATGCGCGATATTGCTCCGGCAAGTCGGCAAGCCCGCACATTGGCAGCCTCGCGCTCACCGGCCGTTAAGTCGCGCTTATCGCCGGCCGCGTTTATCGCCGTCCCGCCGGCCGCGTCAAATTCCTTATTCATTAGGGCTGTAGCCCTCATCATGCCGTAATGTAGCGCCGCCATTTGATGTACTATCATTTTCTCCAAACTGTCTTGCGCCTGAAACGTGTCGGCAGCGTCGAGCGCAAGACTCAACGATCCCGCCTGGTTCGCCAGCGCGAGCCGGTCGCTACTCGCCTCAGCCGTCACATAGTCGGGATGCGCGACGGTATCGACCAAGTGCGATCCGACCTTTTCACGGTCGATCAACTCGCCGCCCGCTCCAATTTCGGTTCGAGTGGATGGCAGTTGTTTTGTGCGCGCTTGCGCTAGCATCTCATCGGCCAATCTAAGATCATCCGCCGCACCGCTGTAACGCGCCGTGACCCTCATACCTGCTGCGGCCAAAACGGAGTCACTCGCCCTGGCTCGGCCTCGTTTTTCCTTGGCGGGATACACCATCGGCGCCTGTTCTCCGTTAGGCGCTGTCACGGGTTGATCGGAACCTTTGCTCACGAATCGGCCTCCGCGTTTAGAGTGCTCCAGATCGCGACCCGGCGGGCTACATCGCTCTTGCTGATCCCCTCCAGCGCAGCGCGCGTTCTATGGCGGAGAGGAAAATCCCGAACATGCTCATCGAAGGCGCTCACACTCTCCATAATGAGCATCTTCGAAGAATATTGAACTTCTTCGATGTTTCCTTGAGCATCTTCGAAGGCGCTCAAATTCTTAAGAGCGGGCATCTTCATGAGCATCTTCGACTGTCATGGCAATTCCTCACTTCGCGGCAACTCCCAAGCCCATCCCTTGGTAATCCCGGCTTTGGACGATCTGACTTCAAGCGTCTCTTTGGCACGCCGAAGCGTGGCCCAACTTAGGCCCGCCGACGCTGCAGCCTTTTTGATGTCCTGTGTCGATTGCGGGCCATGAGCTAATTCTTCGCGAAGAAATTCCATTGCCTCATTCATGGCGCTAGCTCCCTCGTTGTTCGAGGCTGCAACGGCTTCGTCGGCCGTGATGCTTACTGGTGCGCTGTCCCATAGGACGTGGGATGCGAGGATATTGTTGCTTACCAACCGCTGGCCAAGGCTGAACCCGAGCCCAGCCGCCGGCTCGCCGAGATTGTTCTTGACCGGCAGAAGCAAGCGCCGTTCGGACTGCGGTTCTCTTGCGGCGATGAACACCATGCGTGCGGCGGCGACATAAGCAAGCGAGCCGGTGACGGCGTGCAGTGCCTTGCTCTGTGTGGCCTTAGGTGGATGTGAAATTGCCAGCACGGCACTACCGTGCCTTTCCGCAAAGGCGGCGAGCGGCTCCAGAACGGTGCGAACGTCAACCGTTTGGTGCCCGTCGATTTTGCCCATGTAGCTGGTGATCGGATCGATATCCACGAGTGCAACGTCACCGATCTCGGCGAGTTTCTCTCCAAGCATTTCGAGGTGGGCCTGCAAGCTAAACGTGACCGATTTGCCTTCAATGATGGTGGCTTGAAGAGCATGAACCCGTTGAAGATCGGCACCAGCCGCTTCAAGGCGCGGACGCAGCGTGTCGTTCGAGGAGTCTTCGGCGCTCAGAATTACAACGTTACCGAGCGGTGCGCGTCGTCCGTCAGGCCAGGAGTCGCCAGTAGAAATTCGCGCAGCGATGTCGAGAGAAATTTGCGATTTGCCGATTCCTGGATCGCCCGCAACCAACGTGAGCTTTCCCCGAGCAAGACGATTTTCCCAAAGCCATTCGACGCGCTTGGGTTCGACTTGATCTAAACGAGAAAACTCCAGAAGGTTTTTGACTGCGGCTTCGTCTTTGGTCTTTAGATCAATAATCTTCACATCGCCCTCGCAATAAGCTCGTCGTTAATATCTGAGCCGATATCCGGCATAATGACTTGCACGCGACGGCGGGCTTGTTGCCAGCGCCGCCCGCAAAACTCGATTGCCTCTTCGCTGGGTTTCCCAGTTTCGCCGAGGATTAAAAGACGCTTCACGCTATGGATGACCGGAAAGAAGCTGATTGCGCCGACGCTGCCGAGTGCCCAAGCCGGTCTATGACCGAGTTGGCGGGCGGCCATGCATGTCTCGACGCCTTCACCGATAATCAAATCGCGGCCAGAAGGATCGAGTTTCACCGCCGCTCGATGGACTACGCCGAGCATACGACGCTCTGTTTTTGGCCAGTTTTGCGGCTGATCGAGTCGAAGGCGATGAACGCCTGTGATTGTGTCGTCATCGAGCGAGCGGAATGCTGCAAGTAGCGCCGGAACTTCGATCAGCCCAGTATTTTCATTCCGCCAAGGACAGCGCGGATGATAACGCAGTACGGAATAAGCAAGCTCGTCGGGAAGCTTGAGCGCGCGAGACCGGAGATAATCTTGTGCCGCAGTTCCTCGCGGGTCCTTCGCCGAGTGCCACAGCTCAACCGCGCGCTTTATTCTGAAGAGATCATCTTCGGAGCGCGGACGGTATTGCGCTTCGCGGTCTGTCGCTATTCGGTCAAACTCTCTGCGTTGTGACTGAGGAATGTGTCGATTGTTCTCATCTCCTGATCGCCATGCCGGCAAGCCAAGCCGTTCGCGAACATAATCGCGGCAGCGAATAGGATCGTCGCCGCAAAAACTATGAACAAGAAAATTGCCGCCCGATATGAATCGGACAGCCATCGACCGATCCTTGGCGGCGTGTCCGGGGCCCGGAGCAAGAATTTGCCCTCCGGAGATTTCGCCCCCGAGAAGCCGCGCGGCTTGCCGTAAATCTCTCATCGCCGGCGACCGCTTACTTCAAAAGGGAATTTGGACGTCCATGGACCGCGTCGGAGAGCCGCCGCCGGGGCGTAGAGCACGCGGCTAACTTCGGACATGAAACGGCCGATGCGCTCGCGATCAGTCATCGCCGCGCCCGTTTGATTAGGCATTCCCACACCCGCCAGGGCAGCACGATCATCGGATCGGCGTGGTTGCGGCGTAAGAACAGCAGATCGAATCCACTCAACCACTTTTCGAGCTGCACAAAACCGCCGCCGTCTGCGCGCCTTGCATTCCGCGACGAGCGGCGCTTCCTCACGGCCAAAAGTATAGATGTCGATGTCGTGACCGCTGCCACGAAATCGAGATGCGCCGGACAGCGGATACCGTTCGGCATGAATGCCGAGGGTCTTATGGCGCTCAACTAATTCACGTTCGCAACGATCACCCTTCCGGCGATGTCGGGCTCCGCTCATGGCCATCTCCGGGCTTCCGCCAGCGCATCCCTAGCGCGCGTCCAATTCACCATGTCGGAAGGCGAGCCGTCCGTACGTTTCAGCCGGTACA
>VAZM01000062.1:0-2911 GCA_005883135.1 Alphaproteobacteria bacterium
AATTGCTCGGTGCCGAACGGGTCCTTGTAGCCGTAGATGCTGGCATCGGCCGGCGTCCATTCGATCGCGACCTTCGACCAGTCGGCGTCCACCTCCTCGGCGACGATGAGTGGCAGCGAAGTCATCGAACCCTGGCCCATCTCCGCGCCAGCGCTGAGGATCGTGATCTTGCCGTCGGGGGCGATGCGGACCCATGGGTTAATAGGCGCATTCGCCACGGCATTGGCCTGCGCCCGCGACATCAGCCGCACGCCGTCGTTTCCGACCGCGATGCAGAATGCCATGCCGCCCAATCGAGCGAGCACGCTGCGGCGGGACGGTGTCGTATCGATCATCGTCATGGCTCAGCCCTCCTTCGCTGCGCGCTCGATGGCGGCGATGATGCGGTGATAGGTTCCGCAGCGGCAGATATTGCCGTTCATGTGCGTGATGATGTCCGCGCGCGAGGGCTTGGGGTTCTTGGCGAGGAGTTCGGCTGCCTTCATGATCTGGCCTGATTGGCAGTAGCCGCACTGCGGCACCTCTTCCACCACCCAGGCCTTCTGCAACGGATGGGAGGAACTGGGTGACAGGCCCTCGATGGTGACAACCGTCTTGCCGGCGACCGAGGCGACGTCGAGCTGGCACGAGCGTTGCGCGGTGCCGTCGATGTGGACGGTGCACGCACCGCACAGACCGGCGCCGCAGCCGTATTTGGTGCCAGTCAATCCGACATGGTCGCGGATGGCCCATAACAGCGGGGTGCTCGGGTCGGCATCGACCGAGACCTGGCGGTTGTTCAAGGTGAACGAAACCATGTGTCCTCCTCTCGCTTGCCGCCTTCCTGCACGTCGCCGCTTAGCGTGGTCGGCTGGGACGCGCGGGCGGCTTGATCCATGGTTGAAGGCTTGAGCGTCGAGACCAGCGTTAGTCTATCAACGCGGCGCCTCTTTCACATCGGAAAAATTCAACTATGCAGCGATGCTGACGTGCTTTGGCCCTGCTCGTCGCTTAAGGTGCAATGCACGCGTTCGCATCCCATATGAGGCGCATGGATCAACAGACCGAAGTCTCCGCCGCTGAAGCTGCCGACAACCCGTTGCTCGAGGAATGGGTAGGCCCGTTCGGCGTGCCGGCGTTCGACCGGATCAGACCGGATCATTTTTCGGAAGCTTTTGCCCGCGCATTCACCGCGCATACCGCCGAAGTGGCGTCCATCGCCGGCAATACCGCCGCGCCGTCCTTCGCCAACACCGTCGCCGCGCTCGAAGCGAGTGGAGAGGCGCTCACGCGGACCAGCGACGTCTTCAACTTGCTGGCCGGCGCCCATACGAACGATGCGATTTTGGCGATCGAGCGTGAGCTCGCGCCACTCAAGGCCAAGCACTGGGACGCCATTCTCATGGACGCGGCCCTGTTCGGCCGGATCGATGGCTTGCACCAAATGCGCGAGCGCCTCGCGCTGTCCGCGGAAGAGCGGCGCGTGCTCGAGCGCTATCACCTGAGATTCGTGCGTGCGGGCGCGGCCCTTGACGCGGCGACGAAAGCGCGGCTCGCCGACATCAATGCCCGCCTCGCCACGCTCGGCACGATCTTCAGCCAGAACGTGTTGGCGGATGAGCAGGCCTATGCACTGCTGCTCGACGGCGAGGAGGACCTCGCCGGGCTTCCCGACTTTGTACGCGCCGCGGCGCGCGGGGCGGCCGAGGAACGGGGCCACGCGGGCAAGCACGTGATCACGCTCTCGCGCTCGAGCGTCGAGCCGTTCCTGCAGTTCTCGGCGCGGCGTGACCTGCGCGAGAAGGTCTTTCGCGCCTGGATCGCGCGCGGCGCCGGCGGCGGCGCAACCGACAATAAGGCGATCATCGCCGAAATCATCACGCTACGCACCGAACGCGCTCGGCTGCTCGGCTACGAGAGCTTTGCGCAGTACCGGCTGGACGACAGTATGGCGAAGACGTCCGAGGCGGTGCGCTCGCTGCTCGATCAGGTGTGGGCACCGGCGCTTCGCCGTGCGCTGGCCGATCGCGACGCCCTGCAGGCCCTTCTGCAGACGGAGGGAAAGAACTTCACCCTCGCGCCATGGGACTGGCGGTACTACGCGGAGAAACTGCGCAAGCTGCGCTGCGACGTCGACGAAGCGGCGATCAAGCCGTATCTCGAGCTGGGGCAGATCATCGAAGCCGCGTTCTATGCCGCGAACCGCCTGTTCGGCCTCATTTTCGAGCCCCGCCACGACGTGCCGGTCTGGCACGCCGACGTGCGGGTGTGGGAGGTGCGCGACCAGACGGGACGGCACCGCGGGGTTTTCTTCGGCGATTATTTCGCGCGCGCGTCGAAGCACAGCGCCGCCTGGATGACCACGCTGCGCGACCAGGAAAAGCTTCGTGGCGATATCCGTCCGCTGGTCGTCAACGTCATGAACTTCTCCAAGGCGAGCGCAGGCGAGCCGACGCTGCTGTCCTTCGAGGACGCCAGGACGCTGTTTCACGAATTCGGTCACGCGCTGCACGGGCTTCTCTCCGACGTCACCTATCCGCTGATCGCGGGAACGAGCGTGCTCAGGGATTGGTCGGAGCTGCCCTCGCAGCTCTACGAGCATTGGTTGGAGCGGCCGGAAATTTTGCGCCTCTTCGCCCGTCACTACCGCACGGGCGAGCCGATCCCGGAGGACCAATTGCGCCGGCTCATTGCAGCGCGCACCTTCAATCAGGGGCAGGCGACGGTGGAATACGTCGCCTCGGCGCTGGTTGATCTCGAACTGCATCTGCAGCCCGCCACCGACGCAGCCTTCGATATCGGCGGCTTCGAGGAGGCCGCGCTCGCACGCATCGGTATGCCTGCCGAGATCGTCATGCGCCACCGACCCGGCCACTTCCAGCACATATTCGCGGGCAGCGGCTACGCCGCGGGCTATTACAGCTATCTGTGG
>VAZM01000062.1:2932-15239 GCA_005883135.1 Alphaproteobacteria bacterium
TTCGATCCCGACACGGCAAAGAAGCTCCACGATTACGTTTATGCCGCCGGCGGATCGCGCGATCCGGCCGAACTCTACACCGCCTTCCGCGGGCGACTGCCGACGCCCGACAAGCTGCTCAAGCGGCGGGGACTCGCGGACGGCTCTGCGCCGGCGTGATCTCAATGGTTGTCCGTCCGTGGCGCGATCTCTAGGCCGCGCGCCGAATCTCTACCTGCGGGGACTGGAAATTTGCCGGGATTGTCGTTTTGCAATCCGGCTCTAGCGCTCGGCCGTAACGACGGGACCTTGCATGGATCTCCACACCGCCGGACATCGCCGCGGCGTCGTCGCTGCGCCGCACGAGGCTGCGGTCGAAGCGGGGCGCGCGGTGCTCGCCGAGGATGGCAACGCGCTGGAGGCCATGGTCGCGATGGCGGCCATTGTCGCGGCCGTCTATCCGCACATGGCACATCTGGGCGGCGACGGCGTCTGGCTCGTGCGCGACCCCTCCGGGCGTTTGCGCGCGCTCATGGCGGTGGGCCGCGCCGGCGTCAACGCGCGGCGCGAGCTCTACCGCGACCACGAAACGATTCCAGCACGCGGGCCGCTCGCGGCGCTGACCGTGCCCGGCGCGGTCGCCGGTTGGATGCTGGCGCTCGAGGCGGCCAGCGTCTACGGCGGACGCATGCAGTTGAGCGATCTGCTCGCGCCCGCCATCGCGCAGGCGAAAGAGGGCGCAATTGTCACGCGGAGCCAGGCCCACGTTACGTCGGAGAAGCTTGCCGAGCTCGAGCGTGCGCCCGGCTTTGCCGACGTGTTTCTGATTGAGGGCAAGCCCCCTGCTGTAGGCGCCAGGGTCCGACAAACGGCGCTCGCGGCGACGCTCGACCACCTGGCCCACGCCGGCCTCGGCGACTTCTACCACGGCGACGTCGGCCGCGAGATCGCCGCAGATCTCGAACGCATCGGCAGCCCGCTCACTCGCGCGGATCTCGAAGGCTGCCGCGCCACGCTTGCCGAGCCGCTCTCCGTCGCGCTCGATGCGGGCAGGCTGTTCAACACTCCGCCGCCGACCCAGGGCCTCGCATCGTTAATCGTGCTCGCCCTGTTCGAGCGGTTACGCGTCGCGCAAGGCGAGGGGTTCGATCACATCCATGGACTCGTCGAGGCAACCAAGCGCGCCTTCGCTGTGCGCGAGCGCGTGATCACCGATCCCGATCGCCTGCCGGATCGGGTCGAGCGTTATCTCGCTGCGAAATTCCTCGACGCCCAAGCGCTTGCGATCGATCGCCACAAGGCCGCGGCGTGGCCGGCGTCCGCTGGCGCGGGCGGCACCGTCTGGATGGGTGCCGCCGACGCCTCGGGGCTCGTCGTCTCCTACAATCAGTCGCTTTATTGGGAATTCGGCTCCGGGGTGGTGCTGCCTCGGACCGGCGTGCTGATGCAGAATCGCGGCTCCAGTTTCTTGCTCGATGATGTCGCGCTGAACGCGCTCCAGCCAGGCCGGCTGCCGCCCCACACGCTCAATCCCGCGCTCGCCGTACTTGCCGACGGTCGGGTCATGGCCTACGGCACGATGGGCGGCGACGGCCAGCCGCAGACGCAGGCCGCGCTATTGACGCGGCATGTGCGTTATCGCATTCCGCTCGCGCGCGCGATCGACGCTCCGCGCTGGCTCTTGGGCCGCACCTGGGGCGCAACCCACGCCAATCTGCGCATGGAATCTCGTTTCGATGGTGCGCTTATCGACCGATTGCTGTCGGCTGGCCACGACGTCGAAGTCCTGCCGCAACCTTATTCGGAGCTCATGGGCCATGCCGGCGCGGTGGTGCTGCATCCGGACGCAACCTTCGAAGCCGGCCACGATCCGCGCGCCGACGGCGGCGCCGCGGGAGCGTAGATTTCCCATTACTTTGCGGCACCGCTGGACTGCATTTGGCGCCTCCAATCCGCCGTAGTCCGTGATATCGTGCCGGCGGCGGCCCGCGGAGGGGCTTGGCGAGCAAATCAATGACTGGTCGTTTGGGTTTGTGCGGATTGGTGGCATGTGCCGGTCTGGTGATCACGACCGCAGCCGCGCGCGCACATCCGCACGTCTGGGTCACGGTCAAAAGCGAGCTCGTCTATGCTCCGGACGGAACGGTCACGGGCGTGCGTCACGCCTGGACCTTCGACGATATGTTCTCGGTGTTCGCAACCCAAGGCCTCGAATCGAAGAAGAAGGGCGAATTCACTCGCGAGGAGTTGGCGCCGCTCGCCGAAGTCAATGTCACTTCGCTCAAAGAGTACGACTTCTTCACCTTTGCCAAGGCGAATGGAAAGAAGATCGAGTTCGACGATCCTCTGGCGGACTACTTTCTCGACTTCGACCCGAAGGACACGGTGCTGACGCTTCACTTCACGTTGCCGTTGAAAGCACCGGTCAAGGCCAAGGAGTTGGCGCTCGAGGTCTACGACCGCGAGTTCTTCGTCGACTTCAGTTTCGCCGAGAAAGACCCGGTGAAGCTGGTGGGAGCGCCCGCGCACTGCAAGCTCTCGGTCGGGCGGCCGCAGGGAATGAGCACCGCCATGACGCAGCAATTCAGCCAGCTCGGCGCCGATCAGCGCGATCCCTCGCTGACCATCGGGACCGAATTCGCGAACAAGATCACGGTGAAATGCCCCTGAAACCCGCGGGTGGGCGGCTGTCGTCCGGCCATGTCGCTTTGCTCGTCGGCATCATTGCCGGCCTTCTGTTCGTCGCAGGCCTGATCGATAGCGCATTCGCGCAGGCCGGCCCGTTTGGTACGCCTCGTCCGCAGATGCCGGCCGCGCCCGTCGGGGGCGTGTTGGGTTGGATCTTCGCCAAGCAAGCCGAATTCTACCGCCAGTTCTCGAGCCTGATCCGCGCCGCCAAGGCCGACGGCAGCGCCGCCTGGACCCTTTTCGGGCTGTCGTTCCTGTACGGTATTTTTCATGCCGCCGGCCCTGGGCACGGCAAGGCGGTGATCTCGTCCTACATCGTCGCCAATGATGAAACCTGGACGCGCGGGGTCGTCCTGTCGTTCGCGTCGGCGCTGCTGCAGGCGCTGGTCGCGGTCATGGTCGTCGGGATAGCGGCGGCGTTGCTGGGCGCGACTGCGGCGACCATGGGCCGCGCGGTCAACATGATCGAAATCGTGAGCTACTCGCTGATCATCCTCATCGGGGTGAGACTGCTGTGGGTGAAGGGCCGCGCGTTTGTGTCGCTTCTGCAGACGCTGCACCGTCCCGCTCCTGTCGGCGCGGCGGTGACGCCGCATGGCCACGATCATGAGCACCACGACCATGCGCATGATCATGTGCACCACGACCATGCCCAACAGCACGATCACCACGACGGACACGCCGATCATCACCATCATCATGGAGAAGAAGACGCTTCGGCGTGGGGGCACGCGCACGCGCCCGAGCCTGAGGAACTCGCCGGTCCCGGAGGCTGGAAGCGGGGGCTTTCCGCCATCCTCGCCGTGGGGCTGCGGCCGTGCTCGGGCGCCATCCTGGTGCTTGTTTTCGCTCTGGCGCAGGGGCTGTTCTGGGCGGGCGTCGCCTCGACCTTCGTCATGGCGCTGGGAACTGCGATCACCGTCGGCGCGATCGCCTCGATTGCCGTCGCTGCCAGGAGCTGGGCCCAGCACGTTGCCGAAACGCGCTCCGGCTACGGCATGCTGGCAATGCGCGGCATCGAGGTGGGCGCCGCGGTTGTCATCATTGCATTCGGTGCATTACTGCTCACCGGCTACATCGTGACCGAACGAATGGTCGGCATTTAGCTCGCAGCCGCCGCGCGTCGGAGCGACGATTCCGGAACATTTCAGCTACCCGCCTCGTTCAATTCACGGAGAGCCAACAATGGCAGCCGAACAACTCTCCACACGTTGCTGCGTCGTCGGCGGCGGACCGTGCGGGCTCATGCTCGGATTTCTGCTCGCACGCGCCGGCGTCGACACCGTCGTGCTCGAGAAGCACGGCGATTTCCTGCGCGATTTTCGCGGCGACACCATTCATCCTTCCACGCTGAACATGATGGCGGAGCTGGGCCTGCTCGACGACTTCCTTAGGTTGCCGCACGCAAAAGCCCCGGCAATCGGCGGATTCTTCAAAGGGCAGGAATTTGCCTTCGCGGATTTCCGCTATCTGCCGATCCGCTGCAAGTTCATCGCGATCATGCCGCAGTGGGACTTTCTCAACTTCCTCGCCGAGCGCGGGCGTAATTATCCGTCGTTCCATTTGCGCATGCGCACCGAGGCCACCGATCTGATCCAGGACGGCGGCCGCGTCACGGGGGTGCGCGCCACGACGCCGGATGGCTCGCTCGAGGTCCGTGCCGAGCTGACGGTCGGTTGCGACGGCCGGCACTCGACGGTGCGCGAGCGCGCCGGGCTTACGGTCGACGATCTCGGCGCGCCGATGGACGTGTTGTGGTTCCGTTTCTCGAAGAAACCGGGCGACCCCGACGAGACCATGGGCCGCTTCGATGCCGGGCGCATCCTGGTGATGATCGATCGCAGCGACTACTGGCAGTGCGCGTTCGTCATCCGCAAAGGTGCGATTGAAGAGATCCAACGCGCAGGATTGCCGGCCCTCAGGCAAACCATCGCGCGACTGGCGCCCCTGTTCGCCGACCGGGTGGACGAACTCAAGGATTGGGATCAGATCAAGCTCTTGACGGTCGCGGTGAACCGGCTTCGGCGCTGGCACCAGCCGGGGCTTCTCTGCATCGGCGACGCCGCGCACGCGATGTCCCCGATCGGCGGCGTCGGCGTCAATCTGGCCGTGCAGGACGCGGTAGCGGCGGCCAACTTGCTGTGGCGGCCGCTCAATGCTGGCACGGTGCGCGAGGAGGATCTCGATCGCGTGCAGCGACGGCGCGAGTTTCCGACCCGCGTCACGCAACGCTTACAGGTGGTCGTGCAGAACAACGTGATCGACCGGCTGCTGCGCGACGGAGAGGGGCTACCGGCGCCGTGGCCGTTGCGACTGACGTCGCTCGTCCCGCCCCTGCGCGGCATCCCGGCATGGCTCATCGGCGTGGGAGTGCGGCCGGAGCACGTGCACACGCCCGATGTCCGCGCCCCGGCGCGCTGACACACGCGAATTAATCCGTCAGGTCTTCCGGTTCGAGCACAATCGGTGTGCCGTGGGCGGTGCGCTCCGCCGCGCGAGCCCAGGCGTGGCGGTAGCGTGCGAGCGTCTGCGCGTCTGCCGCGCCTTTGGCGGCGACGATACGCTCGAGCGCGTTGAGCCAATGCAGGTAATAAGTCTCACCGGTGTCGGGATCGCCGGCCGCGTGCGCGCGCTTGATCTCCTGCGCCAAGACGTCGGCCCATTCCGGCCAAGTGAACAGACCGCGCGCATGCAAAGCGAGCGCCATGGCGAAGGCCTGCGCTTCCCACGGTTCGCGGAAGATGGGGCCTTCGGCGTCGCGCGGAATGCTCGGAACGGCATCGGCCGCGCGGCGGGCGAGGATGGGGTCGATTTTTCCGCCGTCATTCCGGTCGAGCGAGCGTAGCGACCGAGAGCCGAAATCCATGATCACGGACCTATCAAGTGAGTGTATACGCCAGATCGATCCAACCGGGGTTCTTGCTCTCAATCAATTCTATTTTCCAGTCCCGGCACCATTTCTTGAGTCGTTTCTCTCGGGCAATGGCCGAAGCTGGATCGTCGAAAATTTTGAAATAGACAAGCTTGTCCACCCCATATCTCGTGCAGAACCCAGGCACCAGCTGGAGCTTATGCTCATGCACACGGCGTACGATTTCATTGGTGATGCCGACGTATAATGTACCGTGCTTCCGACTCGCCAATATGTAAACGTAATACTGGCGCCTCATCTCGGTTCCGTGGTTATGGATTCCGGCTCTCGCTTCGCTCGGCCGGAATGACCACTGAATTATTCACGCCGGATCGAGATAGGGCTCGAATGCGTCGATCGAGATTTTGAGGGTCGGGTCGGCGTCCGGGCCCCAAAGCTCCTTTCCCTCGAACATGACGGTATAGAGCCACTGCGGGCTGTCGCCCTTGTCGACGGCCATCGTGTCCGGAAAGGCGTGGCAGCCGTGCACCAGCTCGATCACTCCGAGCCGCCCGCGCGCGTAGCGCGGCAATCTCGTGTGGGTCGGCGGATGGATGTTCTTGGTGCGCACACGGTCGCCCGGTTTGAAACGGGCAGGCGTTTGCGCCTGCCGATAGAACGAGCCGCGCGTCATCGCTTGGGTCGCGAGGTCGGGCGTGAGCTTGCGCGCGAGCGGCTTGCCCGAACGCAAGGCATGCCCGGAAGAAAGCTCGTCGGCGCCGGCGTAGCCGCGCTCGATGAGGTTGCGCTCCATGGCGAGCGCCCAGCGCTGGTAATACGAAGCGCCGAGATAGGCTTGGGGAGCCAGTCGCTCCTGCGCGAAGCGCGAGGCATCAATGGGCCAGGCCCCGGCATAGCCCATGGAACGCTGCATCGCCAGCACGCGCCCTTCCCACGGAGCATGAAAGACCGGCTCGTTGGGCTCGGGCTGCACCTTTCCGAACCCGTCCATGCCGCCCATGTCGTGAACGCCGTCCATCAGGCGACCTCCTCGGGCGGTTTGGGGAGCCCCGTGCCGATCATCGCGTCGCGGGTCACCAGTTGCGCGAGACGCTCCTCGCTCCAGCCCTCCGTTCCGGACGGGCGCATCGGCAGCACGAGAAAGCGAGTTTCCGCCGTCGAGTCCCACACGCGGATTTCGGTACTCGCCGGCAGCTTGACGCCGAAGTCGGCAAGCACGCCGCGCGGGTCCTTCACCGCGCGCGAGCGATAGGGCGCGGATTTGTACCAGACCGGGGGCAGCCCGAGCACATCCCACGGATAGCAAGAGCATAGCGTACAAACCACGATGTTGTGACGCGCCGGGGTATTCTCGACCGCCACCAGATGGTCGCCGACGCGGCTTTCGTGGCCGAGCGCGCGCACCGCCTTGGAGCCGTCGTCGAGCAGCGCGCGCTTGAACGCTGGGTCGTGCCATGCCTTGGCCACCACGCGCGCGCCGGTGTGCGGGCCGATCTTGGTCTCATAGGCTTGGATGATGAGATCGAGCGCAGCCGGGTCGATGTATCCCTTTTCGGTCAGCACGGTCTCGAGCGCGCGTACACGCAGCTGCGTCTCGGAGAGCTCCGAGCCGTGCTCATCGTGATCGTGCTGGGCCATGGGGAAACCTGCGAATGCGTTGTTCCATGGGGCGGATGATGCAGTATCCTCCCCGCCGAGCGTGAAGTCGAGGGCAGGCGCTGCGGCGCCGGCGCGCCCTATGACACGAGGTTGTGCCCACGCGAGATGCGATGACTGCAGCGGAGCTCTTCGACCTCAAGGGGCGGGTCGCGCTCGTCACCGGCGCGTCGAGCGGACTCGGCGTGCGCTTTGCCGAGCTGCTGGCGGGGGAGGGCGCCGCGGTGGCGCTGGTGGCGCGCCGCGCCGATCGACTCGCTGCCGTCAAGGCGCGCATCGACGAGGCTGGGGGCCGTGCGGTGGCGATCGCAGCCGATGTCACCGATCGCCGCGCCATGATGCGCGCATTCGATGAAGCCGAGAAGGCGTTCGGCACCGTCACCATCTTGGTCAACAACGCCGGCGTCGCGCATTCCGGCCGCGCGTTGGAGCTTGCGGAAGAGGAGTGGCGGTGCGTCGTCGGCACCGATCTCGACGCGGTGTTCTTCTGGGCGCAGGAGGCCGCGCGGCGGATGCTCTCCGCCGGCAAGGGCGGCGCCATCGTCAACGTGGCGTCGGTGTTGGGCTTCGGCGTCGCCAAGGGCACCGCCGCCTATGCGGTGGCGAAAGCCGGCGTCGTCCAGCTCACCAAGGCGCTCGGGCTCGAGCTTGCGTTCAAGGGCGTGCGCGTGAACGCCATCGCGCCCGGCTGGATCGTGACCGATCTCAACCGCGAGTATCTCGCGAGCGAGGCCGGCGCCGCGATCAAACGCGAAATCCCCGTGGGCCGCTTCGGCGAGGAACGCGATCTCGATGGCGCGCTGCTTTTGCTCGTCTCCGATGCCGGCCGTTTCATCGCGGGCGCCACCATCGTCGTGGATGGCGGGCAAATGGTGGCTTTGCGAGGGTGAGCGACGCATCATCCGCCGAAGCGAAGGACGCTGGCATGGACTTTACCCTCTCCCCCGAAATCGAGGACATCCGTGTGCGCACGTGCCGCTTCGTAGAGGAGCATGTGCTGCCGCTCGAAGCGGATCACGACAGTTATGACGATCACGAGAACATCCGCCTCGACGTGCTG
Source organism: Alphaproteobacteria bacterium (assembly GCA_005883135.1). Taxonomy (GTDB): domain Bacteria; phylum Pseudomonadota; class Alphaproteobacteria; order Rhizobiales; family Xanthobacteraceae; genus VAZQ01. Next base: position 11,188 of record VAZM01000062.1, read on the forward strand.
CGCACCGTGCAGGCCAAAGCCAAGGCCGAAGGCCTGTGGGCGCCGCAGGCGCCGAAAGAGTACGGCGGCATGGGGCTGCCGGTCGTGGCCTGGGCCGCGATGTACGAGGAGGCCAATCGCTCGATCTTCGGTCCGCTTGCCTTCAATTGCGCGGCGCCCGACGACGGCAATATGAACCTGCTCGCCCGGGTGGGAACGCCAGCGCAGAAGGACAAATGGCTCAAGCCCATCGTCGAGGGCAGGGTGCGCTCCTCGTTCGCCATGACTGAGCCCGCACCGGGGGGCGGCTCCGATCCCGGCATGATCCGCACCCACGCGGAGAAGAAAGGCGATGGCTGGGTCATTCACGGCCACAAGTGGTTCATCACCGGGGCCGGCGTCGCCGATCACTTCATCCTGGTGGCGCGCACGTCGCAGGACCCGCGGCGTGGCCTCACCGCCTTCCTCTATCACCGTGACCAGCCGGGCTGGCGCATCCTGCGCCGCATTCCCATCATGGGGCCGGAGGAGCACGGCGGACACTGCGAACTGGTCTTCGAGGGGCTCGAAGTGCCCGACGAGAACGTGCTGATGCAAGTCGGCGACGGATTGCGGGTCACCCAGATCAGGCTCGGGCCCGCGCGGCTCACCCACTGCATGCGCTGGCTCGGGCTGGCCAAGCGCTCGATGGAGATCGCGCAGACCTACGTCGCTCAGCGCGAAGGCTTTGGAATGCGGCTCGCCGACCGCGAGAGCGTGCAGATCAAGCTCGGCGAGGTCGCGCATCAAATCCAGATCGGGCGGCTGTTGGTGATGCATGCCGCCTGGAAGCTTGACCAGGGCGATCACGCGCGAAAGGAAGTCTCCATGGCCAAGCTGCACGTGGCCGACACCTTGCATCGCGCGGCCGACGTCGCGATCCAGCTCAATGGTGCCCGCGGCTATTCCAAGGACACGATCCTCGAATGGATCTATCGCTACGCGCGGCAAGCCCGCCTGGTCGATGGCGCCTCCGAGGTGCACAACATGGTGCTCGCGCGTTTCATGCGCGAGGAGGGCCGCGATTTCTGGCGCTGGAGCGCAGGCAATAGAGTGTGAGGGGGGCGGCGGCGCGCCGAACCTTTGCTTCGAGCCAAACGGCCTTGCGCTGTCCGCAGCAGCGCCCGCGTTACGCATCCGCCCCGCGAACGCGCCTGGCCGGGCCGCCGAACTGGCGCCCGCCGTTATTGCGCGTCGAGTTCGGCGGGCTCAGGGGATGTTTTAGGGCATCTCCGGAGGTCGGGCCGGCGGGCTACGGATGTTCGCGCAGCGCTAGGTGGTGCCGCGTCCCAGGCCAGGAACCCCGACCCTTGTGCTGCAGTGCGCCAAAATGCGCGTCCGGGGACAGCGCCGATATTTTCTTGCGGGGGTGCGGCCCGTTGCGAAATTGCCAGTCGACTCACCGGCTTGGCATTGCTGTCACGGTGCCACGGACTATATCTCTCCACCGAATCGAAAGTGCCTAGCGCTTGCTTTGTCGCGAGGGCACACTGCCCGCGGAGGCCCGCGTGATGGCGCTCAATCAAGTCACGCTTGACGACAAATACGACCTCACCAAGAGCCGGGTTTTCGTAACCGGGTTCCAGGCGATCGTGCGCCTGTGCCTGATGCAGAAGGAGCGCGACCGCCGCGCCGGCCTCAATACCGCGGGCTACGTCACCGGCTATCGCGGCTCCCCGCTCGGCACGCTCGATCAGCAGTTCGTCCGCGCGCAGCGCTCGCTCGACAAATACGACATCCGCTTCCAGGCCGGCCTCAACGAGGACATCGCCGCGACCGCGATTTGGGGCTCGCAGCAGGCGGAATTGCGCGGGGAAGGCAAGTTCGACGGCGTGTTCGGCCTTTGGTATGGCAAGGGCCCCGGCGTCGACCGCACCGGCGACGTCTTCCGCCATGCCAATTTCGCCGGCACATCGAAGCACGGCGGCGTGCTGGCGCTGATGGGCGACGACCACACCGCCGAATCCTCCACCACCGCCCACCAGTCCGAATATCACTTCATCGACGTCATGATCCCGATCCTGAACCCCGCCGGCGTTCAGGAAATTCTCGATTACGGCCTCTACGGTTGGGCAATGTCGCGCTTCTGCGGCACCTGGGTCGCGCTCAAATCGATGCACGAGACGGTGGAATCGACCGCGGTCATCGACGGCAGCATGGAGCGGGTCAACATCGTCGTTCCCGACGACTTCGCCATGCCCGATGGGGGCCTCAACATCCGCCTGCGCGACACGATCCTCGGCCAGGAGGCGCGGCTGCACGACTACAAACGCGACGCGATGCTCGCCTTCGTGCGCGCGAACAAGCTCAACAAATACATCACCTCCGGCGGGCGACGACCCAAAATCGGCATCATCACCGTCGGCAAGAGCTATCTCGACGTGCGCCAGGCGCTCGACGAGCTCGGCATCGACGAAGTCAAGTGCAACGATCTCGGCATTCGGTTGTACAAAATCGGATGTCCCTGGCCGATCAGCCAGCAAGACCTCAAGCAATTCGCCGACGGTCTCGAGCTCATCATCGTGGTTGAGGAGAAGCGGTCCCTGATCGAAGTGCAGGTGCGCGAGGAACTCTACGGCACCGCCAATCAGCCTGTCTGCATCGGCAAAAAGGACGAGCAGCGCAACTGGCTGTTCCCGGTCAAGGGCGCGCTCGATCCCAACGAGATCGCGATCTGCATCGGCGATCGCGTCCTGCAAAGGGTAGGTCGCAACGAGGAGATCGCGGCGCGCGTCGCGGCTTTGAAGGACGCGCAACGGATTTTGGCCGAGACGCAAGACGTCGCGGTACGCACTCCGTATTTCTGCTCCGGCTGTCCGCACAATTCATCGACCGTCGTGCCGGAGGGCATGCGCGCCTATGCCGGCATCGGTTGCCACTACATGGCGCAGTGGATGGACCGTTCGACGCTGGGCTACACGCAGATGGGCGGCGAAGGGGCTAACTGGATCGGCGAGGCGCCGTTCTCGAAGCGCCCTCACGTCTTTCAGAATCTCGGTGACGGCACCTACAACCATTCCGGCTACTTGGCCATCCGCGCCGCCATTGCCTCCGGCGTGAACATCACTTACAAAATCCTGTTCAACGACGCGGTCGCAATGACCGGCGGCCAAGCCAACGAGGGCGGACTCACGGTGCCGCAGATCGCGCGCCAAGTGGCGGCCGAAGGCGCTCGGCGCGTCGTCGTGGTGACCGACGAGCCTTGGAAATACGCCAAGCACGAGGATTGGCCGCGCGGGCTGACCATTCATCATCGCGACGAGCTGATCGCGATCCAGCAGGAGCTCGCCGCGGTTCCCGGGGTCACTGTCCTGATCTATGACCAGACTTGCGCCGCGGAGAAGCGTCGCCGCAGGAAGCGCGGGCGCTTCCCCGATCCCGACAAGCGGGTGATCATCAACGAGCTGGTGTGCGAAGGCTGCGGCGATTGCGGCGTCAAGTCGAATTGCGTCTCCGTGCAGCCGCTCGAGACCGAATGGGGCCGCAAGCGGACCATCGATCAATCGAGCTGCAACAAGGACTTTTCCTGCGTGAAGGGCTTCTGCCCCTCGTTCGTCAGCGTACACGGCGCCAAGCTCAAGCACGGCACAGGCATCGCCGCCGCGCATGTGCTTGCGCCGCTGCCCGAGCCGACGCTGCCGGCGATCGCAAAGACCTACAACATCATCGTCACCGGCGTTGGCGGTACCGGCATCGTTACGATCGGCGGCATTCTCGGCATGGCCGCCCACCTCGACGGCAAGGGCGTCGGAATCATCGACATGGCCGGCCTCGCGCAGAAGGGAGGCGCGGTCTTCAGTCACATTCGCATTGCCGAGCGCTCGGAGGACATCCACGCCATCCGTATCGCCGCGGTCGGCGCCGATCTTGTCCTTGGCGGCGACATCGTCGTGGCCGGCAACAAGAAGGTGCTAGCCGCGGTGAAGCACGGAACGACCGAGATGGTCATCAATCTTGCCGAAGTGCTCCCCGGCGATTTCACCCGCAACGCCGATTTTTCGCTGCCGACGGAACGGCTCAAGCGCGCCATCCTC
>VAZM01000062.1:15264-15734 GCA_005883135.1 Alphaproteobacteria bacterium
GCCGACGCCGGGCCCGAGAACACGCATTTCATCGACGCGACGCAGGCGGCAACCGCGCTGTTAGGCAACAGCATCGGCGCCAATATCTTTCTCGTCGGCTATGCCTATCAACTTGGCGCGATCCCGCTCGCGGCCGCCTCGATCATGCAGGCGATCGAGCTCAACGGCGAGGCGGTGGAGATGAACAAGGCGGCGTTCCATTGGGGCCGCCGCGCCGCCTGCGAGCCGGCCGCGGTCGAGGCCCTCATCAAGCCGGCGCCGGAAGCGACGAGCGACGCGCGGACGCTGTCGCAATCTTTCGAGGAGACGGTGGCGCGTCGCGTCGCCTATCTCACGGCCTATCAGAACGCCGCCTACGCAGGGCGCTACCGCCAATGGGTAGAGAAGACAAAGGCCGCCGAGACCGTGCGCGCGCCCGGCAAGAGCGGCCTGGCCGACGCGGTGGCGCGCTACCTGTTCAAACTCATGGC
>VAZM01000009.1:0-2006 GCA_005883135.1 Alphaproteobacteria bacterium
TGGGGCCGGCAAGCAGCAATCCGGATGTGTCGGCGATTTCGCGCAGGCGCTCTTCATCGCCGCGGCCTTTTGGGCCGGCTTCCGAGAAGCCAGCAGTGATGATGCAGGCGGCCCGCGCACCGGCAGGGACGCACTGGTTGACTGCGTCCTCCACATGCTGCTGCGGCAACACGATGTAAACGAGGTCGACCTTTTCCGGCACATCGGCGAGGGTGGGATAGGCGGTCTTGCCCATAATCTCCTTTGCGGTGCGATTGATGGGGTAAAGCGGGCCTTGGAAGTTACCCTTGAGCAGGTTGTCGAACAGGACACCCCCGGATTTCGTCGGATTGGCCGAGGCGCCGATCACCGCGATCGAGCGGGGCGCGACTAGCGGAGTGATGTTCCGCATCACATGCTCCTAGGAACGAAGAACGATCAGCGCATCGAGCGCCAGCGCGCCGGCTTCGGTCACCGCGAGCGGGTTGATCTCGATTTCGGATATGTCGCGCATGATCGCAGGCTCTATCGAAAGCTCGGAGAGGCGGCGTAGCACATCGACGACCGCGCGCCGATTGCTCGGTGCGGCCCCGCGCGCGCCGGAAAGCAGCCGCATGGCGGGCCGTTCGCCAAGCAGCGCCTCGATATCCTTGCTGCGCAGCGGTGCCAGCCGGAACGAGACCTGCCGCAGCGTTTCGACGTAGATACCGCCCAGGCCGAACATAACCACGGGACCAAATTGAGGGTCGTTGCGCAGCGCCAGGATCCATTCCGGCTGCGCCGGCCGATAGGCTTCGACCAGGAAGCCTTCAAGCACGATATCCGGCCGATAGGCCGCCACCCGTGCGGTAATCGTCCGGCACGCCGCTTCAGCAGCGGCGGCCGAGTCGATCGGAAACATCACCGCGCCGGCGTCGGTCTTATGCGACAAGTCATGCGCGACCGCCTTGACGACAACAGGAGCGCCGATCACATCGACGGCCGCGGGTGCCTCATCGGCACTGCGGACGACGCAACCTGGTGGCACGCAAATGCCTTGCCCCTGCAGGAACGCCTTTGCTTCGGGCTCGGTCAACACGCTGCGGTGTTGCGCGCGGGCGACGGCAATGAACGTGGCAATGTCGGCGGACCGTTGCATCGGCGTCGAGCGCGGGGCTCGCGCGCCCACATCAATGGTCGACACGCAAGACCACCTTGCCGAATTGCTTCGCCGATTCGAGATAGCGATGGGCGGCCGCCGCTTCCTGCAGCGGCATCATCACTTCAAGGTTATGCTTGGTGGCGCTGTTTGAGCCGATGATTTGCAACTCCTTATGGAAGATGTAATTCACGGGGACTTTGCAATCGTAGGACTTGGTACCGCCGACGGTGACCACGCGGCCACCGCGCGTGAGGCAGCGGATCGATTTTTCCAGGAAATCGCCGCCGACGTGCTCTACCACAAGGTCGACGCCGCGTTTGTTGGTCCGCTTGAGAATTTCGGCGACGAAGTCGGCATTGTTGTAGTTGATGACTTCGTCGGCGCCGAGCTCCTTCGCGCGCTCGAGTTTCCAATCAGCGCTCGACGTGGTGTACACGTAGGCGCCCGCCAGCTTGCAAATCTGGATGGCCGCCATACTCACGCCGGAGCTCGCGGAGTTCACCAGCACGGTCTCGCCGGCGCGCAGGTTGGCGCGATCGATGAGCATATGCCACGCCGTTCCGAAGGCGTTGGGAAACGCCGCTACCTGCTCAAACGTCACGCTGTCGGGAAGCGGGATCAGGTGATCGGCGGGTAGCTTGACATACTGCGCATACGCGCCGTGTTCATGTGCGCCGAGGTAGCGATAATCGCTTGCACAGCGGTTGTGATGGCCCGCCATGCACTGTTCGCAGCGCCCGCAAGGAAGTATCCACCAGCTGGTCACGCGGGTGCCCATTGCAAGGTCGCACGGCGTGTCCGGGCCGAGCGCAACGAGTTCGCCGCCGAAATCGCCACCGAGAATATGCGGGAACTTTCCCTTGTTCGGCTTGTAGCGTCCCGCGCG
>VAZM01000009.1:2024-18305 GCA_005883135.1 Alphaproteobacteria bacterium
CGAGTTCGAGCTTTGGCACGCGGAAGTCGGTGTATTTGAGAACGTCGGCGTCGCCATACTGCTCGAAAATGACCGCCTTCATCTGCGTTGGGAGCATTTCACCTCCACGGTCCGACGCGCGGCCGGATCGCCAAATCTAAACGGCGCGATGTCGATGATCGGCACCACAGCGGCGGCGTCGGCCACGCGGTCGCGACCCGGCGCGAAATCGTCAGTCGGTTCGTACGACATCTTGCGTCTCGCGTTCGCCTAGATGCTCGGTGAAATCGGGCGCGCCTTGTCAAGGCTCCGGATTTTGTATACTAAATTTGGCACGGTTCAATAGCCGTGCGGCGCTGCAAAGTTGTTCGGCCGGATGGGGTCGGCGGCACGCAATTTGCAACGGCGCTGACCGCCAGATCCTAGGCGAACCGAACGGGAGAGTACCAATGCGTTATAGCGGGAAGATTCGCGTTTCGGTTATGATGGCGGCGGTGATCTGCGCATCCATCGTTGCCCGGGGGGACGCTGGCGCCGCGGATAAAATCACCTTCGTCACCGACTTCGGCTACAACGGTCGACACGCGTACTACTTTGTCGCGCTGGAAAAGGGTTACTATGCCCGGCAGAACCTCGATGTCCAGATCGTGCGCGGGCAGGGGTCGGCGGACGCGGTGAAGCAGGTGGCCGCTGGCACCGCGCAGATCGGATTCGCCGATACCGCAGCGGTCATTCTTGGCCGTGGCAACGATCAGATACCGGTCAAGCTCGTTGCCATCGTTTACGCCAAGCCGCCGCACGCGATCTATGTGCTCAAGGAGTCGGGAATTGCGAAGCCCAAGGATCTCGAAGGCAAGAAGGTTGCCGACACGGCCTTCAGCGCCGTTCCGAAGCTGTTCGAGGCTTACGCGAAAGCCGCCAATATCGATGCGAGCAAGGTGACCTGGCTTGTCGCGGCGGCGGATACGCTGCCGGGAATGCTGACGACTGGTCGCGCCGACGGCATCGGTCAGTTCACCGTCGGCGAGCCGCTTCTGGCCAAAAGCGCCGCCCCCAAGCAAGTCCTCGCACTTGCGTACGCAGACGTCGGCCTGGATCTCTACGGCAACGGCGTCATTGCCAGCGACGGTCTCATCAAATCGAACCCGGATCTTGTTCGGCGGTTTGTCACCGCGACAATGCAAGGCCTTGCCGACGCCATTGCCGATCCGAACCAAGCCGGCGCAATCATGAACAAGCATCACCGCGAGGTGGACGCAGACGTCGCCGCGGCGGAAACCAAGATCGTCGGCACGCTTACGGGACAGCCCCTTGGCGTGCTGGATCCCGCCCGCGTGAAGAAGGCCATCGAGATCGTCGGCGGCGCGTATACCTTGAAGTCCGCGGTTGCACCGGAGGACATCTACGCGCCGGGCTTCGTCGTGAACTGACGCTCCACGCCCGCCAATCGGCAACCCCGTTGAGCAAAATCCATATCGAAGGTCTGATTAAGACCTATACCTCGAAACACGGGCCCGTGACGGCCCTCAAGGACGTCAGTCTCTCGATTAAACAAAACGAATTCGTCACCTTGGTCGGTCCGTCGGGGTGCGGAAAATCGACATTGCTCAAACTGATGGGTGCGCTCATCAGGCCGTCGCGCGGCACACTGCTGTTTGACGGAGCCCGTCTCCTGCATCCCACCCGCGATGTGGGCATCGTGTTTCAGGAAGCCGTGCTTCTGGAATGGCGCACCGTGCTCGACAACGTCTTATTGCCGACGGAAATCCTCGGACTGGACAAGGTCAAGTCGCGCGGCCGCGCTATGGACCTCATCAATCTCGTCGGTCTTGCCGGTTTCGAGAGGCGCTTTCCACGCGAGCTCTCCGGCGGCATGCAACAGCGGGTTTCGCTCTGCCGCGCGCTGATCCACAACCCATCGGTTCTGCTCATGGATGAGCCTTTCGCTGCCCTCGACGCCATGACGCGCGAAGAGCTCGGCTTCGAGTTGATGCGCATCTGGGACAAGGACAAGAAAACCGTGATCTTTGTGACGCACAACATCACCGAGGCCATTCTGCTCGCCGACCGCGTGGTAGCCATGACTCCGCGGCCCGGCCGTATTGCTCGGATCGTCGACATCGAGCTTTCACGCCCGCGAACCATCGACATGGAATTCACCCAAAAGTTCAAGTCGTATTCGGACCAGATCCGCGAAGTGATCTATCACGGCACAGGAGCAAGCCGGTCATGACCGCCGAACGGAATGCTGCCGAGCTCTATCAGGAGGACAAGGCACTTGAGCCCTCCGATTCCACACTCAAGGCGGTGCTGGGCGCCACGCTCACCTTGATGGCACTCGCGATCCTATGGGAAGTTCTGGTCCGGCAATTCCAGGTCCCCGCCTGGCTCCTGCCGTCCCCCAGTTTGATCGTCGAATCCATGGTGGAGTGGCGTTCCGAACTGGTCGGGCATTCCATGGTTACCCTCTACGAGACGCTGGTGGGTTTTGCGCTTTCTATCGCGATCAGCGTTCCGCTAGCCGTTGCAGTAGTCTATTCGCCGCTCCTTCAGAATACGATCTATCCCATTTTGCTGGCACTGCAGTCGATGCCGAAAGTGGCCATTGCGCCGCTGCTCGCGCTGTGGATCGGCTTTGGCACGCTGCCGAAAATCGTCGTGGTGTTCCTGGTCTGCTTCTTTCCGATCATCGTTGCGACTGCGACGGGTCTCGCCGCTGTACCCGCCCCGCTCATGGACCTCATCCGATCCTTGTCGGCAAGTTCACTGCAGACCTTTGTGAAGATTCGCTTCCCGACCGCCATGCCGCACATCTTCGTCGGCCTCAAGATCGCCATCACCTTCGCAGTGATCGGTGCGGTGATCGGTGAATTCGTCGGGTCCGAGAGCGGACTTGGCTATCTCATCCTGGTATCGACCTCGCAGTCGCGCACTCCACTCGCGTTCGGTGCCCTTGTCTTGTTGACGATCATGAGCATCGTGCTCTATTACGGCATCGCGCTCGTTGAGCATGTCGTGGTCCCTTGGGCGCCCCGCAACTAAAAACCGCTCGCCGGCGTCGTGCGATGAAGTCGCCAATCCGCAAGGCTGTCCCGGGAAAGGACGCGGAAGCGAAAAGCCGCAAGATCAAACCTGCATCCGGCCGAGCCGTTCGAGGGGATCAGCGCGGCCTGCACGCCGTGGGCCGCGCATCGACGCATCAGCGGCGCGGAGAGTCGCTCGGCGATTTTGCCTATCGCACCATGCGGGAGGCAATTCGGTCCGGGAAGTTCAGGTCCGGCGAACACCTGCGCGAAGCCGATATTGCCAAGTGGCTAAATATCAGCCGCACACCAGTACGCGAGGCCTTTCACCGCCTCGTCTCCGAGGGGCTGCTGACCAACGGCCCATGGAATGGCGTGATGGTCGCGGACCTCGATGCGCAACAGCTGGTGCAACTCTATGCGGTACGCGCGGCGCTGGAAGGCACGGCGGCCGCACTCGCCGCCCAGCACGCGAGCGAGACCGAGATACAGCGTTTGTTCCAGATCGCGGCATCTGAGGCGCGTGCTAAGAAAAATCCGGAAAGGCTTGTGATTCTCAACAGCGACCTGCATCAGACACTCTATGCCGCCGCGCATAACCGGTATCTGCTGCAATCGATCACGACGGTGGTTCAACCTTTGTTCTCCCCGGCAGCATCGAATTGGCCCACCGGGAACATCTACAAATCATCACCGCCGTTCGCGATCGCAATGCCGCAGAAGCGGAACGGTTAGCGCGCCAACACGTCAACCATGCTTTGGCAATGCGGCTGGAACTTCAGCGGCTGCGGTCCGGCGTTGCCTAGACGAGAGCCTGGACACTGCACACCCCACTAAACATCGGGCGGCGGTCCGCGGGACCGCCGCCCGAACATAGGCCGATGTGCACTATTTCAGATTCGCCATCGCGGTGAGGTCGAATTTACCGGTCACGACGAAGCTCGCGCCGCACCAGCTCGAGCCGAACCCACCCGGATTGATCGCGGTGAAGTCCCCGGTGAACCGTGCGGTGTGGTCGCTCGTGAACGCGTTGCAGTCGCCCTTGTTGAGATCCGTGTCGTAGTAGCGGAAATCGAGCGTGAACACGCTCTTGGTGATGCCGATGCCGACGTTCCATGTGGTGTAGCTGCGATACGGAATGCCGTTCGGAAACGGCAGGGTGCAGGCGGCAGCGCCGACCTGGGTACAGTAGAAGTTGTCGCTCGAGCCCAGGAACCAGTGGCCCGCTTCGCCGGACAGGAAGAGTCCCCACCCCGCCGGCATAGCGCTGCTCGGGGCGGTGAACTTCGCCCCGCCAGACGCGTAGGTGCCGGGCGCGCCGGAATTGAGCACCGATGGCGAGTAAAACACGGCGGCACCGAACGAGACCTGGTCATTGACGGTGTAGGTGGCCTTGGCGTAGCCCTCGTAGAAGCTCAGATCCTTTTTGACGACGTTGCCGTTGATCGGCAGATAGCCGTTCGCCAGACAGTCAAAGCCGAACACCGGCGCAAGGCTGCCGTTGAAGCACTGCCCGCCAGGATACCAGTAGTACCAAGCGCCGAAATCGAGCGCGAGCGGACCGAAGGTCGGGCGGACGCCGCCGTAGATGTCAACCTCGGCGGCCGCGCGGTTCGGGAACGAGATGCTCTCGCCCGAAACGCCGACATAGTACTGCAGGTCCTTGGTGACGTTGTAGCGCGGCTCGAAATACGCGGCGACCGACGGCTTGTGGTTTGACTGGGTGATGCCGCGGAAGATGTAGTCCGACGTGACGCCGCCGCCGAACGCGACGTCCCATGGATTGTATGGCTCCGGCGTCGCCGCCGGCTTCACCTTCATGTCGGCCGCCAGCGCCGGCGTCGCCAACGCGACGGCGGCAACCGCGGATAAGATGATCTTTCTCATTTGCTTCCCCTCTTTCTCACGCTATCCCGGCGGCTTCTGCTGCTCGTCCGAGCGCAACTTTTTCCCCCAAGTCGCGCCCGCTGCAGATGGGCTTCAGCTAAAGTGCGTGCAGAGGCGAGGGCAAGGCGAAATCGTCAGCCAACGTTCAAATGCTGCCCAATGCGTGTGCAGATCCGGGCTTTTCAGATGAAAAATAGCGACTGTTGCGATTCCGACACGGAATCGGAAGCGCCCAATTGATCGGTAGCGCGGCAAAAACCGCTTTGCTCTGTTCTCATTCTTGTGGAGCCCCCGTATCGTCAGGTGCGAAGCGCATGGAGCCTCCCTCAGATGCCGCGGATCCGCGTCGATCTCCGAGTCCCCGTTGGGCGCCCCTTACCTGAGCTCGCTGCGTTCATCGTCCGCTGCGAGCAGGCAGGCTTCGACGGCGTCGGCATTCATGACCATCCTTCAAGCGGCCGGGACGCCTACCTGGCGCTCGCCCTGGCGTGCCGGGCGACGCAGCGCTTGCGTCTGTTCCCAGCCACCTCAAGCCCGTTGGTTCGGCATCCGCTCGTTCTCGCTTCGCTCGCCCATAGCCTGGATGAGATCGCGCCCGGGCGCACCTACCTCACCGTCGCGCCGGGTTTCATTTCGACGCGGAGCATAGGGAAGGCGCGTGCACCCGTGGCCGTGATGCGTGAAGCGATCCGCGATATCCGCAGGCTCCTCGCCGGGGAGAGCGTCGAGTTCGGCCCGGCCCCAACCCGCCTTAGGAATCGAACCGCGACGCCCACGCCGGTCTATCTGCTGGCGGCCGGGCCACGCATGATCGAACTTGCCGGCGAGGCGGCCGACGGCGCCTTTCTCATGGTCGGTCTGCATTCGGCAGCGATCCGCGCAGCGCTTCGTCACCTGGAGCAGGGGGCAGCGCGGGCCAACCGCTCCTTGCGGGATTTTCCGGTGGTGTTCGTGATTACGCTCGGTCTGGGATCCGCCGAGGCAGGGACGCGATGGGTGCGAAGCTGGTTCGCTCCGGGTCGACCCTTTCTTGCTTATCCGAGCGCCTCGAATCTTCACTGGTTGAAAGAAGCTGGATTCGAGCTTGAGCAAAACCACGATCCCGCGACAATTCCTGAGGATCGAGCGCGGCAAATTGCCGATGCATTTGGACTGTTCGGTCCTCCGGAAAATTGTGCCGAGCGCCTTCTGCAGGCTCGGGAGGAGGCAGGCGTTGAGCACGTGTTCTTATTCCCGGCTCATGACCTGGAGCGCGGCTACGACATTCCGGAGGCTGAGGTCGAGGCTTTTGAGCGAATTATCCGGCCGCGGCTAGAAGGCTAGCGAGCCACGTTACCTAACCGGAGCAAGACGAATACTATCGCCTTGGTTACGGGCGCGCGGTGCGAATCCTCCGGCATTGGCAAAACTTGTGCCAATAGGGAGTATTGGCGCGACGCGTTGGAGTGTTTAATGGTCGCAGATCACTTTTGACGCACCAGTGCTACACACGATGGGAGGATTTCGTTCAATGAGTGGTGCAAGCGCGGTGTTGGAGCCTGGGATCCCGGTCGTGATTGCGCCGGGCGGATACATCAGCTTCGAGATCGAAACCGGTCAGCGGCTGCGCCTTGCCCAGCCGGAGGGAGAGCAGGTCGCCGACTTCATCTCCTTCAATCGCGATGACGTGCGCGAACTCCTCAGCATGCATTCGAGCCGCGCCGTGAATTTGAGCTGGAGATTTACCGCGCCGGATACGCTCTACAGCAACCGTACCCGAGAGATGTGGAAGATCGAGGAAGACCTGACGCGCGAGAACTATTGCGGAGGCGGATTCTGCAGCGAACACCTCAACATCGCGCGCTACGGCAAGGCGGCGAAGGGGGCTTCGAACTGCCAGTCGAACTTGGAGGCGGCCATTCGCGGCTACGGCATGGATCGCTGGAGCTTCAACACCGATGCCTGCTTCAATATCTTCATGACGGTCGCGTACGATGCGGATGGCAAATGGGAGATCCGCGCACCCAAGGGCAAGCCCGGCGATCATATCGTCATGTCCGCGCTGATGCCGCAGATCGTAGCCATCTCCAATTGTCCGGTCCTGTTCAACGCCTGCAATAACTTCCGTCTCAAACCGCTGACGCTCGAAATTCTGAAGTGACGCCATGACTGATATCGCCGCAGCTTCACCGCCCTGGTATCGCTCCCTTAGCCCGACCCAATGGAAGACGCTGATCGCAGCTAACCTGGGCTGGGTCTTCGACGGCTACGAAACCTATGCGCTGATCATCTCGGTCGGCGTCGCCTTGCGGCAGCTGCTTGATCCCGCGAGCCACGCCCAAATCCCGCTCTATGCGGGCACGGTAATCGCGCTCACCCTGCTCGGTTGGGCGATCGGCGGCATGATCGGGGGCGTGGTTGCCGACTATATCGGGCGCAAGCGCGCGATGATGCTGGCGATCCTCGGCTACTCGATCCTGACGGGGCTCAGCGCCTTCGCCTGGGACTGGTTCTCCTTCGCCGTATTGCGGTTTCTGGTCGGTCTGGCGATCGGTTCCGAATGGGTGACCGGCACCTCGATCGTTTCCGAGCTCTGGCCCGACAAGAATCGCGGCAAAGGTGTCGGGCTGATGCAATGCGGCTTCGGCATCGGTTTCTTCCTGGCCTCACTCGCGTGGCTCTTCATCAGCCCGATCGGTCCCGATGCCTGGCGCGTCATGTTCCTGCTCGGCGTTGCGCCGGCGCTGCTGACCCTGTGGATCAGGCGGGCAATCCCTGAATCCGACAAATGGGAGCGCGTGAATGAGCGGCGCGCCGCCGCGACCGAACGCAAACGCAGCGGCGCGGCTCTGAGTGGGCAGGAGGAGTCGCTTGCTCGTTTTACTATGCTCGATCTGTTCGCGGAGCCCGAGATCCGCAGGCGCGTGATCCTCACCTTCCTGATGTCGCTCGCGTCCACATTTGCATTTTGGGGAATCTCCGCCTGGATGCCGCCCTACACGGCGAGCGTCGCGGCCAAAGCCGGCCTGCCGGCGCAGCAATGGGCGAGCTATGTCGCGATGGCCGTCAACGGTGCGGCCATTGTCGGATATGCCGGCTTCGGTTTCCTCGCAGATGTCTTTGGCCGCAAGCCGATCACCATGGCCTATTTTGCGCTCGCATTTCTTTCGGTCCCGATGTTCTTCATCTGGACTCAGGATCTGACGCTTCTGCTGTTGGCCGGAGCGTTCAGCGGCATCTTTGTATCCGGCCAGTTCACCTGGATGTCGGCGTGGCTGCCGGAACTGTTTCCGACTCGCGTGCGCGCGACCGCCACCGCGTTCGTGTTCAACACGCCGCGCCTGATTTCATGGACTGGTCCGCTGATCTCGGGCTGGCTGATCGCGAATTTCGGTGGCTTCAGCCAGGCCGCGGTTGTGATCGCGACGGTGTACGTTCTCGGCCTAGTGGCGGCTTTCCTGCCGGAGACGCGCGGAAAGCCGCTGCCGGAGTAGTTCTCCGTCTCAGATGGATAGGTTTGCGCTCGAGCGCGGCGCGGATCTGCCTCAAAGCGCTAATCCGCGCGCGGTTATCGGCCAAAGACACTCGACTTTTTCATTACGGACTCCGACGAACCAGTCGTAGATGTTGCAGGTTGGGTCGCAGTGGCCGGGGACCAGCTTCAATTTATCATTGATCTTCAGAATTCCTTTTGGGTCCGCGATGACTCCGTGTTCGTCAGAGCATTTGACGTAAGTCAGATCGGCGTTCCCAAACACCGTGGGCAACCCCGAATCCACGCTTTGCGCCTTCAGGCCCGCGTCACAGATCGCCTTATCGGATTTGGTATGCGACATAATCGACGTCAGGATGAAAAGGCTATTTTCGAACTCGTGAATAAACTCGCCGTTCTTATCCTTCACGCGCTTATAGTCCGCGTCCATGAAGATGTATGATCCGCATTGGAGTTCGTTGTAAACGCCACTCGCACCTTCGAAATAGTACGAACCAGTGCCCGCGCCTCCAACTATCTCGCATTGCAACCCTTGTTGTTGGAGCAGAGTGACGGTTGCTTGCACCATCTCGACAGCCGCAGCGATATTTGCTTTCCGCTGGCCATAATCGGCAATATGTTGCGCCGCCCCCTGGTAGGCCTGCAGCCCGGAGAATTTAAGTCCCTCGGCGCCGGCGATCTTTTTCGCCAGCGCAACCGCTGCCCTCCCGGGTTCCACCCCGCATCTTCCGGCTCCAACGTCGATCTCTACGAGGCATTCCAGTACGGTCCCAAACCGTTGAGCCGAAGCTGACAAATGGTCGACGTTATCCGCGTCGTCGACACAAACGATCGTGCGAGCCCGGGTCGTCAACTGCGCAAGCCGTTCTATCTTTTTCAGGTCTGTTACCTGGTTAGAAACAAGCACGTCCTTGACCCCGGCATTAACCAGTGCTTCGGCTTCTGAGACTTTCTGACAACAAACGCCACACGCTCCGCCATGCTTGATCTGGTACAATGCGATATCGGCCGACTTGTGGGTCTTCGCATGGGCGCGTAAGCGCACGCCCATTGCTTTAGCGCTATCCGCCATCCGCGAAACATTTCGCTCGAACGCATCGAGATCGATGAGAAGCGCCGGCGTGTGGATATCGTCGATGCGGTCTCCGATTTTCGCCGGGATGTCAAAACCGACTTGAAACGATCGCCCATTCGCAACCATGATTTTGCTCGCGCCTCTTGCAGCCGCCCGTCCTTCCTATTGCCACCTCTCTTGCACTCATTATCTTCCTTTCGGCGAATGGGCAAAATTGGTCGCAAACGGCGATTTGGACGCCACTTTGCAATCGACCGGGCCCGAGGCGGACTAGCCAGAGACGGGACTGCCCGCCTAGGCGAATGCATCTGTAGTCCGGCTGGGACAACCAGACCCAGGAGTTAGGACATGGCCGACACGAGAAAAGAGACCGACAGCCTCGGTGTGGTTGAAGTTCCTGCCGACAAGTTGTGGGGGGCGCAAACGCAGCGATCACTCGAGCATTTCAGCATCGGCCGGGATTTGATCCCGCGCGAAATGATCACTGCCTACGCCACCTTGAAGAAAGCCGCCGCCGCTGCGAACCACGCCGGCAAACGGCTCGACGATCAGCGTCATGGATTGATCGTTCAGGCGTGCGACGAAATTCTCGTCGGGCAGTATCACGACATGTTTCCCTTGCACGTCTGGATGACGGGCAGCGGCACTCAATTCAACATGAACGTCAACGAAGTCATCTCCAACCGCTGCTGCCAGCTCGCCGGTACACCGCTCGGGAGCAAGACGCCTGTTCATCCCAACGACCACGTCAACATGGCGCAGTCCTCGAACGATACGTTTCCTTCGGCGATGTACATCGCCGCGGCGGTCAACGTGAAGCAGCGGCTCGTTCCTGCGGTCGCGGACTTGCGCGACGCCATCAGCGCCAAAGCGCAAGAGTGGGATGACATCGTCAAGATTGGGCGCACGCACATGCAGGACGCCACCCCGTTGACGCTGGGGCAGGAATGGTCCGGCTACACCGGCATGCTGTCGGAAGATCTCGAATGGATCGAAGCTTCCCTGCAGGGGGTCTACCGCTTGGCGCTGGGCGGCACCGCCGTGGGAACCGGCATCAACTCGGCCCCCGGCTTTGCCGAAGCAGCGGCGGCCGAGATCGCCAAGCTCACCGGCCTGCCATTCGTCACCGCCCCGAATAAATTCACCGTGCAGGGCTCGCACGACGCGCTGGTCCAACTGTCGGGGACGCTGCGCACCCTTGCAGTCTCGCTCTACAAGATTGCGAATGACATTCGGCTGATGTCATGCGGGCCGCGCGCCGGCTTCGCGGAGTTAGAAATCCCGGAGAACGAGCCCGGCTCCTCGATCATGCCGGGCAAGGTCAATCCAACCCAGTGCGAAGCGCTTACGATGCTTGCCGTGCAAGTCATGGCTAACGACGTGGCGGTCGGGTTTGGGGGTGCCGGCGGGTATCTCGAGATGAACGTCTACAAGCCGCTGATAATCTCCAACATCACCCACTCCATCACCCTCATGACCGATGGCTGCGTCAATTTCCGCAAGTTCCTGGTCGAGGGCACCAAACCCAATCTGAAGAAGATCAACGAATACGTCGAGCGGTCGTTGATGCTGGTGACCGCGCTCTCGCCGGTGATCGGCTACGACAAGGCTTCGAAAATCGCGCATTACGCGATGGATAACGATCTCACACTCAAGGCTGCTGCGTTGAAGCTAGGCTTCGTCACCGAGGCCGAATTCGACCGTGTTGTCGATCCGAAGAAAATGGTGAAGCCATACGTGGCGACCGGCGCGTCGCCCAAGGCTGCCTCTTGAGCATCGTTGCTTTGCGCGGTTGGGCTCCGGCTCGAGTGGGTTGAGCCGGCTCGACAATCAGCCTTCGTTTCAAATGCGCCGATCGCGAGACACTCACATGACCTTGGAGGAACGCTCCAACCTTGTCCTCGCCTTCGCCCAGGTTCTCTTTGTCAATGGGCAGGCCACAGAGCAGACCGTGACTGCGGCCGAGCAACTTGGCCGCACGCTTGGACTGCGTGCCAAGGTGATGCCGCGGTGGGGGAACTGCTAATTCAGTCGGAGAACCAAGACAGCAGACTGACGTCACGAGTGGCGGCCGATCCTTCCGGTGTGGACATGGAGCGGGTCGCCTCGACGACGCGGGCCATTCAAGACATCGGCGCCGGTCGGCTTGCGCCCGCAGATGCGCTAGCGGCAATCGCCGCGATCTCGCGGGCGCCACCTGCTCCGACATGGCTTTTCACGCTCGCAGCCGCGGCGGGGGCCGTGGCGCTGGCGGTAATCTTTGGCGTCGAGCACTCGGTCGCGGCCGGACTCATCTTCGTGAGTGCCGCTGCCGGCGCCATTCTGCGTCGCGCCGTAGCGCGCTATAGCGCAAACGCCTTCATCCAACCATTCTGCGCGGCGTTTGTCGCCGGCGTGGTAGGCGCGCTGGCGGTTCGCTACCAGCTCAGTTCGTCGTTGCGGCTGGTCGCGGTCTGCCCGTGCATGGTCCTGGTGCCGGGGCCGCACGTACTCAATGGCACGCTCGACCTCATCAATGGCCGTATCCATCTTGGCGCCGCCCGGCTGATATATGCGGGGCTTATCATCGTCGCGATCTCGACGGGATTGCTGCATGGATTGGCGCTGCTCGGCGTCACCTTGCCGGTCGACGAAGCTGCCAGGGCCGTCCCATTGTGGCAGGACGTGATCGCCGCCGGCGTGGCCGTCGCGTCTTACAGCGTCTTCTTCTCTACACCCTTGAACATGCTGGCTTGGCCGGTGGCGGTCGGCATGGCAGCCCATGCTCCGCGGTGGGCGGCACTCACACTGCTCGGTGCTGGCGCTGCGACCGGCGCCTTTATCGCTTGCCTTACGGTCGGGTTGATACTCACCCCGATCGCGCACCGCTCGCACATGCCGTTTGCCGCGATCGGCTTTGCCTCGGTAGTGTCGATGATGCCGGGCGTGTTTCTGTTCAAGATGGCGAGCGGCCTTCTGCAAATTGCCGGCGGCTCGCAGACCACGTTGGGCCTGATCAGTGCGACGATCGCCGACGGCATGACCGCCATGATCGTCACGTTGGCGATGAGCTTCGGTCTCATCACTCCGAAACTCGTCATTGATTACCTGAGGGAAACTTCGACGAAAACGAGATCGCAGGCGACGTGACGCTTCTCGATGAGATGCTCATTCGCTTTTCAAGCGCGCGTTGCTTTTCAGGCCGAGCAGGGAGCCGAGTAACTCTCGAAACTGGTAACAGATAGAGCGGTACGGTCGAGGCACCGAAGAGCGCGTGGACGCGCTAACGCCATTCGTTACCTGCTCACGCTTCTCCCGTTGCGCGAAGATAGCCGGCGAGGCCGGCATCGATATTCGGTACGAATAGCTCATTGACGCTCATTTTGCGTTTCGAGAGCTTTTGCTCATCAAGATAGGTTAGGAGAGCGGTTAACGTCGGAAGGCTGCCTTCGATCGAGTAGTCCCAGATCTGCCGCCCGAAGAGACTGCGGGTCTCCTCCACCTCGTCGACAATCCAAGGAAGGCTGACCGTCAACGCGTCGGTGTCGTACATGGATTCATGCGCGAGATCGCGCGCCCTACAGAAAGCGCGGTAGAAACTTAGGGCGAGCCAGGGTTTTTCTTTATAAACCTCGGCCTTAAGCACAAGCGTGTGCATGATCGGGAAAATGCGGGTTTTTCTGTAGTACTCAATTTCGACCTTGCGCGAATGACGGAAGAGCCGCCGCACGGTTTTGCCAAACCCAGCGGGAACCATCACGGACATCAGAGCGTCGATCTCGCCGACCTCGAGCATCGCCTCCAGCGTCGTACCGGCCGGAATGGATTGCAGCCTAAGGTCGTCAGGCAGGTTGATCGAGCGGATCGGTTGGCCGATGACCCACACGATGTCCTCTGGCTTGACGCCGTATTCGTGGGTAAGCAACCCGCGGACCCAAACTGCGGCCGTCATCTGATAGTCCCCGACACCCACGCGCTTGCCCTTTAGAGTTTCAGGGCTCTCGATAGGAGAGTCGGTCCGTACATAAAGCGCCGAGTGGCGAAAGACCCGTGACGGAAATACCGGAATCGCGATGAAGCGCGTATCCCCTTCCGAGCGCAAAATTGTATACGACGAGAGAGACATTTCGGACGCGTCAAACTCGTCGTGGTTAAGCATGCGCCAGAAGGTCTCACCTGGGCGCAGTGGCAGGAATGTTAGATCTACGCCTTCGGGCTGCACCCTTCCGTCAATCAGCGGCTGGGTGCGATCATAGCGGCCGCAGGCCAGTGTTAGTTGGACATTCATCAGGACAGACCCGATACAGATTTTCTGCGCAACAGCCCGCCCCGCAGCTCGTGCTGCGCTCGCCAGCAACCGGATTGAGTGACTGACGACGCGGTCAGAAAGAGAAAATAACAGGCTATTTCACAGAAATCCGGCGGCCGAGCCGGTTTTCGTGCCTGGTCAACCGCGGATTCAATGGCGAACCGGTAAGCCATGGGTCCACGTTCATCGTCTGCGTGACCGCGCAGAGCCAACGACCGGCTCCGTCCTTCCCGAGCCGAGGCGTTGTTTTACCGCGGCCGCGACGTCACCCGGCCCGACTCGGCCACGACCTCGACATGTTTTGGCGTTGATCTTGCGGCCCCGTTCGGCTTCCCCACCCCGGCGGGAACGGAGGTCCCCCCATGCGCGCGTTCGTTCGCGCTGCGTTTGCAGCCGCGCTCGTCCTGCTGTTGTCTGCCCCCACCATCGCCGCCGACAAAGTATTCAAACGCGATGATCTCGCTGAAGCGGCGATCAAGCTCGAAGCCCAAATCAAGGCCGACTCGGGCCAGGTGACGAAGTCGATTGCCGAGCTGCGGCGCGACGTCGACGCCGCCTTTCAACGCGGCGACGACCGCGGCGGCGTGCGGATCCTCGGCCAAATCGTCGTGGTCGCGCCCAATCGAACCGTAACGTGGCTGCGACTCGCCAGGGACTTGCGGCAAATCCGCCCCAACGATTACGCCGAGAAGAACCTGCTGCTCGAGCGCGCGGCCGCGGCCGCCTACATCGCCTATCAGCGTTCCGGCAATTCCGCCGAAGAGGCCGAGAGTCTGGTGGTGGTCGCGCGCACCTACGTCGATCGCCAAGTATGGCGCCCGGCGCTCGATGCACTGCGCGTTTCACTCGAGCTCCGCGAGGTCGCGGAGGTGCGTCAGCAATACGAGCGCCTGCGCGAGGATCACGGTTTCCGGCTCCTCGACTACACGGTGGATTCGGACGCAGCCTCGCCGCATGCCTGCTTCCAGTTCTCCGAGGACCTGCCCGGCAAGCGTACCGATTTCTCGCCCTACGTTTCCGTCGCTGGCCAGGACAAACCCGCTCTCTCCGTGCAGGAGCGGCAGCTTTGCGTCGAGGGCCTCAAGCATGGTGAGCGCTACTCCATCACCTTGCGCGCCGGCATTCCCTCGCAGGTGAATGAAACGCTGACGAAATCCGCGGACTTCAGCGTCTACGCGCGTGACCGCAAGCCGATGGTGCGCTTCACCGCCAAAGCCTATGTGCTGCCGCGCACCGGCCAGCGCGGCATTCCAGTCGTCAGCGTCAATACCGGAACGGTTGCCCTCGAAATCTATCGCATCGGCGATCGCAACCTGCTGGAGACGGTGGTCGGACGCGATTTCCAGCGCAATCTCGACCGTTACGATCTCGATCACCTCGCCGAAGCGCGCGGCGCGCGGGTCTGGAAAGGCAAGATGGCCGTCGAGCAGAGTCTTAACACCGATGTCACCACCGCCTTTCCCGTCACAGAGGCCATCGGCGCGCTTGCGCCAGGCGTCTACGTCATGGCGGCGCAGCCCGCGGGCGCCGGCAAGGATGAATTCGATTCGCTCGCGACGCAGTGGTTCATTGTCTCCGAGCGGGCTCTGAGAGCGTTTTCCGGCAACGACGGCATTCACGCCTTCGTGCATTCGCTCGATACGACCCAGGCAAAGGGCGCGGTCGAGGTACGGCTCCTCTCGCGCAGCAATGAAATCCTTTCGCGCAAACGCACCGCCGACTCCGGTCACGTGCACTTCGAAGCCAATCTGGCGAGCGGCGAAGGCGCGCTAGCGCCGGCCATGCTGATCGCCAGCGACAGCGAGGGCGATTACGCCTTCTTGAGCCTCAAAGCGCCGCCCTTTGATCTGACCGACCGCGGGGTCGCCGGCCGCGCGGTTCCGGGCGGTCTCGACGCTTTTGTCTACACCGAGCGTGGTGTCTACCGCTCCGGAGAAGCGGTGCAGGTCACGACACTGTTGCGCGACGGCCAGGGCATGGCCGTGCTCAACGTACTGCTGACCCTCGTGGTTGAGCGGCCGGACGGCGTCGAATACCGTCGCGCCGTCGTTCCCGATCAGGGTGTGGGTGGCCGCGCGCTTGTCGTTGCGTTGGTGTCATCGGCCCCGAGTGGAACCTGGCTCGTGCGCGCCTTCGTCGATCTGAAGCGGCCGCCAGTCGGCGAGGCGACCTTCCTGCCCGACCGGGTCGAATTGGAGCTGACCTCCAAGGCGAGCGGGCTATCGGCGACCAGCGCGGCCGAGATCAACGTGGACGGTCGTTTTCTCTATGGCGCGCCGGCCGCCAGACTCGAGCTTGAGGGAGAAGTCATTGTTTCGGCGGCGAACCAGCGGCCAGGCTTTGCCCGCTACCAGTTCGGCCTCTCCGACGAGGACGTGGCGACCACCCGCCAGCCGCTCGAAAACCTACCTGACACTGACGACAGCGGCCACGCAAGCTTTGCCGTGAACCTTGACAAGCAGCCGGAGGCGACGCGTCCCCTCGAGGCACAAATTGTGGTGCGCATGGCCGAGGCCGGGGGTCGCGCCGTCGAACGCAAGCTGACGCTGCCGGTGAT
>VAZM01000409.1:0-5940 GCA_005883135.1 Alphaproteobacteria bacterium
CAGTCGACCGCGAGGTCGATCTCGGGGCGGATCATGGGGCGGATGGTGGCGCGCGCTGGGTTCATGCGAGGGCGATTCGGGGAAGGCGGAGGATAACGAAGGTGCTCCGCGACGAAAGGCGCTGGGGCTCCCGCACCCGCCCTGCGCGGGTGCAGGCTCTTCGCGGAGGCGACGATGAGTTGAGGGCTCGTGGCGCGGTCCGCGCTGCGCGCGCGAACACTGGGTCGCTCCGGGAGTCGTGACGTAGCGTGCGCCGGCGCACGAGTTGCGACTCGTCGATTCGACGCGGACGCACGCTGCGCGCCGCGCACGCGGGGCTCGCTCGCCCTGCCCCGCATACGCGACTATCATCCGCGCACCCTGTGGCGCCCTGGAGGGAGGCCTGCATGAGCCGCGACCAGAATCTCTTGGTGGCGCAATCCACCGTGCTCGCGCCGATCGACGCGATCGGCGAAAAGCTCGGCCTGGGCGCCGAAGACCTCGAGTGCTACGGGCGCTACAAGGCGAAGATCTCGCTCGGCGCGGCGAAGGCGAACGGCGACGCGCACGGCAAGCTCGTGCTGGTGTCGGCGATCAATCCCACGCCCGCCGGCGAAGGCAAGACCACGACCACCGTCGGCCTGGGCCAGGCGCTGGCGCGGATCGGCAAGCGCGCGGCCGTGGCGGTGCGCGAGCCGTCGATGGGGCCGATCTTCGGCGTCAAGGGCGGCGGCTGCGGCGGCGGGCGCTCGCAGGTGTTGCCGATGGAGGACATCAACCTCCACTTCACCGGCGACATCCACGCGGTGAGCGCGGCGCACAACCTGCTCGCAGCGCTCATGGACAACGCGCTCTACCACAAGCAGACCGAGCTCGATCCCGCGCAGATCCGCTGGCGCCGGGCGCTCGACGTGAACGACCGGTCACTGCGCCAGATCTCCATCGGCCAGGGTGGGCGCACGATGGGCGTGCCGCGGCAGTGCGGCTTCGACATCGCCGCGGCGTCCGAGGTGATGGCGATCCTCTGCCTCGCGCGCGACGCGCCCGACCTGATCGAGCGCCTCTCGCGCATCCTGCTCGGCTACACGACGAAAGGGCGGCCGGTGCACGCCGGCGACATCGACGCCGCGCACGCGATGGCGATCGTGCTCAAGGACGCGCTGAAACCCAACCTCGTGCAGACCGTGGAGGGCGTCCCGGCGATCGTGCACGGCGGTCCGTTCGGCAACATCGCGCACGGCTGCAACAGCATCATGGCGACGCGCGCGGCGCTCGCGCGCGCCGACTACGTCGTGACCGAGGCCGGCTTCGGCTTCGACCTCGGCGGCGAGAAGTTCCTCGACATCAAGTGCCGCAAGACCGGCCTTGCGCCGGACTGCGCGGTGCTGGTCGCGACCATCCGCGCGCTCAAAATGCACGGCGGGGTCAAGAAGGAGGACCTCAAGACCGAGAACCTCAAGGCGCTCGAGGCCGGCATGGCCAACCTCGCCCGCCACGTCGAGAATGTGCAGAAGTTCGGCATCGTGCCGGTCGTGTCCATCAACCGCTTCAGCGCCGATACCGATGCGGAGATCGCGCTGGTGAAGGAGGCGTGCAAGAAACTCGGGGTCGAGGCGATCATGGCCGACCATTGGGCCGAGGGCGGCAAGGGTGCTGCGGATGTGGCACGCGCGGTGGTTAAGGTCGCGGACGCCGGCAAGAGCAAGCTGAAACTGCTGTATCCCGACGACATGCCGTTGATCGAGAAGATCCGCACCATTGCCCGCGAAATCTATCGGGCGAAGGATATCGATGTGCCCAAGCCGGTGCGCGACCAACTCGAGTCGTTCGAAA
This sequence comes from Alphaproteobacteria bacterium, assembly GCA_005883135.1. Classification (GTDB taxonomy): domain Bacteria; phylum Pseudomonadota; class Alphaproteobacteria; order Rhizobiales; family Xanthobacteraceae; genus VAZQ01. The sequence goes on from VAZM01000409.1 coordinate 1,813, forward strand.
AGATGGGGTACGGCAAACTTCCGATCTGCATCGCCAAGACGCAGTACAGCTTCACCACCAACGCCGACAGCAAAGGCGCGCCCAGCGATCACATCGTGACGGTGCGCGAAGTGCGGCTGTCGGCAGGGGCGGAGTTCGTCGTGGCGATCTGCGGAGAGATCATGACCATGCCCGGCCTGCCGAAGGTGCCTGCCGCCGACGCGATCGATGTCGGGAGCGACGGACGCATCGTCGGGCTGTTCTGAAGAGTGATCAGATGGATGCGCGCACTAACGATCGGGGAGGACTGGGCCGGCGCAACCGGCCGCGGAAGATGCCAAAAGGCCGCCAGGTCGAGCCGCAAGCGCTGGAGGAGGTGCGCGCCCTGCTGGCCGACCGGCCGCGCCGGCGCGATCTCCTGATCGAGCATCTGCACCTGATCCAGGACCGCTACGGCTATCTCTCCGCCGCGCATCTCGCCGCGCTGTCGCAGGAGATGAGGCTCGCGCAGACCGAAGTCTACGAGGTCGCGACCTTCTACGCCCATTTCGACGTGGTGAAAGAGGGCGAGACGCGGCCGCCCGCGGTGACGGTTCGGGTATGCGACTCGCTGTCTTGCGCCTTGGCCGGCTCGGAACATCTCTTGCACACACTGCCGAGCAGGCTGGGCCCCGATGTGCGCGTCGTGCGCGCGCCGTGCATGGGGGCCTGCGACCGCGCGCCCGTCTGCGCGGTTGGACACGTGCAGCTCATGGGAGCGACGGCGGAGAACGTGGCGGCAGCGGTCACACAGGGCGCGCACGCCCATCCCTATCCGACACCCAACGACTTCGAGCGCTACGTGCGCGACGGCGGCTATTCATTGCTCAAGGCCTGCCTTGCCGGCGCGCGCACGCGTGATGACATCATCAAGACCGTCAGCGATGCTGGGCTGCGCGGCCTCGGTGGCGCCGGCTTTCCCACCGGGCGCAAGTGGACGCTGGTGCGCGCGGAGCCAGCGCCGCGTCTGTTCGCGGTCAACGCCGACGAGGGCGAGCCGGGCACCTTCAAGGATCGGTACTATCTCGAGCGGGATCCGCACCAGTTCATCGAAGGCATGTTGATTGCGGCCTGGGTGGTCGAGGCGGCGGACGTCTACATTTATATCCGCGACGAATATCCCGACGTACGGCTGATGCTCGCCGAGGAAATCGCCAAGGTCGAACGGGCTGGGCTCGCCAAGCATGCTCGCATGCATCTGCGCCGCGGCGCCGGCGCCTACATCTGCGGCGAAGAATCCGCGATGATCGAATCGATCGAGGGCAAGCGCGGGTTGCCCCGACATCGTCCCCCTTATGTGGCGCAGGTCGGCCTGTTCGGCCGGCCGACGCTCGAGCAGAACGTGGAGACGCTCTACTGGGTGCGCGACATCGTCGAGAGGGGCGCGCAGTGGTTCACCTCGCACGGCCGTCGCGAGCGCAAGGGCTTCCGCAGCTTCTCGGTCTCCGGCCGCGTCAAGAAACCGGGCGTCGTGCTGGCGCCCGCCGGCGTGACTGCGCGCGAGCTGATCGAGGAATATTGCGGCGGGATGCAGGAGGGCCACCGCTTCAAGGCCTATCTGCCGGGCGGCGCATCGGGCGGGATCCTGCCGGAATCCATGGCCGACCTGCCGCTCGATTTCGGCATGCTCGAGAAATACGGCTGCTTCGTGGGGTCGCACGCAGTTGTGATCCTGTCCGACAAGGACGATATGAAAGCGGTGGCGCTCAACCTGATGCGCTTCTTCGAGGACGAAAGCTGCGGCCAATGCACGCCGTGCCGCGTCGGAACGGAGAAAGCCGTTAAGCTCATGGAAACGGCGCCGTGGGACGAAGCGTTATTGAACGAGCTGTCCGCCGCCATGCGCGACGCTTCGATCTGCGGCCTCGGCCAGGCGGCCCCCAATCCGCTGGCCTCGGTGCTAAAATATTTCCGTGATGATCTCACCAGGCCGCTGGTAAGTTGGTGAGTTCGATCCGCGGAACCGAAGATTTTGAGCTGATGGAACTTTCATGACAACGAACGGGAAGAACACGCCGCTGGGGTATGGGCACGATAAGAAAGGCGCTGCGTTGAGCGACGCCAACGTCACGCATCAACCGGCCGACCACCGCGACGGGCCCAACATGATCAAGTTCACGCTCGACGGCCAGGACGTGGAGGCGCCGGAGGGGGAGACCATTTTCCGCACCGCACGGCGCTATGGCATCAAGCTGCCGCACCTGTGCTACTCGCCCAAGCCCGGCTATCGCCCCGACGGCAACTGCCGTGTCTGCATGGTGGAGATCGAAGGCGAGCGCGTGCTGGCAGCAAGCTGCATCCGCACGCCGGCGCCGGGCATGAAGGTCAACACGCAGAACGATCGCGCCAAAACGGCACGGCGCATGGTCGTCGAGCTGTTGCTGACCGACCAGCCGCCTAAGGACGTGGCGCACGATCCGCAATCGGAATTCTGGCAGACCGCCGACCGGCAGAAGGTCACGGCGAGCCGGTTTCCGCGCCGTTCGGCGCCCGTGCCCGACCGCAGCCATCCGGCGATGGCGGTCAACCTCGACGCCTGCATCCAGTGCAATCTCTGCGTCCGCGCCTGCCGCGAGGTGCAGGTCAATGACGTGATCGGCATGGCCGGCCGGGGGCACGGCGAGAAGATCGTGTTCGACTTCGACGACCCGATGGGGCAGTCGACCTGCGTCGCTTGCGGCGAATGCGTGCAGGCCTGCCCGACCGGCGCACTGATGCCGTCGAGCCTGGTGGACGACGCGAACGTCCGCACCCAGTTTCCCGACCGCGAGGTGCACAGCGTGTGCCCTTATTGCGGCGTCGGCTGCCAGCTCACCTATCACATCAAGGACGACAAGCTTCTCTACGTGAGCGGCCGCAACGGACCCGCCAACGAGAACCGGCTCTGCGTCAAAGGCCGCTTCGGCTTCGACTATGTCAGCCATCCGCATCGCCTCATGCAGCCGCTCGTGCGCAAGGACGGCGTCCCCAAGCACGCCCACGACAGCGTCGACCCCGCCAATCCGTGGACGCACTTCCGACCCGCGACCTGGGAGGAGGCGCTCGATCGCGCCGCCGCGGGGCTCAAAACGATCCGCGATCGCGACGGTTCACAGGCGCTTGCGGGCTTCGGCTCGGCGAAAGGTTCGAACGAGGAGGCCTATCTCTTCCAAAAGCTCGTGCGCACCGGCTTCGGCACCAACAACGTGGATCACTGCACGCGGCTCTGCCACGCCTCGTCGGTGGCGGCGCTGATGGAGGGCGTCGGCTCCGGCGCGGTGTCCGCCACCTTCAACGAGTGCAAGAATTCCGAGGTCATCGTGGTGATCGGCGCCAATCCGACCGAGAACCATCCGGTGGCGGCGACATTCTTCAAGCAGGCCGCCAAGCGCGGCGCGCAGCTCATCGTCATGGACCCGCGCGGCCAGGCGCTCAAGCCCCACGCCGCCCACATGCTGCAGTTCCGCAATGGCACCGACGTAGCGATGCTCAATGCGATCCTCAACGTCATCGTGACGGAGAAGCTCTACGACCAGCAATACATCCAGACCTATACCGAGGGTTTTCCCGCGCTCGCCGAGCACGTGAAAGATTTTACCCCGGAGGAGATGGGGCCGATCTGCGGGATCGAGCCCGACGTGTTGCGCACCGTGGCGCGCAAATTCGCGCGCGCGAAGTCCGCGATCATCTTCTGGGGCATGGGCGTGTCACAGCACACCCACGGCACCGACAACGCCCGCTGCCTGATCGCACTCTCGCTCATCACAGGGCAGATCGGGCGTCCCGGCACCGGGCTGCATCCGCTGCGCGGCCAGAACAACGTGCAGGGCGCCTCCGATGCCGGCCTCATCCCCATGTTCTTCCCCGACTACAAGTCGGTCGAGGCGCCTGAGATCCGCGCCAAGTACGAGGCCGCCTGGGGCACCAAGCTCGATCCCAAGAAAGGGCTGACGGTGGTCGAGATCATGAACGCGGTCCACGCCGACGTGATCAAGGGGATGTACATCATGGGCGAGAACCCCGCGATGTCCGATCCCGACCTCAACCACGCGCGCGAGGCGCTCGCGCACCTCGAGCATCTGGTGGTGCAGGACCTCTTCCTCACCGAGACCGCCGCCTATGCCGACGTGA
>VAZM01000409.1:5964-9664 GCA_005883135.1 Alphaproteobacteria bacterium
TGACCAACACGAACCGCCAGGTGCAGATGGGTCGCAAAGCGCTGCCGCTCCCAGGTGACACCAAGCAGGACTGGTGGCTGATCCAGGAAATCGCGCGCCGCATCGGACTCGACTGGAACTACCAGCATCCGCGCGACCTCTATACCGAGATGGCGTCGCTGATGCCTTCGCTCGACAACATCTCCTGGGACCGCGTCGAGCGCGAGAGCGCCGTCACCTACCCCGCCGATGCGCCGGATCAGCCCGGCCACGACGTGGTGTTCGACAAGGGCTTCCCGCGACCCGGCGGGTTCGGCAAGCTCGTTACTGCGAAACTCACGCCGCCCGACGAGCGGCCGGATGCCGAGTTCCCCTTCATCCTCACGACCGGTCGCCAGCTCGAGCACTGGCATACCGGCGCCATGACCCGCCGTGCCTCGACGCTCGACGCGCTCGAGCCGGGCGCCGTCGCCAATCTCTCGCGCGGCACCATTGCCAAGCTCGGCATCAAGGCCGGCGACATGGTGCGGGTCACGACCCGACGCGGCACAGTCGAACTGGCCGCGCGGCAGGACGACGCGATTCCGGACGGCGTGGTGTTCATCCCGTTTGCGTTCGTGGAAGCGGCCGCGAACCTGCTCACCAATCCAGCGCTCGACCCTTTCGGCAAAATCCCCGAATTCAAGTATTGCGCCGCCAAGGTCGAGCCGGTGGCGGAAGCCGTGCAGGTGGCGGCGGAGTAAGGTCTGGCCGCCCCGTCCTTCGAGATGCCAGCCCTATAGAAGCCGGCACGCCACATCGGCGGGCGGCCTATATGGCGCGCTGCTGCGCGCGCTGCTACGCTAGAACCATTACAAAAAGATCGCCGAGCAAACGGCCCAGCACGGGAGGGCGCCATGGCGCAACGAAAATCGCTCAATGTGAACGGCAAGGCGGTACGGGTCACCATCGATGATCCCGACATGCCGCTGCTTTATGCGCTACGTGACAATCTGCAGCTACACGGGCCGCGCTTCGGTTGCGGGCTGGCGCAGTGCGGCGCCTGCACGGTCCATGTCGACGGCAAGGCGGTGCGCTCGTGCGTGACGCCGCTCTCTTCCCTGACCGCCCAGCAGAAGGTGGTGACGCTCGAAGGCCTCGGCACGCCCGAACGCCTGCACCCGGTGCAGCGCGCCTTCATCGAGGAGCAAGCGGTGCAATGCGGCTATTGCATCAACGGCATGATCATGGAGTCGGCCGCGTTCCTCGCCAGAACCAAGAAGCCGACGGAAGCACAAGTCAAAGACGCGCTCGCCAACAACCTGTGCCGCTGTGGAACGCATGCCCGCATCGTCAAGGCGGTCATGCGGGCGGCCGGCGCGTGAGGGAGGCTGTCATGACCATACACGCTTCTCGACGCGACGTGCTCAAGGGCGGCGGCGCGCTCGTCGTCAGCTTTTCCTTCGCCGGCAACATCGGCGAGGCGCTGGCTCAAGGGTCCAAACCGCTCGCGCTCACCGAGGTCGATTCCTTCCTCGCGATCGATGCCGGCGGCGAGGTGACGCTCTATAGCGGCAAGGTCGATCTCGGCACCGGTGTCGCGACCGCGCTGCCGCAGATCGTCGCCGACGAGCTCGACGTGCCGCTCAACCGGATCAAGCTCATCCAGGGCGACACCGCGCTCACGCCCGATCAGGGCACCACCTGGGGCAGCCTGTCGGTTCAGATCGGCGGCATGCAGCTGCGCAACGCCGCGGCGACCGCGAAGGCCGCGCTGCTCGAGCAGGCGGCCAAGCGCCTCGACGCCAAGAAAGAGGACCTCAAGGTCGCCGACGGCGTGGTCAGCACCGGTAACAAATGGGTCAGTTACGGCGAGCTGATCGGCGGCAAACGGTTCGAGCTCACGCTCGATCATACGAAGCCCGCCGCTGCCAAGGATCCCAAGGACTACAAGTTCGTGGGCAAGCCCGTGCCGCGGGTCGACATTCCGGAGAAGGTGACGGGGCGTTTCACCTACATGCAGGACTTCCGCGTGCCCGGCATGCTGCACGGGCGCGTCGTGCGTCCGCCGGCAATCGGCGCCACGCTGGAGAGCGTCGATGAGGGTTCGATCAAGGACGTTGCCGGCGTGATCAAGGTCGTGCGGGAGGGAAATTTCCTCGGTGTGGTCGCCGAGAGCGAGTGGGGCGCGATCAAGGCGGCGCAGAAGCTCAAGGCGTCGTGGTCGAAATCGCAGACCTTGCCGGACGCGGCGAAACTGTGGGACGAGGTGCGCGCCAGCAAGGTCGTCAAGGACGAGGTGACGAGCAACGTCGGCAACAGCGCCGAGGCCATCGCTCAGGCGGGCGCCAAGACGCTGAAAGCGACGTACGACTTTGCCATCCATACCCATGGCTCGATCGGTCCGTCCTGTGCGGTCGCCGAGTTCAAGGACGGCAAGCTGACCTCCTGGTCGGCGTCGCAAGCAACGCACAGTCTGCGCAAGCAACTCGCCACCATGCTCGGCATACCTGCCGATAACGTGCGTTGCATCTACATCGAAGGCTCTGGCTGTTACGGTCGCAACGGGCACGAAGATGCCGCGGCGGACGCGGCGCTGCTGGCGAAAGCGGTCGCGCGTCCGGTGCGGGTGCAATGGTCGCGCGCCGATGAACATGGCTGGGACCCGAAGGGTCCGCCGACGCTCATCGATCTGCGGGCCGCCGTGGACGGCGCGGGCGCGGTCACGGCCTGGGAATCGGAGTTCTTCATTCCACAGCAAACCGCCGGCAGCTTCAACGTACCGCTCGTTGCTGCGACCCTGGCAGGGATGCCGGCCGGCGAAGACATCGCGCCCGGCAACATCTTCCAGAACTCGGCGGTCCCGTACAAATTCGCCAACGTGAAGACGGTGTGCCGTCGGCTCGCATCGACGCCGTTCCGTCCCTCATGGATCCGCACGCCGGGGCGAATGCAGAACACCTATGCCAACGAGTGTTTCATCGACGAGCTCGCCGCGGCGGCGAACGCCGACCCCGTCGAGTTCCGGCTGAAATATCTTGATCCCAACGACAAACGCGGCATCGAGGTGCTCAATCGCGCCGCCACCTTGGCGAAATGGGACAAACGGCCTTCACCGCGGCGCGATCAACAGGGCGACGTAGCCGTCGGACGCGGGGTCGCCTATTGCAAATACGAGCTGGTGCGCACGTATATCGCAGCGGTCGCCGAGGTCGAGGTGAAGCGCTCGACCGGGGACATTCGGGTGAGGAGATTCTACCTCGCCCACGACTGCGGCCAGATCATCAACCCGGATGGGCTGAAAAACCAGCTCGACGGCAACGTGATCCAGACCTTGAGCCGCACCTTGATCGAGGAGCTCAAATACGACCGGTCCGCCGTGACGAGTCTCGATTGGGCGAGCTATCCCATCCTGCGGTTTCCGCAGGTTCCGGAGCTCGTCTACGATTTGATCGACCGGCCCAACGAGCGGCCATGGGGTGCCGGCGAGCCGTCCGCCGCCGTCGTGCCCGCGGCGATCTCGAACGCGGTGTTCGACGCGATCGGCGTTCGGCTGCGGTCGGTTCCCTTCACGCCGGACAAGGTCTTGGCGACAACGAAGGGTGCGGCGTGATGCGCTGAAATTATCCGACGTAGAACTTCTCTCGATCGAGTCGATTGGCTCGGCATCGGCCGGGTTGGACGCCATGCAAACGCCCGAGGCGCTCAGACGCGACGTCAAGGCATTGGCGTTCGATCAGTA
>VAZM01000010.1 GCA_005883135.1 Alphaproteobacteria bacterium
GAGTCCTGGTGCGCCCACCAAACATATCAAGCACTTACAGACCGGCGCCGCGCTCAATCTTCCCAAAATGGGCCCCTGGGAAGCTCATGGGAAGATGCAGGGACGCAACCGGGACCACCTCGCTCAAGGAGCAATCCGATGATGAGAAGAAGAACAAGGAGAATCGGTAATCACCGTGCACGGCGCACACGAGGTCGGTAGCCGAATGCGATGATGTATTGCCCCGCATTCAAGATGTAGTTCGGTGTCCTCGCGGCGGAGAATGCGTCCGCCACGTTGTCCTGCGCCGATTTGCATTTTCAGCGTGCCAGGCTGGTATCCCACAAACTACCCCCACGAGAGCAGCCGACGCGGAACGATCAAGACGTGGAGGTCCATTGGATTTGCGAAGTCCCGAGTCGACCCCGAGCGCAGCGATTATCTGCCGGGCTCGGAACCTTGCCGCGGATTAAGCTCATGCCTGGCCGTTTTGCCCATGGACGGGAGAAAGACAGCGCGTGCGCTGCGGATCCGCTGCTTGCGTTCCAGCGCTCCTCCGTTTGCTACGTTGCTGCCGCCGCGGCTGTCATCACACGGGCATTGTCGAGAGATTGTGGCGCAACGGCATGTTCTTCGCGATGTCCTCCTTCGGGATGCGCCGTTTGACCTCGTATTTTCCCTGCTCTACCCGGCTGATATAGCAATCGATGATGCCGGCATGGTCTTCCTTGCGGATGAGCTTGTCGCCTTGCGGATGCTCGAGTGAGTTCTTCATCTGCATCCCTTCAAGCGCCTGAATCGCGCCCTCGATGTCCTTGCGGCCCTTGTATCCGGAGGTTTCGATTGCCGCTTTAATGGCGAAGACGTCCTCCCAGGCTTGCCAGCCGTGGCTCTTGTCCATGACCCGCGTCCCGCCTATCTCCTTGGCATAAACGTCGTCGATTCCAATGGCCTTGTTGAACTCCTTGTGATACTCGTCATTCTTGTGCGCGAGCATGCGCGGGAAATTCTCGAAGAAGTAAACGCCTTCGGCCGCGCCCTGGATATCCCCGGGATCAATCGATTCCAAGCTCGCCGAGGATGAGAACATCTTCATTTTCTTGTCGAGGCCCATCGCTTTCGCCTGCGTGTAGAACGCCACTGATAGTGAGCCGATGAACGCCGGCAGAACGACCTCGCTTTCACCAGGGATCTGGGCGACATAGGGCACAAAGTCCTTGGTATCGAGCGGTACCGGAATGCTGGCGAGCACCTTGCCGCCTGCCTTCTCGATGTACAGCTTGGACTCTTGATTGGTGCTCTGGCCCCAGGCGTAGTCGGCATAGATGACCGACCACACCTTCCCAAGGTTCTCGACACACCAAGGCATGCTGGCGGCAGCAATCGAGTAAGTGTCGGTACCCGTGCGGAATGAAAAGCGCGTGCCCTTGGAGCCGGTCACTTCAGTCGCCTCGCCCGTCGAGAAATACGGGGTTTTGAACTCGGACGCGATCGGCAACGCGGCCAGCATCACGCCGGAATGGACCGAACCCACGATGAATTCAGCGTTCCCGCGCTGGATTAAATTGCGTAGCTTGCGCGCGCCTGGGGCCGGATTGGATTCCGTATCTTCCGTGACGAGCTCGACCTTGCGCCCCGAAATGCCGCCTCCTTTGTTGATGATATCGACAGCGGCCTTGGCGCATTTATCGTGCCAAAAGCCCCATGAGGAAATCACGCCAGTGAGATCGCAATGATGGCCGATCACGATCGGTCCGGACGCCTGAGCAAAAAGGTCCTTCGTGATTGTCAGGCTGGCCGTGCTGGCCAGCGCGCCGCCCTTCAGCGCAGCATCAAGGAAGCTCCGGCGGGTTACATTTCTCTGCTTCATTGGTCCCTCCTCTTCGAGAATGTTTTAGTCACTGTTTCGATAGCCCGAGGTAGCGGCGTACGATTTCGGGCTTCGACTTCAGCTCGTGGGCCGTTCCATTATAGACGATGGCGCCCTTTTCCATCAGAAAGACGCGCGGACAAAGCTTGAGCGCGGTCTCAACATTTTGCTCAACCAGCAGGATGGAAACGCCTGCCTGGTTGATACGATGGATTTCCCGCCTGATCTGCGACACGAGACGCGGCATGATGCCTTCGGTCGGCTCGTCAAGAATAATGAGCTTTGGGCGCATCATCAGGCAACGCGCGAGGGCCAGCATTTGTTGCTCGCCGCCGGAAAGCGTGCCGCCGGACTGCTTGAGCCGCTCCTCGAGGCGGGGGAAGCAACCGAACACATATTCTTCCCGTTCGAGGTCGCGCCGGCCGGGCAGCCCAATGCAGAGATTCTCCAAGACCGTCAGATTAGGAAAGATGCCGCGTCCTTGCGGAACATAGCCCACCCCCCGCCGTGGAATCTCGTGCGGCTCGCAGCTCGCGAGATCGAAGCCCTCGAACTCGACCGTACCGCCGCTCCTACGGGCCAGGCCCATGATCGCGCGCAACGTTGTGGTCTTGCCGACGCCGTTCCTGCCCAAGAGGGCGGCGCATTCTCCGGGCTTCACCTGCAGATTCACGCCCTGCAGAATGTGGAGTTTGCCGATGTGGACATGCACATCTTTGAGGTTAAGCATGGGCGGCGTCCTCAACGTAGTCCTCATCCTCGTCGCGGCCTAGATAGGCTTCACGCACGCGTTCGTCGGCAGCTATTTCTGTTGGGCTCCCGCAGGCGAGAATCGCTCCCTGCGCCATCACGGTGATATCGTCGGCGATCTCGAACACCACCTCCATATCGTGCTCAATGATGACGATATCGACTGCGCGCGACAGCTCCCGAATCTTGCTAACGGTGCGTTCCGTCTCGGCCGGACTCATCCCGCACGTGGGCTCGTCGAGCAAAAGAAGCCGCGGTTCGGAAATCACCGCCATCGCGATCTCAAGCAGCGCCACATCACCGTACGAGAGTGTGCTGGCTTGGCGGCCGGCGAGGCTGGACAAACCGATTTGCGCCAGTGTTCGTTCGACCGTTTCGCGCGTCTGCCGATCGCTCGTAGCAGCACGGAAGGGGTGCAGAAAGCCGCGACCCGCCTGTCGCGTGATCCAGAGGTTTTCGGCGACCGTGAGCTGAGGGAAGACGCTCTTGATCTGAAGAGTGCGCTTGATGCCGAGTCGGCTGATCTGGTGTGGCTTGAGACCAGTGATGTCACGGCCCTGGAAGAACACACGCCCATGGCTCGGTTGGAGCAACCCCGAGACGAGATTGAAGAACGTGGTCTTGCCGGCGCCGTTCGGGCCGATGATGGCATGTAAGCGTCGGGCAGCCAGGCTGAGACTCAGATTATTAATCGCGATCAGCCCGCCGAAACGCTTGGTTAGGCCTTCCGTGCGCAGGGTCGGCTCACTCATGGTTCAGTCCGCAGCTCAACCGCGCCCACAGGCGCGCCGCTGCGTTCAGCAATGCGCGAGATGAAATCGTTCCACAATCCAACCATGCCCTTAGGCGCAAACATCACCGCCAGGATAGCAACCGTTCCAACAATCAGGGAATGATGCTCCCAATGGGTCGATACGATCTCACGCACGATGATGAACAAGGTCGTGCCAATTAGCGGGCCAAGCAGCGTTCCGGCCCCGCCAACTATCGCCCATACCACGGCTTCGCCGGAGACGTGGTAGAACATGTAGGTCGCCGATGCATAGCGCCCGAAGAATGCAAACAGGCCGCCGGCGACTCCGGCCAGGAATCCTGACAGCACAAAGGCTATCAGGCGCAGCAAATAGACGTTTAGCCCAATCAGACGCGCTCGCATGTCATTGTCGCGGATGGCCAGGAAAGCCTTTCCGAGCGGGCTTCCGACGAGCCGGTGCATCAGCAAGAAACAGAGCGCCGCCGTGCAGAGGACGAAGAAATACTGAAATATCGGATCGGTGAGACTCTTGTTGAAGCCGCCAATGTTGATCGTCGGCGGCAGCGCGAAGTTGATACCGTCGTCGCCGCCAGTTAGCCATTTATTGGTCAGTGCGAGAAAATAAAAGATGAGCGAGAACACCACGGTGATGATCGCGAAATAATGCCAGGTCAGCCTTACCGCGAAAATGCCTGTTACCAGCGCCATGGTCATGGATGCTACAATGCCGAGGGCAAACGCCGGCCAGAATGAGAGGCCGAGGTCCTGGATACCGATGGCGACCCCATACATACCGAAGCCAAAATAGAGCGCCTGGCCAAACGAAAGCAGCCCGACATAACCGAAGAGAAGATTGACGCTCGCGGCAAGCAGCGACCAAATCAGGATTTCGGCAATGACGCTCACCCAAAAGCTGCTGATCAGGGCCGGGATGATCCAGGGTACCGCGATCATGAAGGCGGCGAATAAGGCCCAAAGGCTTCGTTCAATTGCCTTCGCCGACATCAGCGTGTCAGTCCTTTGAATAGGCCCTGCGGCCGCAGCAGCAGGACCGCGCTCATCAGCACCAACGAGGCGATGCGCGCGACAGTGGGATCTGTAACGCTTTGAATGACGCCCTCAACGAAGGCGAGCAACACCGCAGCGGCGGCGGTGCCGGGCAGGTTGCCCAGGCCTCCGATGATCACCGCCATGAAGCAAAATGGCAGGATGTCAACGCCACCGCGGAAATCAACGGTGGTGATCGGCGCCGCGACCACGCCTCCAAGCGCCGCAAGTGCAAAGCCGATGGCGAAGGTGAGTATGTAGACGCGCCCGGCGGGAATGCCCATCGCGACCGCGATCTCGCGATCGTGACGCACGGCCCGCATCCAGGTGCCGAGCTTGGTATGTTGCAGGAACAGGAAGAAGCCGCCGAGCGCAAGAATCGCTACGACTGCGGCAAATAGCCGGTAGACCTCGTAGTCGACGCCGAACAAGTGAATGGTGCTCTGAATCGGCGGCAGGATCCGCCCCGGCGTGGGGCCATAAGTTATGCGCACGCTCTCCTGCAAGATCAGAGAGAGGCCAAAGGTCGCCACAATCGAAAGCATGGCCGTGTTGCGGATCGGCTGGATCACTACCTGCTGGATGAGCGCTCCCAGAATGAAACCGATGAACGGCGCTACGATGAAAGCAAGCCAAAAGCTGCCGGTCGACTGCAGGGTTGCCCAGGCGAGCACGGTTCCGACCATGAAGAAGTCCCCGTGTGCCAAATTGATAATGTCGAGGAGGCCGAAGATGATCGCAAGCCCGAGCGCAATCAGGGCAATGATCAGCCCCCAGATCAGGCCATTCATGGCGAGCAGAAAAAGCTTTTCCATTGCACTGTCCACCCGTCGCCCTGATCGGGGCAAAGTTCAATGCGATGCGCACCAGCCAACGGTCGAATGGCGTTCCACGACCATGCCGCATCCAGAGTAACTTTCAAGAGATGACGGTGCCAGGGTCAAACTGGACCATATGCCGGTCAACGCGTAGCTCCTCGGGCGAAAGGCCAAGGGCAAGTCCCACCAGCTGCGGAAGGTGCAGGACCGGCATGCCGAGCTTTTGGCCCATATCCTGCTCGATCTCACGCTGGAAGCCGTCAAGGACCGTGTGGCAAAGAGGACACGGCGTTACCATACTATTGGCGCCATTCACCTTGGCTGCCTGAATATGTGCGCCGGTGAGCTTGATCGCGATGCGCTCGTCGTGGGCAGCGGTGTGAAAACCGCAGCACTCGGTTCGGCCGCTGTAGTCGATTGGCCGACAGCCGAGAATTTCGGCCAGCCGTTCGAGCGCAATGCTGTTGCGCGAATCCACAAACTTGTAGCGCTGCGGCGGGCGTGTGATGTGACAGCCGTAGAATGCGGCGACCGTCAGGCCGGTAAGCGGCCGCTTCACCAGCATGCGCAAGCGCGCCTCACCGATATCCTCGTACAGCACCCAAAGGAAGTGACTGATACGCGTTTGGCCGCCGTAATGCAGGCCTTCATCTGCAAGCCGAGCATTGATCCTCGCGGCTAGATCGGAATCCTCCAAAAAGGTCGCGTGCGCATCCAGCACATTGAGCGTGCAGGTATTGCAGATCGTCATCAGCGGCAGCCTTTCGCGTTCCGCCAAGGCGAGGATTCGCACATTGAGGATGTAGAATCCGAGGGGATCGATCGCGCGCAGCTCGCGCGCGCCGGTGCAAGTTGCCGTATCGAGCTGGACAAGCTCAAGCCCGAGGCTGGCAGCTACGCGATGGGTCGCTTCGTTAAGCTCGGCACAGGTCGAGCGGGCCGAGCAGCCGGGATAATAGGCAAACTTCACGGGACATCCTCGCGCCCGAGATATCGCGCCCCCGCGGCGCTCGCCGGCGTTTTGCGTCTCAGAAACGTCCTGAGCAAATTGATCTTGCCACGGAAGAGCAAGCGCAGTGCGCGCCTCAGATTGAGGAGCGCCTTGAGTCCATGTACTTTGAGAACCAGCGCGCTCGGATCGACATAGCCGCGCACGGCCACGACCGCGCGCAGTGCATTCGAATGTTTCGCCATGTCAGGGACCAAGGCTGCCGTTTTTGCCTTCAACGGCTCAATCACCTGGCTCACGATCGGGATGCTCGCCGGGCACACCTCCTCGCATTTGTAACAGGACACACAGTTGAAGATGCCCGTGAGCGCGAGTGACCAGGCGACTTTGGTCGCGTCATTTCGCGGATCAAGCGCGGTTTGCCCGAGCTGTACGAGCGGCGCTGGCCCTGCAAAGTCCGTGAGATCGCCGAGGCCGATTACCGGGCAGGCCGAGTAGCAGCACATGCATCCAATGCAATCGAGTGCCTTCGACGCATTTTTCATCTGCTTATGGCTGAGGGGCTCAGGGAATCCGGAATAAGCTTCGGACCGCTCGAGCCATGGCTCGAGCTGCTCGACCTTCCGTTCGAACGGCCCGCGGTCGACCATCAGATCGCGGATGATCGGCAGGTTGCGCAGCGGCTCGATCGTCATATCCGGCTCAACCGCCTCCCAACACGCCAGCACCTCGCGGCCGTTCATACGCACCGCGCAAGTGCCGCACATCTTGGATCCGCAGAACCACCGATAGGCGAGATCGGGTGCCTGGTTGTCGGCGACCCAGTTGAGCGCATCGAGTACACGCATCCACTTGCGGTACGGAATGCGGAATTCCGCAAGCCGGGCGGTATCCGAGCGGCGCACGCGCATGGTAATGGCATCGCCCTCCGCTAACCGCCGATTGCGGGCCTCTAACGTGTCATGGCGCTCAAGCCGCCCAAGCTGGCGCGCTTCTCCAGGTGTGAGGACGTCGCTCACCATGCCACCTCAAGGTTGTCCTTGACCGCGAAATCCGGCTGGAAGAACGGCAGATCGTAAGGGCGCAGCTCGAATCGATAGCCGTTATCGGTGCGTATCATGAGGTTGGCTGCAAGCCAGCGGCTATTGTCCTGCATCGGAAAGTCCCGCCGCATGAAGGGTCCGCGGCTTTCCTTGCGCTCAAGCGATGACAGGATGATCAGCTGGCACGTATCGACCATATTGACCGCGTCGATGGCATCGAGCCATTCGTAATTTACGCTTTTCTCGGCACGGACAACACTCATGCGCGGCAGAAGATCGAGACGAATGGCCTCAATGTCGGCAAGCGCCGATTGTAGGCTCGCCGCATCCTTTTCAACGCCGACCTTGTCCTACATCATTTGGCGAATAGCGACCTTCACCTGCGAAACCGGAACGCCGTCACGGCGCGCCCTCAACAGGCTTTCGAGCCGCCGAGCTTCGCTCTCCACATCAGCTTCGCGAAGTACGCCGAGTGCCAGTTGTGGAAGATCCTCCATGACCCCTTCGGCGACGACCTTGCCGTCATAGGTCGCCAGCCCGATCAGCCCGTTGCTGTGGCCGGCAAGGCCGCCGGCCACGTAAAGGCCTGGCACCGATGAGCGCATAGTTTTGGTATCAACATCAATGCCGCCCTGACGGTAGTGGGCGGTCACCGCCGCCTCGACCAATTGTTCCGGAAAGCGCAGACCAAGCTGACGGAAGGTTTTGCCGTAGCTAGTAAAGGTTTCGACCTCTCGCGCATCGCAGTGATCGAACCCAGCGTAGTAGCCGCCGTCGTAGCGTGCTTTGCCTGCATGCACCTGCTTGGCCAGCGCCTTGAGCTGCACCGTGTATGGCCCGTAGGCAAGCGGATCGTCCTCCTGCTGGTTAAAGAATTCCTCGCCCACCGAGTTGACCATGCGCGCGCTTTTTTCCGAACCGAGCATTGGGTTGGGGTAAACCTGCATGCGCTGCCAGGCGGGCGGATTGGCGATGTCGTTGGTATGCCACCACTGCATTTCAAGGTTGACGAGGGTCGCGCCTGCGCGCCACGCCATAGCAATGCCGTCGCCCGACATTTCGCGCGTTCCGGTCGAACGAGCATGCAGCCGGTCAGAATATCCAGTCGCGAGGATAACCGCGCGCGCAAGCACGATCTGATACTCGCCCGACACGATGTCCAATGCGAATACCCCGCATACCGAGCCGTCGAGACGGCGCAGGAGCGCAGTAACCGCGCTCTCTTCCAACCTGGGTATCCCCGCCTTGATCACCTGCTTACGGCGCAGGTCCATAAACGGCACGCCGGAATTGCCTTGCAGGTTCGCGGCAACGCTGCGGATCTTGCCGGGGCTGGTGACCACTTGGCCTTTGTCGTCCCGGCGTAGATAAAGGCCAGCTTCCTCAAGCTCCGGGTAGTACACGTTCTCGATCCACTGGCTGCAGGCGCGCGCCCAACGCTGATCGATGAGGAACTGATTGTGATACTTGATCAGGAACTCGGCGGTGTTGCGCGCGTGCTCCTCGGTATTCCCCAGGGCGCGGCCCGCGAGCACGAGATTGCCCGCGAAGATCGAGGCCCCGCTCTTGCCGACGAGACCCTTGCAGACGATTACCGGTTTGACTCCGTGGCGATGGAGACTGAGTGCCGCGTAGCACCCGGCCGCCCCTCCGCCGACGACGACAACATCTGTGGACTGGACCCGCATTATGCGACCCTGGATACTCGCCGGAGCTAAGCTGGCAAGTTACAACAAGCGGCGCGCCGCCCCAGAGTGAAATGAACTTGCGCCGTAGCCTGCCCGGTCCTTCCCGTGCTCCGCACCAGCATAGCACGACCACGCTGCGGCACTTCAATTTGGCTAGGTCGGGTGTAGGTCAAACTCGGTCATTCGGCGATGTTGGTTCAATGTTCGGTGGGGGTGCATCAAATCGGCAACGGCATTGTGTCAATCGCCACCGGTACTGGCGGGGTAATCTCCATCGTTTCCCGCTGGTGCGCAGCCTTATCGGCTTACTGGGCCGCCCGACCGCGAGCCATGAACGGCGGCCCGCAGATTGCCGAGGCGCAGACTATGCCAGGCACCCCCACGGTGGAGGTGGCGGCGCAAATCGCTCGGAACAAGATGCCCTGAACAGAGCAGTGGATGCAAAAGCTCCGCTGGCCGGCCCCTCTATGCGTCAATGGTTTTCTAACGGTCGCCGAAAGCGCCGCGCCGCCCTGCTTGACCCTCCCCGCGTCCGGTTCTAGCGTCCTGTCGACAAACAGCTTGCGTCGAGGGTCATGCCATGGCGTTGACCATCACGCCTCTCACGGCTCACACCGGGATCGAGGCCACCGGGCTCGACTTCGCCCAGCCGATCGATCCCGCTGACCAAACCGTCCTGCGCCGCGCCTTCGTCGAGCATCACGTGCTGGTCGTGCGCGACCAGCACTTTGCGCCGGACCAGTTCACGGCCGCCGCCCAGCTCTTCGGTGAGATTCAGCCGCACGACAAGAAGGAGCGCCACGTGCCGGGTCATCCCGGCGTGGACTACGTATCCAACGACCAGATCGAGAACGGCAGGCGCATCATCCCCGGCGAGACATTCCACACCGACCACTCCAATCACCCGAGCCCGCCCAAGGCGACGATGCTGTTCGCGGTCGAGCTGCCATCGCGCGGCGGCGACACGCAATACGTCAATATGCACGACGCCTATGACGACCTGCCGGCCGACACCAAGCAAAGGATCGACGGCCTCAAAGCCGTTCATGTCTATCAGAGCAAGTACAGCCCGCGTCCGCTTAGCCAGATCAGCGACGACAGCCGCCGCAAGCTGCCGCCGCCCGGCATTCACCCGCTGGTGCGCACCCACCCCGAGAACGGCCGCAAGGCGTTGTTCCTCAACCCGGTGCGCATGGAATCGATCATCGGCATGGAGGACAACGCGGCGCTGGCGTTGATCGAGGAACTGATGCGCCACGCCACGCAGAAAAAATACGAGTATCGCCACAAGTGGCGGCATGGCGACTGGGTGTTATGGGATAACCGCAGCGTCATGCATCAGGCCAATCCTGACTATGACATGAAGGAGCGCCGCTACCTTTACCGGCTCATGTTGAAGGGCGAAACGCCGGTCTGAGCGCCACTGCGCCTCAAGTCTCGGAAATCTCCCGATACAGCTTGCTCACCGCCGGTGCGGGCATGCCGGCCGGCGCGAGCAAACCAGGAGGCCGCCGCCTCGTTGCGGCCGCAGGCTGCGGAAATTGCGACCGGAGCGCGGGTCTTCGGCGGGAATTTGCACTGGTGCGGCCACCGAGGTATTTGTTGGCGAACGGTCTGCATCTGAATTTGCGGAAAGGCAGCCCATGCGATCCCAACTTCTAGCGACGATGGTTATTGTGCTGGCCTCGGCCGCGACGGCCGGCGCGCAGGACACACCGAAGAAACCGGCAACCGTCATCAATCCGGCGCCGACGGCACAGGATTATGCCGATCTCGCCAAGCTGCCGGACTGGAGCGGCGTGTGGAATCCGAAGATCACCGACCAAGACCGCCAGGCGCGCACCAGTCCGCCGCCGTGGAATGAAAAGGTGGCCAAAGAAGTCGAGAAGATGTGGGCCGATGAAAAGGCGGGCCGACCCAAACTGATCTTCTACGGCTGTTTCCCGGAGGCGCATCCGTCCTGGATGCTTGTCACGCACAACGCCATGGAAATCCTGTTCACCCCCGGCCGGGTGACGATGCTCGGGGAATCCGACGGCAACCGGCTACGCCGCATCTACACCGACGGTCGTCGGCATCCCGACATCTCCGACCCGACGTTCCATGGCCATTCGATCGGCCATTGGGAGGGTGACACGCTTGTCGTCGATACCGTCGATATTCTGCCGCAGGCGCCGCTCGCGATCAGCGAGGCCGTCGGCGTGCCGAACGATGGCGATATGCACGTCGTCGAACGCATCCACCTCGCGGACAAGGACATTCTGCACGTCGACCTCGAGATTACCGCGCCCAAGATCCTCACCGCGCCTTGGAAGACCACGCGCATCTTCTTCCGCCAGCGCGCGCGCAAGTTCGACATCGTCGAGGGCGTCTGCCAGACGGGCGACTACAAGGAAGCGATGGATGCGAACGGTCACCATGTGTTCGTCCCGGTCGAGAAGACGGAGTGGGGCAACCTGGTCGCACCGAAATAATCCAGTAAGGATCGATCTCATGATGAAACATCTCAAGGCCGTAACCGTGTTCGCCGTCGCCGGCGTGGTCGCGGCCGGTATCGCCTCGGTGTCGGCGCATCATTCCTCCACCATGTTCGATCATGCCACAACCATGACGATCAACGGCGAGGTCGTGGAGCTGCGCTGGGTCAATCCGCACGTCAGCCTCTCCATCAACGGCGTCGTCAAAGAGCGCGCCGAGGATGGCCGCGCGGTGTGGGTGATGGAAATGACCAGCCCCGGCAATCTCGTGCGGGCCGGAGGCTGGCGGCGTGACGCCGTCAAGCCTGGCGACAAGGTCGAGGTCGAGTTCAGCCCGCTGCGCGACTCCGAGCGCAAAGGGGGCGCGCTCAAGAAGCTCACCGTGGCCGCGAGCGGGGAGGTATTCACCGCCAACATTCGGGAGCAGGAGCGGCCGGGGCTCGAATGAGTCGCGGTTTGCGCGTCCGTCCGGTTACCGCGGCGGTGATCGGCATGCTCATCGCTGCGCCGTTTGCCCTCGGCCAAGAGCCGGGTGGCCCGCCGGCGAAGGACACGATCTTCGCCCGCAAAATCTTGATGGGCGCGATCGACATGAACATGGATGCGATCGAGACCATGCTGGCGCCGAACGGCAAGCTCGACGCCACGGAGGCGCGCGAGCACGCCGACACCGCCTCGATCATGCTGATGTCGTTCCCGCACCTGTTTCCGGCCGGAACCAACCAGTGGAAACCAGGCGCCGATCGGGATCCGGCGACCGATACGTTTGCGTCGCCCGATGTGTGGTCGAA
>VAZM01000410.1:0-438 GCA_005883135.1 Alphaproteobacteria bacterium
CGCGCTGGTGCGTGACTTCCATAAAAACTGGGGGCTGCGATGCGCGCACATTTAATGACGACGACTGCCGTGGCTGCGGCATTGCTCGCGGCTACATCAGTGCACGCGCAACAGGGGCCCTTCCTGTACGTGCCCGGTGGTGGTGCAAACAACGTTACGATTGCTAATACGCCGACCGGAACATTTGCAGTCGCTGTAAGCGGCGACGAGTCTTTTGCCTATGTAACCGGGCTCTCCGCCAGCGGCGTCGTTAGTAGAATCGACACAGCCACTAATACAGTGGTCGCTACGATCCCATTTGGAACCAACACAGGAGGCGTGGTCCTAACTCCGAATGGCAGGTTCGCTTACGCGACTAATGATGTTGGTGGTGGCAACGGCAGCGTCGGTGTCATCGATAGTGCCACCAACACGCTTTTGACTACAATCCCAGTTGCG
>VAZM01000410.1:475-8620 GCA_005883135.1 Alphaproteobacteria bacterium
GCGAGTCGTAGCTCTACTGGCGGCTTTGGCAACGTCACTGCCATTAACACCGCCACTAACACGGCAGTGCTGATCCCAATCACTGGGCAGCCCACGGGAGGGGGCATAACTGCCCCACAACCGATTAGCGTGGTCGTGAGCCCGGACGGGAAGACCCTCTACGTCGGCAACCAGTTTAATAATTCCATTACAGCCGTGAACACCGCTAATCCTACTATGCAGACGGTAATCCCGCTCCCAACAGGACCCTCGATAAATGGCTTAGCCATAACTTCGAACGGGCAAACCCTCTATGTGGCCATTGCGCAAGCAGGCGTCATTCCCATCAACACTGCCACTAACACGGTGGGGCCAGCGATCAACGTTGGGGCGGGTGCGAATGGCCTGGCGGTGAGCCCGGACGGAACAACTGTTTACGTGACCGTTGCGGGAACCGGCCAAGTCGTTCCCATCAACACCGCCACCAACCTGGCAGGCACGCCGATCACGCTTGCGCCGGGTCTGGAGATCTTCCCCGGCATCTGCTCGAATGGTAATCCCTTGCTCGCGAGCGGGTCGACCTTCGTCGCCCGCACGTCTGGCGCGCTTGCTTGCACATTGGCTTCCGGGCCCACCGGCTCTCCAGGCCCCATATTCACGGGCGGCACCCTTCAGTTTGCCGGGCCGAACATCATCAGCGCCTTGCCAATCATCCTGCAAGCGGCCGGCGGTACTTTCGATACCAACGGTAACAACGCCACGTTATCGGGTGTAATCAGCGGGCCGGGCGCGCTAGCGAAAATCGGCGCCGGAGCACTGACGCTGACGGGCACTGATACTTACACCGGCGCGACCACGGTAAACGCCGGCGCGCTGATCGTGGAGGGCTCGATCGCGTCATCGGTCCTGACCACGGTGAACAGCGGCGCCGCGCTCATCGGCGGCGGCACCGTGGGCTCGACCGTCATCAACTCCGGCGGTTTCCTCGCCCCCGGCCCGTTGGGAGCGATCGGTACGCTGACGGTTGCCGGCAATCTCGCCTTCCAGTCCGGCGCGTACTACATCGTGCAGGTCAGTCCCACGACGGCCTCGAACACCAATGTGAGCGGCACCGCCACGCTTGCCGGTACGCTGGCGGCGGTGTTCACGCCGGGCGCCTATACCAAGCAGAGCTACCCCATTCTGACCGCCGACGGCGGGCTCGTGGGCAGGTTCGACTTCTTCGAGACCCGCGGCTTGCCGCCGGACTTCCAGGCGAGGGTGACCTACGTCGGCAATACCGCATTCCTGCAGCTCCGCGCCCGCCTCGTTCCCGAACCTCCGGGACCGCCGCCGGCGCCGCCGCCGACGGAGCCAACGGTGCCGCCGCCGGTCATTCCGCCGGTGCCGGGGCTGCCGCCATCCGAGCAACCGGCTCCGCCGGATCAGCCAGCTGCAGCACCGCTACCTAGCTTCACCGCCAACCAGTTCAACGTCGGCCACGCGATCGACAACTTCTTCAACAACGGCGGCGCGCTGCCGCTGGCGTTCGCGTCGCTGTTCAACTTGACCGGCAATAACCTTACCGCCGCGTTGGACCAGCTCTCCGGCGAACCAGCCACCGGCGCGCAGAAGGTCGCGTTCCAGATGACCAACCAGTTCGTCGGCATGATGCTCGACCCCTTCGTGGACGGCCGTTGCGGGATCACCCGCGGCGATTATCCCGCGCTCGGGGGCGAGTGCGAACCGACTCGATCGGCGCTCGGCTTTGCGCCCGAGCGCGACACGACGCCGTCCCAGGTTGCGCTCGCCTATGCCTCGGTGCTCAAGGAGCCGCGAGTGCCGGTCGCGCCGGTCTACGAGCCGCGGTGGACCGCATGGGGCGGCGCCTACGGCGGCAGCAACCACACCAGCGCCGACATCGCCATCACCGGCAGCCATGATTTGTCCGCCAGCACGGTCGGCTTCGCCGGCGGCTTCGATTACCACTACACTCCCGACACCGTGCTCGGCTTCGCCTTCGCCGGCGGCGGCACCAATTGGAGCCTGTCGCAGGGACTGGGCGGCGGAAAGAGCGATGCGTTCCAGGCCGGCATCTACGGCGCGACGAAATCCGGCCCAGCCTATCTCGCCGCGGCCTTCGCCTTCACCAATCACTGGATGTCGACCGACCGCCTCGCCGTGTTCGATCATCTCACTGCCGACTTCAACGCGCAGAGTTACGGCGGGCGGCTCGAAGGCGGCTACCGCTTCGGCATGGCGTGGGGCGGCATCACGCCGTATGCCGCGATCCAGGCGCAGGACTTCCACACGCCGAACTACAGCGAGACCGGGGTCATCCCGAGCGGTTTTGGCCTCGCCTTCGGCTCACGCGACGCGACCGATACCAGGAGCGAACTGGGGACGCGCTTCGACCGGGTGGTGGCGGCCTATTCCAATGCGGTGCTGGCGTTGCGCGGGCGCGTCGCCTGGGCACACGATTGGGTGAGCGACGCCACGCTCACGCCGGTGTTCCAGTCGCTGCCGGGGGCAAGCTTCATTGTCAACGGCGCGACGCTGCCGAAGAACTCCGCGCTCACCTCCGCCGGCGCAGAGCTTCGCATCGCCAACGGCATGACGCTGCTCGCCAAGTTCGACGGCGAGTTCGCGTCGCATTCGTCGACCTACGCAGGCACCGGCACGCTTCGCTACAGGTGGTAGGCGGCGGCCCGAAGTCGGGTCTTAGAAGGGCCGCATTAAGCTGACACAGATGGGGCTCTGTTCAGATCCCCTTAGTGGCTAAGCCCCGCCATGGTGTGGGGCTTTTTTTGGGGATGATTTTTTGCCGCTCGGCACGGCCACCGCCGACGAAACGCGAAAGTTTTTCAATCCGAAGTTTGGTCATCTTTCGGCCACTTGGCGTACGCGACAATCCAAAGCCCAACAATGTTGATGATAGGAACGAAACTTAACAGTATCCACCATCTACTGAACCCGTCCGGCGCAGTAACTCACCAAGCGGAAGACGAAACAAACGGTTGGTTGGCATGGGCCGAATTTCTAAATTCAACTTTCGTTCCCGATTTTCCGTCCGCGTAGCCGATCACCCAAGAATTAATGTGGAGACGTAAAGTTCCTCGTCCTATCGGCGCCGACGCGTCGGGCGCAATAAGCAAAACGCATTGCGCCGCCGGCCGAGCCGATAGCCCACGGTCTGTTTTTCGGCGACTGCCTTGCTGAAAGGAATGACCAAGGTCTCCGAGAGCACGTGCGTGAAGAAGGATTCATTCTTGAAATTTGCGAGGCGCGCGCGACGCCAGTCAGAACCGGTAGGATGTAGACGCTGGCCTTAGGGAGGATAGAAATACCTGCCGGTTCTCCGTGCGCATCGGAGGCAAAATTAGACCCAAGAATTTGCCCGTTCTGGCCGCCAAGAGATCACCTTCTTCGTGTTAACCCGGCAGCCTCACTGGTGGCGCCAACGCGGCGCACGGAACGGAGGATCAAACATGGCACGCGAAACGTATAACAGCGTGGAACACGACCAGTTAGCGGGGACGCAAGTGGAGGCGGAGATCCGTGAGTTCGTGCGCCGCGACGTCATGACCAACCGAGAACGCCACGCGGACAACGAAAGCGAGATGGCGACCAGCAGCATCAACTCGGTGCTGCAGCGGGCAAGTACGAGCTCGGTGCAGGAGATCGACAAGCTCATTGCGGAGCTGCAGACCTTGAGCGACACGCTGCACAAGGAGCGCGCGCGGGTTCAGCACGAGATTGTCCACTATTCAAGCTTGACGAGAGCGGCGTTGAAGTCGACCAAAGTCATCGCCGAAAGCCTAACCCAGTTCAAAAAGGCCCCCGACGCGCCGACCCTGTCCGATTTGGAAGACCATTCAGTCGCATCGTGAGGGGCTGCGAGCCTGTAGCCCGTGGGGCGCAGAAAGCGAAGCGCGTTGCGCCGCCGGCCAAGCCGACCGATCATGGTGTGTTTTCGGCGACAGGCGGATGACGCTTAACCCTCATCCGCCCTACGAGCTACGAACTGTCGCGGCCGGCGCCCCCTCGCCCACGGATCATCGTCCGCGTAGCGCGACGTCGGTCGCGCTTACGGTCGCAAAGGGCGGCAGGTAATAGCTCACGCACGGAGGGGCTTACGGGCTTGTAACAGCTCCAGTACGGCCTCGGGGCGGAGTAGGCGGAATAGTACGACGCGGTATAGCGATAATATGGGCCATAGCCGTATCCGGGCACTCCAGCCGCGGGTACACAAACCGCGCGGCGGTATGTCCGGTGCGGCCGTGCCGTTCGGGCGTTAGCACTGTCAAGCGAGAGAGATACTTCATCTTGCGACCATTGCAGCGAAACGGGCGCCGCAGTCAGCAAGGCGGCACCGCCGATAATTCCAAGCATAAGCTTTTTCATGATCTCTCCCTGACGATAGCGCCGAAAGCAGCAATCCATCTTGCATTTTTCTCGAGGTCGAAGCATCAGCCTTTCCTGTGCCGGCCTATCGGGACAGGGTTTCCGCTTCGGGAAATGGCCGATATTCGGCGCCGGCGCAATCCTCGGGCTTGGCCTCGACCATCTGGTCGAGCCGGCCGCCGCTGAAAACAGCGAGGTATTGCTTCGTGCCGGCATATTCTCCGTCGCTCTTCTTGGCATTCAACCGCAGACACACGACGTAGCGATTGCGCTGTCCGACCAGTAGCAGCTTCGGTTCGGACGCCGCGGCATCGCGGATTTGCGTCGGATCTCTGAAGTAGACGTGTAACATCGCGAGAATGTCGGATTTGTAGTTTTCCGGCCGAGGGCCTCCCGAACCGCCTTCTCCTCTCAGGTGACCGCCCGTGCACGCGCTCAAGGCGAGCGCGACAGCCACGACCAAGCCATCGACCCGACCGCGCCCTGCAACCGGACGACCGCTCATGGCGGTTGGTGACCGGCCGCAAACGACGCGGATGTCTGTCTCGTTTTGGGCGGGATCGTCATCAAATCGGGCGACGAGGTAATAAGGCCGGCGCGTCAAGGTATCGGATCGGGGTGGAGGAGCAAGCCCGTAGACGCAATAGCAAAGCGCATCGCGCCGCCGGCCGCCTGCCCAATCGGACCGGCCACCGCCGCGTCTTGCCGGCTTTTTTCCTCTCGACCTAAGTTGTAGCCTCATCACAAAACCGTAGAAAACTCTTTCACGGGAGGGACACATGCCCCGCAATCGGAACGCGGTCACCCGCCGGTGTTTCGTTCAGGGGAGCACAGCAAGCTCATTGGCGCTTGCAGGTTTCGGCCGCACCAGCTTCGCGCAAAACACGAATCCGAACATCGTCTTCATCCTCGCCGACGACCTCGGCTATGCCGACGTGAGTTGCTATGGCCAGCGCGACTACACGACGCCAAACGTCGATCGCTTGGCGCTCGAGGGGTTACGATTCACCCAGGGCTACTCGAACTCCGCAAATTGTTCACCAACCCGCACCGCGCTGATCACCGGACGCTATCAGATGCGTCTTCAGGTGGGCCTCGAAGAGCCCATTAACGCCGCCACGCCAAAAACCATCGGCCTGCCGCCAAGCCACCCAACCCTTCCCTCGCTGCTCAAGAGGGCGGGCTACCGCACCAGCCTCGTCGGCAAGTGGCATCTCGGCTTTCTGCCGGACTACAGCCCGCTCAAGAGCGGCTACGACCGCTTCTTCGGGATTTTCGGCGGCGCGGCTGATTACTTCAATCATGGTCGCGATGCATCACGTAGCGGAGCGGAGGCGTACCAACTGAATGAGCAGGAGGTGCCGGTCGAACGGCACGGCTATATGACCGACCTGCTCGGCGACAAGGCGGTCGAGATCGTCGAAGGCTACGCGAGCTCGAAAGAGCCGTTCCTGCTCAGCCTGCACTTCACCGCGCCGCATTGGCCGTGGGAGGGTCCCGGCGACGAAGAGGAATCAAAACGGATTCGCAATACCTTTCACCGCGACGGCGGCACGCAGAAGACCTACATGGCGATGATGCAGAGCCTCGACGGCAATATCGGCCGCGTGTTGCAGGCGCTCGAGGCACACCGCCTGTCCGCCAACACGATCGTCATCTTCACGAGCGACAATGGCGGCGAGAGGTTCTCCAATATCTGGCCGTTCACCGGCATGAAGGGCGAACTGCTCGAAGGTGGCCTTCGCATCCCGGCAATCGCGCGCTGGCCCGGGCGCATTCCGGCGGGAGCGGTGTCCGAGCAGGTCATGATCACGATGGACTGGATGCCCACGCTGCTGGCGGCTGCCGGCGCACAGCCCGACGCTTCGTATCCGCCGGACGGCGAGAATCTCTTGCCGGTCCTCACTGGCGGCGCCCCGGCCCATTCGCGCAAGTTGTTCTGGCGGTTCAAGTCCGGCGAACAGCGCGCCCTGCGCGACAGCGACTGGAAGTATCTGCAGATCGCCGGCAACGAATTCCTGTTCGATGTCGTCAAGGATCCCCGCGAGCGGGCGAATCTCAAGGACAGGTACAAGGACGTGTTCGAGCGCCTCAAGAACGACTGGGCGACCTGGAACGACACGATGCTGGCGGAACGTCCGCGGCCGGCACCCTATAGCAACCCCGGCAATTTCCTTGCCGATCATTACGGGGTGGTCAATCCGGCGCCCACGGCAGCACCGGCGAGCGCCGCGCAGAGATGACCCCGCTTTTGTCGCCTTGGGGTCATTTCGACCGATTTCGGACCGTAGGGCGCAATAGCGAAGCGTATTGCGCCGCCGGCCAATGCGACCGATCGCGGTGTGTTTTCGACGAAACGAATGGGTGTTGGACGTCCTGCCTCGGCAGGGGCTCGCTTCTGCTACCGGCGGTCAACTAAAAAGGGATCGCGTGGGGGAGCGTGGTATCGTCCATTGATGGCGCATGAGGGCGATATGACAGATCAAGAGATACGTGCGGCACTGGATCGGCATTGGGCCGCGTCCGATGCCAGCGATTTTGAAGCGGAGCACCGCATCTATCGCGAGGATGCGGTGCTGGAATATCCACAGTCCGGCGAGCGAATCCGCGGTCGACGCAACATACAGATCACACGCGCTAAGCAGGCGAGTAAAAAGCATTTCGCTGTGCGGCGAGTCAGTGGCAGCGGTGATCTTTGGGTCACCGAATACATCCTGACCTATGACGGTAAGCCGTCCTACACCGTGAGCATCATGGAGTTCAGCGGCGGCAAGGTTGCACGGGAAACACAGTACTTTGCGGATCCTTTCGAGGCGAGTGCCTGGCGCGCTCAATGGGTCGAACGGATGGACACGTAACGACAAACGGCGACTCAGGATTCTTTTGGAACGAACAGTTAGATTTCATCACTGGATGAGCTGAGGCGCGGCCGACCAATTGGACCGACCGCGATATTTTTTGATGACATGGCGGTTACGCTGACGCTCATCCGCCTACGAACTTCGCCCCGAGCGGCGGACATCCCGCCAGCACCTGCGTTTATGGTACACGCCTTCAGGCATGAGATATGATCGCTCCGCAACGGAGGACCTCGCATCATCGCCCGCGCTTCCAATGATGACGTCTCGTTCTTGCCGGCCGCGGAGTTGCTCGCGCGCTATCGCCGCAAGGAGCTCTCGCCGGTCGAGGTGGTGCGCGCCGTTCTCGATCGCATCGATCGCCACGACGGCGCTGTCAACGCCTTTTGCTGGGTCGATCGCGACGGCGCGCTCGCGAGCGCAAGCGCTTCCGAGGCGCGTTGGCGCGCAGGCGCCCCGCGTGGCCTGATCGACGGGGTGCCGGTCGGCATCAAGGACAATCTGCTCGCGCCGGCGGCGCCCGCGACGCACGACGCGCCGGCGGTGACGCGGCTGCGCGAGCAAGGCGCAATCGTGATCGGCAAGACGACCATGCCCGAGTTCGGATGGAAGGCCGTCACCGACAGCCCGTTGACCGGCGTGACGCGCAATCCCTGGGACACGCGCAAGACGCCCGGCGGCTCCTCCGGCGGCGCCGCGGCCGCGGTAGTTCTCGGCATGGGCAACATCCACCTTGGAACCGACGGCGGCGGATCGATCCGCATCCCGGCGGCGTTTTCCGGCTGCTACGGCCTCAAGCCGACGCGCGCGCGCGTGCCGGCGTGGCCGACGTCGCCGCTCGGGACGCTCGCCCATGTCGGCACCCTCACCCGCTCGGTTGCGGACGCGGCGCTCGCGCTCACCATCATGGCCGCGCCCGATGCGC
>VAZM01000011.1:0-445 GCA_005883135.1 Alphaproteobacteria bacterium
AGCGGTCGCCTCGCTCGGTTTTGCGGAACGTCAGCTCGTGGCCATCGCCAAGGGGCTGCGCCGGCGCTGCCGCGTCTTCATTCTCGACGAGCCGACCGCGGCGCTGGAGCAGCGCGAAATCGCCCGGCTTTTTTCGGTGCTCGCGCGGATGCAGCGCCAAGGCACGGCCATCATCTATATTTCCCATCGCCTCGACGAGGTAGCGGCGATCGCCGACCGCTGCACCGTGCTGCGCGACGGACGAGTGGCCGCGCTCGCCACTCGCGGCGCTTTCACCGCAGACGATCTCGCGGCCGCAATGACCGGTGGCGCGGCGAAACAGGTGGTGACTGCCTCGCGCGCCGGCGGCGAGCCGCTGCTCGACACGCGACCCGACGGGACTACGCAGCTCCGCTTGCGCGCGCACGAGGTCGTCGGATTGGCCGGCCTGCTCGGTAGCGGCACG
>VAZM01000011.1:506-15717 GCA_005883135.1 Alphaproteobacteria bacterium
GCGCGACGCGATCGCCGCCGGCATCGGCATGGTGCCGGGCGAGCGCTCCCTCGGCCTCATTATGAATCAATCGGTCCGGGACAACATCTTGCTTCCCAATCTCGATACGCTCTCGCGCATGGGCTATCTCGACCGTGATGCCGGCGACCGCATCGTCGCGGAGCTGATGGAGCTCGTCGATATTCGTCCGCGCCAACCCAGCCTGAGGGCCGGCGCGCTCTCCGGCGGAAATCAGCAGAAGGTGATCCTGGCGAAATGGCTGGCGCGGCGAGTGGCCGTGCTGTTGCTCGACGATCCCACCCAAGGCATCGATGTCGCGGCCAAGGCGCAGATCCATGCGCTCATGGGCGACGTCGTCGCGCGCGGCGGCGGCTCCTTGATCTATTCCAGCGATCTCGGCGAGCTCGCGCGTTTGTGCGACCGAGTGCTCGCCGTGCGGCAAGGACGGATCACGGCCAGCCTGGATCGCCGCGCCGGAATCGACGAGTCGAAACTGCGCAACGCGATTGGCGGCTGAGATGAGATATAGAAGCCGTCCACGTCTTGTCAGATCAACACGGGAGCACAAGGCCGGGCATGACGAAATTATCCTTTGCGCCTTGATACACGCATGAAGACGACGGCGAACACTTGGAATATCGCGGGCCAGATGCCGCTGATCTCGCTCATCCTCCTGTGCGCGGCGACCGCATTGCTCACCAACCGTTTCCTCTCCCCGTTCAATCTCACGAATATCCTCGTGCAGTCCTCGATCATGGCGGTGATTGCCATGGGCATGACCTTTGTCATCGTCGGCGGCGGCTTCGATCTCTCGGTCGGCTCGACTGCCGCGCTGTCCGGCTGCGTCGCCGGCATGGTCATGCTGGAAGCCGGGATTGCGGCCGGCGTCGCCGCCGGCATTCTCGCCGGCGCCGCGGTCGGGCTCGCCAACGGGGTTGTGATCGCGTTTCTCAACGTCAATCCCTTCATCACCACGCTCGGCACCATGGTTCTGGTTCGCGGCATCGTCTTTCTCATCACCGGCGGCGCCCCCGTCAGCGGCGAGTCGGGTCTGCCTAGCGAGTTCGTCGCCTTCGGCTCCGGCCGCTTTCTCGGCATCCATTATCTGGTTTGGATTCCCGCCGTGCTGCTGGCTGTCTTGTCCTTCGTGATGCACGCGACCCCCTACGGGCGGCGCATCTACGCCACCGGCGGAGGGCGGGAAGCCGCCTATCTCTCGGGCGTGGCGGTGCGGCGAGTGATAGCCTCGACCTACGTGTGGTGCGGAGGGCTCGCCGGGGTCGCAGGCGTGATGCTTGCCGCCCGCCTGCAATCCGGCCAGCCCACCGCCGGCGAATTCTACGAGTTGACCGCCATCGCGGCGGTGGTCCTGGGCGGGGCGTCGCTGCAGGGCGGCGAGGGGACCCTCTATAAGAGCGTCATCGGGGTCTTCATCATGATCGTGCTGGGCAACGCGCTCAACCTCCTCAACGTCGATTCCTATTGGCAGCGCGTGGCGGTGGGCGCTGTGATCATTGCCGCCGCCGCCGCCGAAAGGCTACGCTCTCACAGGGCGAGTAGTCAGTAATCAGCGCCGAGGAAGGCGGCTGACCAAAGCCGCTGGAAGCCGGATCCGACGCCCGATGAATGGTGACTGACCGCTGGCATGGAGGAATTCGCATGTTCAAGGCTCGCATGGCGGCGCTTACCGCCGCGTTGATCGTACCGGCCGCGCTGGCAGTGGCGGCGCCGGCGACGGCTCAGCAGAAAGTCACCATCGGCGTGTCGCTCGCGCAGGACGACAATCCCTTCTATATCGCCATGCTGCGCGGCATTCGTGGCCGTGCTCAGGAGCTCGGCTGGGACGTCGCCACGGTGTCGGCCAACGAGGACAAGCTGAAGCAGATCAACGGCGTGCAAGATCTCATTGCCCGCGGCGTCAAGGGCATCCTCATCTCGCCGATCGACGCCGTAGGGGTGAACGCCGCCTATGATGCGGCGGCCGCCGCCAAGATCCCCATTGTCTCCGTCGCGCGCGGCTCCGCATCGCCCAATCAGACCATCCATGTGGCCATGGATGAGAAACAGATAGGCCGCGACATTGCCGAGTGGACGGCGCGCAGGCTCGGCGGCAAGGGTAAGGTCGCTTTGCTGATGGGACCGAGCGGCGCGCCGACGTTCAGGAATCTCGGCGACGGGTACAGCGAGGTAATGGCGAAATACCCCGGCATTGAGATCGCGTTCCGTGCCGACGGCCCGCTCACGCGCGAACGCGGCGTCAAGCAGGCGGAAGACGTGCTGGTTGCCCATCCCGATCTCGCCGCGATCTACACCGCCAACGACGACGTGGCGCTCGGCGCCATGCAGGCGGTCAATGCCGCGAACCGCAAAGGCAAGACGCTGGTGACCGGCATGAACGGCGTGCCGCCGGCGCTGCGGGCCGTGAAGGAGGAAAATCTCGCAATGACGGTCGAGCTCAATCCCGTGGAATGGGGCCGGCTCGGCGTCGACGTGCTCGCCGCGTTTCTCAAGGGCGACAAGGTCGAGCCGCAGGTCTTCATCAAGCACGTGATCATCGACGGCGCGAACGTCGATGCAAAGTTGCCGAAGACGTGAGTGACCTCTCCCCGGCGGGGAGGAGAGTCGAGGACGAGCGGGGGAGGGAGCGCACCTTGCTCGCGGAGGGATCAATGACCCAAGCAGTCATGGGAAAGCAGGGGAGCGCCTTCGTATCCGAGCTTGAAGGAAAGCACCTGCATCCCCTCTGGGATCGTTACCAGCGGATCACGCCGGTGCAGCCGCAAGCGCCGGACGTGCCGTTCATCTGGCGCTGGCGTGACGTCGAACCGATGCTCCACCGTTCTGTCGCGGAGGTGTCGATCAACGACGTCGAACGTCGCGCGTTGATCATGGCGCATCCGGCGTTCGGATCGGAAACGACCACGACGAGCACGCTGCTCGCTGCCTTCACCGTGCTCGACCCCGGCGAGCGCGCCCGGCCGCATCGTCACACCGGCGCCGCGATCCGTTTCGCCACGCGCGCGGAAGGCGCGGTCACCATCGTCGACGGCCGGCGCTGCGAGATGAAGGCCGGCGACTTGATCGTGACGCCGCCGATGGTCTGGCACGGCCATATCAACGAAAGCGATCAGCGCATCATCTGGTTCGACGCAGCCAATATGCCGCTCATCCGCGCGTTCGACGCGCACTTCTTCGAGCCCGGAGACCCGCGCAACAACGAGTTCTGGCAGGTCGACGCGGGTGAGGAGAGGTTGTGGACCGAGGCCGGCCTGCGCGCGCAAGGCGTAGAGGCAAGCCCGGCGCACTCGCCGAAATACCGTTATCCTGGCGAGGCGACGCGCCGGCTCATCGCCGCCGCGCCAATCGGAGCCGACGGTCTGCGCGTGGTCCGCTACGTCAATCCGGCGACCGGCGGCGCCGTCATGCCGACGCTGGACTGCTACGCCGCCCGCCTGGACAAGGGCACCGCCACGCGCAGGAAACGCGCGACTTACAACATGGTGTGCCTGGTCGTCGCGGGCGAGGGACGCTCGAGCATCGGCGAAGCAACCTTCGAATGGTCTCAACATGACGTCTTCACCATCCCGCACTGGACCTGGGCGCGCCACGAGGCGCGCGGCGGCCACGCCGATCTCTTCATGGTGACGGACAAGTCGGCGTTCGAGCGGCTCGATCTGGTGCGGGAGGAAATGGAGTAGAGCTCAGCGCGTGATTGGAATCAGGCACGCGGCAATAGCGCGCAACGCCCATCCTAGCGAACAGCACGATGCATTCTAGCGTGCACAACAATCAAGGCATCGGCGTTCCGCTGCGCCGCGTCGAGGACCGGCGTTTTCTGACCGGCCGCGGACGGTTCGTCGCCGATATCGATCTCTCCGGCGCGCTCGCCTGCGCCCTTGTTCGCTCGCCGCACGCGCATGCGGACATTCGCCGGATCGACATATCGGCCGCGCTCGGCTCGTCCGGCGTCGTCGCGGTGCTTACCGGCGCCGACATGGCGGCCGACGGCATGGCCCCGATGCGGCCGCTGTGGGTGATCCGCTCGCGCGAGGGGTCGCCCATGGCCGAGCCGCCGCGCTTTGCCCTGGCGCGCGAAAAGGTGCGCCACGTCGGAGAGCCGGTCGCGGCGGTCATCGCCGAAACCCTCGCGCAGGCGCTCGACGCCGCCGAGCGTGTCGAGGTGGACTACGCGACGCTCGCCGCCGTCACCGATGCGCGCGCGGCGCAGGCAGCGCCCGCGCCGCAGCTGCACGCGTGCGCTCCCGGCAACGTTTGCTTTCGCTGGACGCGCGGCGACGAGACGGCCGTGCGGGCAGCCTTCGGCGGCGCCGCTCACGTTGTTGCCATCGATCTCGTCAACAACCGTCTGGTCGGCGCGGCGATCG
Source organism: Alphaproteobacteria bacterium (assembly GCA_005883135.1). Taxonomy (GTDB): domain Bacteria; phylum Pseudomonadota; class Alphaproteobacteria; order Rhizobiales; family Xanthobacteraceae; genus VAZQ01. The sequence goes on from VAZM01000011.1 coordinate 4,892, forward strand.
AACCGCGCGCGGTGCTGGCCGAGCCGCAGGGCGACAAGCTCACGCTCTACACCTCCACGCAGGCTCCGCATCACATCCGTCGCCAAGTCACCGAGCAGCTCGGCATTTCCGAGAGCGCGCTGCGCGTCATCTCGCCGGACGTGGGCGGCGGCTTCGGCTACAAGGGCAAAGCCTATCCTGAGGAGGGGATTATCACCTGGGCGGCGCGACGCCTGCGCCGGCCCGTATGCTGGGCCGCGAGCAGAGCGGAAAGCTTCGTGGCGGACAATCAGGCCCGCGATCACCTTACCCATGCGGAACTCGCGCTCGATGTGAACGGGCGTTTCCTCGCGCTCCATGTCGAGACCTTCGCCAACCTCGGCGCCTACGTCTCCACCTTCGGCGCCGCCATTCCGAGCGCGATCTATAGCGCGCTGTTGGCGGGGGGCTACCGCACCCCCGCGATCCTCGTGGACGTCACCGGCGTGTTCACCAATACGACGCCTACCGACGCCTTCCGCGGCGCCGGCAGGCCAGAGGCCTGCTACGTCCTGGAACGGCTCGCCGATCGCGCGGCGCGCCAACTCGGCGTCGACCGCGCGGAAATCCGCCGGCGCAATCTCATTCCGCCGAGCGCCATGCCCTACAAGACACCGATCGGCCCCACCTACGACTGCGGCGACTTCCCGAAAATCCTCGCTCGTGCGCTCGCGCTCGCCGACTACGATCACTTCGACAAGCGACGCACCCAAGCCAATGGGCGCGGACGGCTGCGCGGCATCGGCATGGCATGCTACGTCGAATCCTCGGGGGTCGCGCCGTCGCGATTTGCCGGCGCGCTCGGCGCCCGCGTCGGTTTCTATGAAGCTGCATCCATCCGCGTCGAGCCCGATGGCGCCGTGCGGGCGATGCTGGGAACCCACAGCCACGGCCAAGGCCACGCCACCACCTTTGCTCAGATCCTCTCGGCGCGGCTTGGCGTGCCGGTCGAAAAGATCGAGGTGATCGAGGGCGATACCGACGCGGTGCCGCACGGCACCGGCACGTTCGGCTCGCGCTCGATCGCGGTCGGCGGATGCGCGCTCGACCGCGCCGCCGACAAGATCATCGCCAAGGGCAAGCTGATCGCAGCCCATCTGCTCGAGGCGGCCGCGGGCGATGTCGATTTCGGCGACGGTGCATTCGTCATCGCCGGCACCGACCGCCGCGTATCCTTCGCGACGGTCGCGCAGGCGGCCTACGTGCCGCACAACTTTCCGCTCGAAACGCTGGAGCCGGGCTTGCAGGAGACCGCAGTCTACGATCCGCCGAGCTTCGCCTTCAGCAACGGCGCGCATGTTTGCGAGCTCGAGATCGATCCGGAGACCGGGCAGCTGGAGATCCTCGGTTTTTGGGCGGTCGATGACATCGGCACCGTGATCAATCCGATGATCGTCGAAGCCCAGGTCCACGGCGGCCTCGCCCAGGGGCTGGGCCAGGCGCTGCTCGAGCGTTGCGCCTATGACGACGGCGGCCAGCCGCTGTGCGGGTCGTTCATGGACTACGCGCTGGCGCGGGCGGACGACCTGCCGAGCTTCGTCACGGAGTGTGACGAAAGCCAACCTTGTACCCACAACCCGCTCGGCGCCAAGGGCTGCGGGGAAGCGGGCGCCATCGGCGCGCCCGCCGCAGTGATCAGCGCGGCGCTCGATGCGCTCGCTCCGCTCGACGTCACCGACCTCGACATGCCGCTCACATCGGAGCAGGTGTGGCGCCGCATCCGGCAGGGGCGGCAGAAATCGCCTTGACACCATCAGGCGGGATGGCGCCAGGACGGCGTACCGTTGGCGAGGAAAGCATGACGAAGCGGTACCGACGGCGCATAAGCGCTTGATCGCCGCCCGTCACCTCGTCATGCTCGCAGCCGCGACAGGCGCCAGCAACTGCACGACACGACAAGGCGGCCTGTGGGCCAAGGAGTATGCCGTGACGCAAGAGCGCATCCGCGAGCTCACCAAGAGCATGCTTCGCAAGAAGCTCTACGTCGTTTTGTCCAAAGGCGGCGCAGCTCCCGAACAAATCGCGGAGCATTTGCCGCGGCATCTCGAATACATGATCGCCTTGGAGAAAAAGGGCGTGCTGTTCGCGTCCGGTCCGCTCGCGGCGGCCGACGGCCAAATGCGCGGCGACGGCCTAACGATCGTGCGGGCCGCCAGCGCGCAAGCGGCGCGCGAGATCGCCGAAGCCGATCCTTTCGTCGTGCACGGACTGCGCAGCTTCGAACTGCGGGAATGGACGGTGATGGAGGGCTCGCTCGGCATCAAGGTCAATCTCTCCGACCAGTCGCTCGAGCTGGCGTAAGGGCACGGCGCTGCGGGCGTAACGAAAGGTGAGAGCATGGAGACGGTCGGCTTCGTCGGCATCGGCAAGATCGGGCTGCCGGTTGCGGAAAACCTGATCAAGAGCGGCTACCGCGTGCTCGGCTATCGCCGAAGCTCGCTCGCCGAGTTCGAGAAAATCGGCGGCGTCGCGGCACGCTCCCCGGCCGAGATCGGCGCCGAAACGGACATGGTGTTCTCCTGCCTGCCGTCCTCGCAAGCGCTCGAGGAGGTGGTGCACGGCCCGAATGGGCTGATCAAATCCGCGCGACCAGGACAGATCATCGTCGAGCTCGGCTCCCACCCGGTGCCGGACAAGGAGCGCCACGTCGGCCCTCTGGCGGCCAAGGGGGCGATCTTCCTCGACGGCGAGGTCAGCGGAACGCCGGGAATGGTGTCGGCGCGCAAGGCCGTGATCTACCTCGCCGGCGACAAGGAGGCGTGCGCCAAGGCCGAGCGCTTCTTGGGGGTTTCGCCGATTCCTGCCTCTATTTCGGGCCGTTCGGCGCCGCCAGCCGTGTCAAGCTCGTCAACAATCTGCTGGTCGCCCTCCACATCGCCGCGACAGCGGAAGCCATGGCGCTCGGACTGAAGGCCGGCGTCGACGTCGACCTCATGATCAAGGCAATCGCAACCGGCAGCGGCGGCTCAACCCAGTTCGGCATCCGCGCGCCGTGGATGGCGCAGCGACGGTTCCTTCCCGCGCAGGGCACGGTGCCGACCTTGGCTCACTACTTCGACATGATCGGCGACTTCGCTGACGACGTCGGCGTCGCCACGCCGCTGCTCGACCGCGCGGTCGAGCTCTACGACAAGTTCATGGACATGGGCTTAGGGGAGAAGGATGTTGCCGCGATGGTGGATGTCATCGCTGCGCTGCCTCGCTCGAAACCGGCGCGTTGAACGGACAACAAGCACTTACGGAGGCTTGCATGATCAGTGTCAAAAAGATCGCCCATGCGGTTTACGAAATGCCCGATGTCGACAAGCAAACCGAGTACTACACCGAGGTCATCGGTCTCACGCTGACCGACAAAGGCAAAGACGCCGCCTATCTCGCGTCGACCGTCGACCACCATTCGGTAGTTTTGCGCAAGGGGGCGCAGGCGAGATGCGTGCGCCTCGGCTTCCAGATCGGGCCCGAGGAAGACCTCGGTGTGTTCGAGAAACAGGTTCAGGGCCAGGGCATTAAAACCGAGCGGCGCAAGGACGCCGAACCCACGATTTCGGACATGGTCACCTTCGAGGACCCGAAGGGGACGGTGATGGAGGTGTTCAGGCGGGACGCGTTCTCCGGCCAACGCTTCCCGACCAAGGGCATCGTTCCGCACAAGCTGGGTCACGTCGCTTTCTTCGTTACTGACGTCAAGCGGGTCACCAAGTTCTATTGCGACGTGCTCGGCTTTCGCGAGTCCGATTGGATGGGGGATTTCTTCTCGTTCCTGCGCTGCGGTCGCGACCACCACACGATCAACCTGATGCAGATCGATGCCAACCGGCATTTTCACACCGCATTCGAGCTGCGCGATTGGTCCCACCTGCAGACCGCCTGCGACTTTCTCAGCCTCAACGGCTACAAGCTGCTCTGGGGACCCGGGCGCCACGGCATCGGCCATAACCTCTTCGCCTATCATCGCGCTCCCAACGGCTTGATCACCGAGCTGTTCGCCGAACTTGACCAGGTCAACGAGGAGCTCGGCTACTTCGAGCCGCGGCCTTGGCACCGCGATCGCCCGCAAAAACCGAAGGTGTGGCCCAAGGATCCGTCGGCTGCGAATCTGTGGGGCGTCATGCCGCCGGACGAGATGATGAGATAGGCGGCGGCCAGCATGGTGCGGCGTCGACATGTCTATCATGTGGCGGGTTACGACCCGATGGATGCCGGCGCGCTGTACCGCCGGTTTGTGCGCCAGCTCGATGTTTTCCGGCGGACGTGGAGCATCGACGCAAGCGTCTCTGCGCTGGAGCAAGCGGGCGACAAGTGCCGGGCTTGGTGGACGGTGCGCTCGCGCGGCCCGAACTGGCAGGTCGAGGCGGTGCACGAAGCGCTGCTGTGGGACGACATCGTGCGCGCGGATTTCAAAAGGCCGCTTGCAGTGCGGCTGCTCAAAGCGGCGTTCGCGTATTGCGACCTCATCGTGACCGGCACGATGTTTCGCTACATCCACGCGAATCAGCGCTATGCGATCTTTTTCCTGTTTCCGATCTTTTCAGTCGTGCTGTTCGCCGTCGCCGGATGGATTGTCGCGCGCCTGGCAATCGGCTTTCTCGGCCTCGACGGCGTCGCCGCCGCGGCGCTTGGCGTGCCGGTCGGCCTCGCCGTCTTTCTCCTCCTGTTGCGATGGCCCGGCCGGCGCTGGCGCGTCGAGCAACTGTTGGATGATTGGATCTGCGCCCACGCCTACATTCACGGCGAGCGCCCGGACATCGATGCGCGGCTCGAGCTTTTTGCCGAAGCGTTGCTGGCGCGGACGCGCGATACGGCGTTGGACGAGATTGTGATCGTCGGCCACAGCCTCGGCGCGATGCTGGTGCTCGATATCATCGTCCGCGCGCTTGCGCGCGATGCGGATTTCGGCCGCCGCGGTCCGGCAGTCTGCGTGCTCACAATCGGCGCAACCATCCCCAAATTTGCCTTGCATCCGCGCGCAAATCCGATCCGCCGCCGGATCGCCGAAGTCGCCGCCGAGCCGTCGATCGCCTGGACCGAATATCAATCCCGCGCCGATACCATCAGCTTCTACAAGTTCGATCCGGTATCGCTGAGACGCATTGCCGACGACCGTCTCGACAGCAAGCCCGTGATCCGGCGCGTGCAGATTCACGATATGCTGCTGCCGGAAACATTCGCGCGCTGCCGGACGCACGTCCTGCGGCTGCACTACCGATCGGTCATGGCCAATGACAGGCGTGCGCCGTACGATTACTTTCTGATGGTGTGCGGGCCGGTTGCATTCAGCGACTGGACGATATCGCCGCTGGGATTGCTGGACTTCGTCGCGGCCGACGGCGCGTGCCGCGATTCGTCGCAGCCGCGCCCGGTGGCGGCGCAACCATCGGTATGACGCCGCTCCTCGCCAAAGCGATTTGGCTTCTCGGCGTTGTCGGCTGGTTCGTCATCCGTTACCCCCACGACCGCCGCGCGCGGCGCACGCCGAAACGCCAGCGCAGCGATCGCGGCCGCGAGAGCCTGCTGATGGCGATCTCGGCCGCTGGTCTTGGGGTTCTTCCGCTCATCTATGTGATCAGCAACGTACCGCGCTTCGCCGACTACGCGTTCCGCCCCTGGCAAGGCTGGATCGGAGCCGCGGTTTTCGCCGGCTCGCTCTGGCTGTTCCGCCGAACGCACAAGGATCTCGGGCGCAATTGGTCGGTCACGCTGGAAGTGCGCGAGCAGCACGCATTGGTGACGAACGGCGTCTACAGCCGCGTGCGGCATCCGATGTATTCGGCGTTCTGGCTTTGGGCGTTGGCGCAGGCGCTGCTGCTGCCGAACTGGATCGCCGGGCCGGCCGGCCTGGTCGGGTTCGGAACGCTGTTCTTTCTGCGCGTCGGGCGCGAGGAGGCGCTGATGATGGAGACGTTCGGAGACGAGTACCGCCGCTACATGGCGCGCACGTCACGCATTCTGCCGGGCATCTATTAGCGCGGCGGGCGCCGCGCTAATGCGCCTGCGCCTGCGGCGGCAAATTCTTCTGCGGTGATTGCGGCGGCGCGGCCGCGGTCAGCGGGCTGGCCTCTTCCACTCCCTCTTTTGGCTTCAATGCGGCCAGGATCTCGCGGGCAATCTCGGCATGGATCCTGGCGCTCTTGTCGATGCTGACATGGGCAATGGTCCAGTCATCGCCCACGTTGATGTTGGAAAGCTTGCCATGGAAGCTGCGATCGGTGGTCAGTGGCGCGCCCCAGCCCGGCGACTGATAGAAATTAACCGCCCGCACGACATTCGCCGGGATGGGATCCTGCATGAATGGCGCGAGCGTCACCAGCAGGTCGACCGGAATCTTTTGCTTCTCGAGCGAGCGGGCCATATCGATCACGTTGTTCGCGCCCTGCGAGTGGCCCACGAGGACGACCGGACCGGTTTTGCCCGCGGCCCGGTCGCGCACGATCTCCTTGAGCGCCGTCGACCAATACAAATGGCCCGCCACCTGGGCCTTGATGCCCTTGGACTTGAGCTCGTCGGCAAGGCCGTCCATGCCGGTCGAGAACACGCCGAACCAACCTCGCAGCAGGAGCACGCGCGGTTCACCGGCAAAGGCTGGGCTGCAGCACAGCAGCGCGATGGCGGCTGCGAGGCACCTTGCGCCGAGTTCGGAACGAAATGCTTGGCGATGGTTTTGCGCGCGGGACGGCACAAGCCTGCCGCGGTATCCGCGCCCGATCCGTGCAATCATCTCAGCCACTGCCCCCTGTTGCGTGACAGCTGAAACACCCCTTCGGAGTGGATGGGTGCTTCGCCAGCCCGTTCCTCGATCCGTTGCTCCGGGTCGATTTTTTCCGCATTATCGCGCGGTTGCGGTTGGACACGTGAACGCAGCAAATCCGTATGCCGCTTGTTCTAATTCTCCCCCTCGTTTCCCTCGTAATCTATCTGATCCCGATCATGATTCTGCGGCGCAAGGCATACGCCCGCGCGCAGGACTATTTCATTTCGTCGGAACGCAGCCCACCCGGCGTGATTCTGAATTCTTCAGTGGCTTATGCGCTAAAGATGGCGACATTCGGTCCGTTCTTTGTCTGGGGTGCGAGCGGCGATTTTTGGCCGGCGATCACCTACTCGGCATTTTTCGCATTCGGCGTCTGCCTGATCTACATCCTGCGTCGGCCGATGCTCGAATTCATGGAGAATGCGCTGAACGCCGATGGGTCGATCACGGTGCACGACTTTATCGCGCGGCAGCACGGCAACGATGCTCGAGTCCGCCTGCTGGCGTGCGCTCTGACCGTTTTTGCCGTTCTTGTTCTCGTCACCGGCGAGGCGCTGGTTCTAGCGACGTTCCTCAAGCCTGTCCTCTCCGATGACGCCCTATTGGCGGATGTCTTCGTATGCGCCATCGTCATCTTCGTAGCGCTATACACAATGCTGTCCGGAAACTCCGGGGTGATGCGTTCGGCGCAGTCACAGTTGGGTTTCCTCTATCTCGGCCTGTTCGGAGCGACAGCGCTGCTGCTGTACCTGCTGATCTCGGCGCTGCCGCCCATGACGCCGCACAGCACCTTCGCCTTCGTGTTTGTCGCCGCCTGTTGCGTGGCTGTGCCTTTGTACCGACGGTCGCGCTACATCGACACCAGCCCGATTCGTAACCGCGATTCCGAAGGCCATGAGTCCGGACCCGAGTCGAGGGGCGCGCGCCTGTTCCGCAGGTTCGAAAAGATCCTCAATGTCTGCGTATCGGTATGCGCCGCTTGGGTCATCGTGGTCGCCGGCATGGAATTGTATTCCGAAGGGCTAGCAGCGATCGCGCGCGACAGCCTCGTGGCGCTGCAGTCAGGCACGCCTCTGCCTGGCATCGCATTTGCGGCGCTGTTGTTGCTGCCTCTCTTCCATCCCCTCGTCGACATGACGAATTGGCAAAGACTTGCGGCGTTTGCGCAAGCTTCGCCTGATATTGCGGCGAGCCAAAGGCCCGCAGTGTTCAGGGGGATCGTGAGGATTTATGCCGTCGAGGCGGCACTGATCTCGCTGTTCATGTGCATGCTGGGCGTCATTGCCGCTGTCGCCATGGCAACACCAGGCGGTGTGGACGCTGTGCAAGTATTCATTCGCGAATTGGCCGCGGAGCCAAATGAGGTGGCTGCCGCCGCCTTGTCGTTGCTGCTGGTCAGCGGCTTTGCGATCGCACTGTCGACGATGAGTTCGCTATTTTCCGCCAGTCTGTGCGCGATTCGGTACGACGTCCTGCCGGCACTTTGCCCGGAACTGGCGTCGGCGCAGGGCCAGCCGGCGGAGGAGGCGAAGCGGCGCGCCGTGATGATGGGCGGCGGGGGCTATCTCGTGATGATCATTGCGGCGTTCTTGCTCGCGAACGCATACCTTCAGATCAGCTTCACGAGCGGCGAGTTCCTTGGCCTCCTATTCGCGTTGTGCTGCACCCAGCTCTCGTTTGTACCGCTCTTGTTGGGGCCGCTCATGGGGCGACGCAGCGCAGCCGCCGCAACGGTCAGCTCGGGCTGGGCCCTTGCGATTCTCGCTGTCGGTGCTGCCGTTGGCCTCGTCGGGGTTGCGCTCTATGCGTCGACCGGACGCGAGGCTTGGCTCTGGGCTGCGGTACCGGCCTGCCTGGCATCCGGCCTTGTGCTCTTCATGCTTGCACGACTGCGGCCCGGGAAGACGGTACCACCGGCATAGAGCTGCCGGCCCAAGACGGCTCGCTGCCCCGCGCCCCAAGGGAATCGAAATCAGCCGACCACCAGTGCCGCATGCCGGCTCTGGCCTTCGCTCATGCCGCGCGCCTTCATCCAGTCGTACGCGCGGTTGAACAGTGCCACGTCGTAATAGTCGACGTGCTTGTAGCGTACGAACGCCCGCAGCAGTTCCGTCGGTTTCAGGGCGTCCTTGGCGTGAGCCGTGACATGGTGCGCGTATTTGTAAAAATCGCCATTGATCAGGTCGACCGCCGTGTTCTCGGCGTCATAATAGGCGCTGCGTTGCTCCGGCGTCAGATCGGCCGAGATGACCTCACCGCCGCGATAGAAGGAGGCCGCGATGATATGGGCCCCTTCCTTTAGACCGAGGCTGATGAACGGCTCCATCACAGCGATCGCCCGGGCCGTGCCGTCCTTGAGCGCCGCATAGCGCATCTGCGGCAACCCGCCGTTCTGGAGTTTGACGTGCTCGGGGCCGACGGCGCTTTCGAGCATCTGGACGGTCGTATAATGCGAGCCGGTGAGTTCCTGCACCATGACCGGCACGTCCGATAGGTCGCGGGGGACTTGGAGTTTGTCGTCGAAGCTGAGAATCGCCTGCGCCGCGACGGCCGCGCGCAAGGCTGCGATGTTCCCGCCGCGCTTTCCCCGCTCCAAGCGATCGATGCTCGCCCATTCGCAGACGTTGTAGCTGTCGGCAGAACCGCTATCGAAAAGGTTCTCCTTGAGGCGCGACATGAACGGCGTCCGCGCATCGTCCTTCTCTCGGTCCGCATACGTTGCCGAAAAGCTCACATCGAGGCCTGCCTTGGCGAACAGCCCTTCCTCGATGCCAACGATAACTGGCAGGTCGAAGACCGGGTTGTTCGGTGCAATATTGACGGCCGTTCGCTGTTGGTTGGGCTGCATGATTGCCTCTCGACCTGGCGGGAGTTCTTAACAGCAGGTCCTCGGGGATCTGCGTGAAGTGAATTTAGCACCCGGACGGCAACCCTTGCAAAGAGGGGCTGTGCCGTGGTGTGCCAACCACGCGACCGTTGCGTCTTGGGCGAAGCGGACGAGTGCTTTGTGCGCTCCGTCCGACTTCGCAAACGCGCACGCCTAGGCTCCCGCAGCTTAAAGGGGCTTAGCGTGGCATAATTTCACTGCTCTGCAGCAATAGGTCGCCCTCAGGGCAGTGCAGAGCGATGCTCGCGGCGCCGCACTATGGGGTACATGGCCCAATAACAAAGCGGAGGCGTAAACGCCTCCGCTGTAGTCTGCACTAGCCTTTGGCCGCGTAATCGTCGGCGACTTAGTAGCTCGCCGCTGCGGTTTGTGCGCGCGCAGGGGCTGCCGGCTTCGGCGCCGAAGCGGCGGTGGCCCTTGTCGACGGCGCCTGCGACGGCGTCTGCGCGACGGCCGGGCTCGACATATAGCGGCGTCCGCCGTTGAGCTGCTTGAGCTGCTTCACCCAGTCCTCCGGGTAGAGCAAGTGATTGCCCGGCACGCGCAAGCCCATCTGGCGCGCGATATCCTGGATGAACGCGACGCAGTTGTAGGTCGCAGCGTTCCACAGCGGCGAGGTCGCCTGCAAATGCTTGATGTAAGCGAACACCCGCTTCGCCTCCGGCTCGGTCATGTAGACGCGGTAGCTCGCGGTCAAATACTCGTCATCGAGGTCGCCGTAGCTCTTGCCGGTTTCGGACGGGACCGGAATGACATGCCCGAGGATGTAGGGAACGACGCTCTCGGTAGCCGGATGCAGGCCGGCAACCTCAATCTGCTTCTGGTCGGCGCGTCCATACCACACGAAGGCATGGCCGTAGCTGGCCGCCGTCCGTGCGCGGAAATCGACGTAATAGATCGCCCGGCCTTGCGCTTCCGGCTGGACGCTGGCGCGAGTAGCGGCCGCATCCTGAGCGTTCGCCGGCTGAACTTCTACCGCCGCGGTGATCGCGACTGCACACAGGCCCGCGACCAATGCGAAGCCCCGCGCTTTCGTACGAAGATCACGCATGGTTGGCTCCCCTAATCACGATCCACTTCAGCGACAGACTGAAGCGGTCGGCACTTGCGCTATTGGAGCTGTGTCCCGTGGGGTGCTCGCGACAGTTATGCGCGAGCACCCCCTCGGTGACA
>VAZM01000012.1:0-2045 GCA_005883135.1 Alphaproteobacteria bacterium
GACGATCGTCAGCATGCCGAGCCAGCTTTACGATCACGACGGGCCCGATCGCTGGGAGCTGCCCTGGGACTCAGAGGCCGCCCGAAAAATCATCCCGTACCGATGGCCATAGCTCCCGGTTCAGTCCTCCGCGGCTCGACCGTGAGCAGCGGCGATGGTGCATCGCTGTTCGAGCGCATCGCTCCGCGCCTATGACGCGCCGCCGCGCGCAACCCCGAGGTGCCCTGGGGTTCCCGGCGGGCGGGCGCCACCGCGCCCCGCGCTGACGGCAGCACCAGCGCGCGCCCGCAACACGATCTGCTGCAGCCGATGCCCGCAGTTAGCGTTCTCATTCCGACCCATGGCCGCCGCGCCGCAACCCTGCCGTTCGCAGTGGCGAGCGTGCAAGCGCAAGGCATCGATGACATCGAAATCCTCATCGTCGGGGACGGCGTCGATGATTCGGTTCGTGCCACCGTCGAGCGGTTGCAGGCGGCCGACTCCCGCATCCGCTTTTTCGATTTCCCGAAAGCGCCGCGTAATGGTGAAAGTCATCGCGATGGCGTCCTTCGTCAGGCGCGCGGGCGGATCGTTTGCTATCAGGCCGATGACGACCTGTGGCTGCCGGGGCATTTGCAGGACATGCAGGCCGCGCTGGAAGATGCGGATTTCGCGGGCGCCATGCACGTCAATGTCGAACTCGACGGCCGGATCCGCGGATATTTTTTCGACATCGAGCGGCCCGAATTCAGGGATCTGTGGGTGAGCTGGCAGGCTCACCCTTATGGTCCGTGGGCAAGCAATGGTTTTGGCCTCGCATTCGGCGCCCACCGGTTGGACGCGTATTTACGCCTGCCCGAGGGCTGGACCACCACGCCGACCGGGTTGGCGACCGATCAGTTCATGTGGACGAAGTTTGCGCGCGAACCCTGGTGCAGAATTCGGGCCCTGCAATGGCCCGTGTCGCTGCATTTCCCTGCCCCCGATCGACGCAATTGGACCGACCAGCAGCGCGCGGACGAACTGGCGCGATGGACGCAAATCATTGCAAGACCCGACGGCCGAGAGCACGTGTACCGGGCGATGCTGCCCAGGTTCGGTGACATCCTGCTAAAGCACGGCTTGGCGGTGACGCAGCAGCACACGGCGCTCGCCGCGGCTCTCGAACGCGAGGAGACGCTGCGTGCAAGAGCGCAAATCGAACGGGATGCGGCGCAAATGATGCACGCCAACGCAAAGGCCGAGCGGGACGCGGAGCAAAGGTTGCGCGCGAAAGCGGAAGCCGAGCGGGACGCGGAACGAACGTTGCGCGCCAAAGCAGAAGCCGAGCGGGACGCGGAACGAACGTTGCGCGCCAAAGCAGAAGCCGAACGGAGCCTAGAGCAAACGCTGCGTGCGCAAGCAGAAGCCAAGGGGGATGCGCACCAAACGCTACACAGAAAAGCGCAAGCCGAGCGCGAACAAGCGCAAGCCGAACGAAATGTAGAACAGGTGCTGCGTGCCCAAGCAGAAGCCGAACGGGATGCAATGCGCCAATCGACTTTCTGGCGCTTGAGCGCGCCCTTGCGCGCCACGATCAACCTCTTGAAGAAGCTCTAGATCGGCTAAGCGATCACTATTGAACGGATGCGGGTCGCCGCCGTTCGCTCGCCTCTTTGAGCTGGCCTTCCCCTGCGCCCATACCCTCAGCAGCTGGACAGCATGCGCGAGGGCTCGCGGCCGCGATGCATGTTGGCTATCTTTGGCGAGAACATGCGAGTTTCGGGCGATCGCCGCGGTGACGCGGTAGGCTTTCCACTCTCCACGAAGGCGGCGATGCAAGGGACGCCGACAAGCCGAAAGAGCGGGAGTAACACCCCGTATCGCCCGATCACTATGAGCGCCGCGCGGCGCTGGAGGATCGCGGTCGCGCCGCGCCGCTGTGCGCGCGGCCCCCCGGGCGTGACTGCGCTTATGCTGCGGCAAGACGGGTTCGCGCGGGCGAGCGGCGCAGGCGCCCAGGGGCAAGCGCATGATCGTGCTGTTCACCGATTTCGGGCTGCAGGGTCCCTATACCGGCCAGATGA